>NZ_CP039373.1:1534859-1869688 GCF_000179235.2 Synechococcus sp. CB0101
TTCGCACCCTGCTGGAGCGCGGCCGCGAACCCTCAGCCGTGCTGCAGGGCCTAGCGGGCCTACTGCGGGATCTGGTGCTGGCCGGTGTGGCCCCCGACCGGCTTGAACTCACCAGCTTTTCGCCCCAGTTCCGCAGCGGACTGCCGGATCTGGCGCGGCGCATCGGCAAGGCCCCGCTGCTGCGCTGGCAAGCCCAGCTCAAGGGCAGCGAACAACAGCTGCGCCAGAGCGTGCAACCGCGGCTGTGGCTGGAGGTGCTGCTGCTCGGCCTGCTCGCCGAACCGCAGCAAACCCGCGCCGCCACGCCAGCGGCACCGGCGCCCCCCGTAACGGCGGCCGTGATTGCCCCCCCCGCTGCGGCTGTAGCAGCACCGGCAACCCCTACCGCTCCAGCGCCGGTTGCAGCGAACGCGGCCGCCCCACCGGACAACGCTGAAGCCGCTCCCGCACCTGCCGCCGCACCACCTGCAGCCGCGGCCAACACCGATCTGGTGGAGCTGTGGCAACAGATCCTGGCGGGCCTCGAGCTGCCCTCCACGCGCATGCTGCTCTCGCAGCAAGCCGTTCTGGCCCGCCTGGATCAACAGCGCGCGGTGGTGCAGGTGGCCGGCAACTGGATGGCCATGGTGCAGAGCCGCTTACCACTGCTGGAAAAGGCAGTGGCATCAGCCCTGGGCAGCCCCCGCCAGGTGATGCTCGAAGCCGGTGGCGCGCCCCCACCGCAAACGCCCCCAAGCGCTCCCGAGCGTCCAACACCGGTGCAGGTGCACGTGCCGACACCAGCTCCATCGCCACCCACACCACCGGTCGCGACTGCCCCGCAGGCAGAGCCGGTAGCCACTGCGCCTGAGCCTGCACCCTCAGCTCCCCAACCGTTACCGGTTCCGGCTCCCGTCGCTGCTGCGCCAGAGGTCATTGCTGAAGCACCGAAGCCCCAAGCCGGCCTGATCGACGATCAGGCCAAGCGGCTGGCCGACTTCTTCAACGGCGAAGTGGTGCAACTCGATGGCCCCCTGCCTGAACTCGAAGACGGCAGCGGCGGCAGCCAGGCAGCCTGATTCTTCAACGCAGCGTCAAAGCACCTGGGTGGTGAGGTCCGCCTCCTCGCTGCCTGGGGCCGCGTCATGGCCAGCACCCACATGCAGGGTCTTGGCCCACACCAGCCGCTTGGGCAGCAGTGCCATCCGCAGGGTTGTGTAGGGGATCACCACGAACCAGTGACCCAGATACGCAATCCCCAACGCGAGATTGAAGGGATGCATCCGGGGCAGCGCCGGCCCTTCGTTGCTGCGCAGGCAACCCACGAGGATCGCGCCGCCTGAAAGGCCGAAAGCCACAAACGACAATGGCCACATCAACGGCGTGCTGCGCGTGAGCACGCTGGTGGCTAGATCCGCCACGGCCATCACCGGCAGGGCGTACTGCAGCAGAAAGAAGCCACTGAGATCGAGCTTGCGGGCGGCGCTGGTGGCCGCGCCGGTGAGCGGACCCCAGTAATCAAAAAAGCGCTGCAGACCGCCCTCGGCCCAGCGCTGCCGCTGCCGCCAGAGGCCCATCAGACTGGTCACAGCCTCCTCCTGAACCGGCGGATCCCAGAGCAGCCCCACGGGCTGACCCTGGACCAACAGGCGGAAGCTGAGGTCGAGATCGTCGGTGACGGTGTCTTCGTTGAAGCCATCGCAGGCGAGCACGGCCTGGCGCTGGAGTAGCTGGCCGTTGCCGCGCAACTCCACCACGCCACCGCTGTGCAACCGCCCCTGCTGAATCACCGCATCCAGGGCCATCTCCATGGCCTGAGCGCGGGTCAGCCAGTTCTGATCGGCATTCACCACGGCCTTGCGCAGCTGCACCGCCGACCAACCACCCGCCTCGGCATACGCCACCAGCCGCTGCAGCCCATCGGGTTGCAACTGGGCATCGGCATCGAGCACCAGTAACCAGCGGCCCTGCAATTGGGGCAACAGGGCATTCAGGGCGCCTGATTTGCCGCCACCGGCATCGCGGCTGCGGCGCAGCACCTGCAAGTGCGGGTAGCGCCGTTGATAGTCCTCCAGCACCTCGGGGGTGCGGTCTTCGCTGCCGTCGTCAATCACCCAAAGGCGCAGCTGCTCCGCGGGATACTCCAGATCCGCCAACCGCTCCACCAGGCGACCGATCACCGCCTCTTCATCGCGGGCCGCCACCACCAGATCCACCGCAGGCCAGGCCTGCGGCTCAGGACTCTCCACAACCGCGCCCGCACCACGCAAACGCGGGAGGAACACGCTGCGCACCGCATAGGTGCCGAGCAGAAGCGTGAGCGCCAGGGAGGGCCAGAGGCTTCGGGACGCCGGCAGCGCATGGGGGAGCGCACCAGCCAGACAACAACCGATCAGAAACAATGAGGCCTGCAGTCGGCGGGCTCCTGTGGCTGTGCCCCCGGCGGCCATGGCATGTTCCAGGTCTGCCGAACTTTAGAGGGCTCGCCGTTGGCCATCTGCAGGCAGGGCCTGAATGGGCACCAGCTGCGCACCGGGGTAGTAGCGGCTGAGGATCTGCTGCACGGTCCAGCCCCGAGCCGCGAGATCGATCGCCCCTGCCTGAGACAGCCCGGCCCCATGGCCGAATCCACCCCCGACCACGCTCCAACTGCCTGAGCCGCTGGGGGTGAGCACAAACAAGGTGCTGGGCAACTGGCGGTAAGTGCGGCGGATGGCGTCGCGCTCCAGCACCACCTGGCCCCTCGGCCCCTCGATCGCCAGACGCACCACCCGGCCGCTGGGGCCGCGCTCCAGCACCACTGGCTTCAGGGGTGAGCCCAGGCTGGTCGCCCTAGCCCCCAGACCCTTGCGCAGGCTGGCCTGATCCAGCTGACGCCGCCAACGGAACAGCGGATGGGCCGCACCCACCACCCCAGATTGGCGAGCCAGCAAAGCCGCCACCTCCTGACGATCGAGCGGAAGGGTCAAACCCTGGGGCGGCGCCGAGCGCCAATCGAGAGATGGCTCGAGGTAGGTGAGCTCAGGCAACGGCCAGGCTTCATCTTCATCGGCACTCACGCCGCCATTGCTGGCGTGATACACGGCGTGGATCGGTTCCCCGTTCTGGGCCAGCACCTGCCCCGTTGTGCGGCTGACGGCCTGACGCACCGCCGAACCGGCATGTCGGGGGTCGCTGTACACCTGGCATTGGGTGTCGGAGCAGAGGTGATAGCCATCCACCGCGAAGCGATGCCGGTTGCGCAGGGCCCAGGTGCGAGCCAGCACAGCCTGGGCCGCCAGGGCCGCCGGCGGTGAGCCCGCGCCAATTTCATGGGGCACCACGCCTTGCAGATAACGCTCAAGGGGCACTTGCTCCACCAGCGTCCAACTGCCATAGGCATCGGCCTGCAAACGGAACGGTCCGGCAAACACGCCGCCGTTGAAGCGCAGGCCGCCGGGGGCCTGGATCTGCACCGGACCCTCCAGGCTGCGCCAGCCCGAAGGTGTGTTGAGCTGCAGCACCCGCCGCTGCGTCAGCCGTTGCTGCACCTGCCGGTCGGGATAACCCTTCGGTCCCGCCATGCCCGCAGGAGCCCACACCTCCCAATCGCGGGGATGGGCCACCTCCGCGGCCACGCCGAGCGCCTTCCATGCCAAAGCCGCCTGCTCGGCGGCCTCAAAACTTGCAAAGGGGCCCAGCACACTCCGCCGAATCTCCAGAGGCTTGGCCAGCGGCTGCTGCACCCAGCGCAGCGAAAGACGCCGCGCACTGAACCGTTGCCCCTGGGCGTCGAGCAGCTGCAGAGGCGCCGAGGCCCCCTCCAGAAGCAGCGGCTGCGCCCCCAGATGGGCCGCCAGCGAGACCCAGAGGACCGGCTTCTGCCCTTGCACGGCAGGCGGTTTGGGCACCGGCAACCGGGTGAGTGCTTCCGCCTCTGCCCCCTGGCAACCGGCCGCCAGCAGCGCCAGTGACATCAGGGCTGTGAGGGCTCGAGCAGGGGCCATCGCATTGATGGTGGCGCGGCTCGACCCTAGGGGGAGTTGGCGGAAGGGACTCCCAGGTCGTACCCTCATCGTTTGTGCACGAGCGCGTAGACAATGCCGAAGCTCAAGACCCGCAAAGCAGCCGCCAAGCGGTTCAAAGCCACCGGCAGCGGAAAGTTCATGCGCCGCCACGCTTTCCGCAATCACCTGCTCGACCACAAGAGCCCGAAGCGCAAGCGTTTCCTCGGCACCATGGCCGTGGTTGACGAGCGCGACGCGGACAACGTGCGCGCCATGCTCCCCTACAGCTGAATCGCCCGGCTGACCCGCTGTTTCACCGTTTTCTGAGAACCATCGATGGCACGCGTTAAGAGGGGCAATGTCGCCCGTAAGCGCCGCAACAAGATTCTGCGTTTGGCCCGCGGCTTCCGCGGCGGCAACGGCTCGCTGTTCCGCACCGCCAACCAGCGGGTGATGAAGGCCCTCTGCAACGCGTATCGCGATCGTCGCCGCCGCAAGCGCGACTTCCGTCGTCTGTGGATTGCCCGCATCAACGCCGCCGCTCGCCTGAACGGCCTGAGCTACAGCCGCCTGATCGGTGGCCTGAAGAAGGCCGATGTGCAGCTGAACCGCAAGATGCTGGCCCAGCTGGCCGTTGTGGATCCCGGCAGCTTCACCGCTGTGGTGGGTGCAGCCAAGAGCTGACCGCTAATCTCTGCGCTGCCTGATCAGGTTGGTTGATGGATTTTTCGCTTCCTCAGGCCTACCTGATCGGGCTGCTGGTAATTCTTGGTGGTGCTGCCGTGCTGGTGGCCCGCCAGATCCTGCGGGTCCGTAGCGACGAGGTGGCGTTGATCCGCCTGGAGCAATCCAGCAAAACCGGTGAACAATCCGCCGCCGATCTCTACGAATTGGCCTCCGTTCAGCTGCGCAAGCGGCTCTACGGCCAAGCCATCGACAATCTGAAGCTTGCCAGCAAGATCTCGGCCGCTGAACCCCCCGAAGCCCAGGCGTTGATTGAAAACGCACTGGGCTTTGCGCTGGCAGCCCAAAGCAATTACAGCGCTGCCATTAAGCATTACCGCGCAGCGCTCAGAGCGAAAGCCGACTACCCAGTTGCTCTGAACAACCTCGCCTTCGCCCTCGAGAAGCAGCAAAAGCCCGAGGAAGCCAAGGAGAACTACCTGAAAGTTCTCGAGCTCGACAGCAGCAACGGCACAGCAAAAAAGCGGCTGAAGCGCTTGGAGCGCACAGCCGCTTGATGATCAGAGCGGTCGAATCAACCCCTCACCACAGTCCGCGAATCGCCGGTGCCGCGTTCGCACCCACCGGATTCAGCACCAGCTGACCACCGGGATTGGTGAGGCGGGGTGCGGTCCATCCCGAGAGGGTGAAGCCCTGCAGGCCCAGGAAGCGGCCACCATCCTCGAGGCCGGCGGAGCTCACATCACCGAGCACCAGCAGATCGAGCTGATCAGAACTGGCATTGAGATTGCCCTGCACCGGCAGGGTTGTAGAGCCCACCGTGATCTGACCGCGCAGATCCACCATCTGCCCCATCGCCTGCACGGCCGACACATCCAGTTCCACCGTGACCGGTGCGCCACTGCTGAACGGCTGATAAGTGCCGCTCCACTTGCGGGGCATGGTGGTCGCCAGATCCACCGCGCGCGCAACGGGATCAAAGGTGCGCACAGGTGCCTGCTGGCCGAAATTCTCAGACAGCGGGGTCGACACGGCCACCGGCTCCTGGAAGGGCACTGCACTGCCTACGGGCAGGGGCACGGCAGCCAGCAGCAACGGAATCACAACGGTCACAAGAAGTTGACCAAGGGTAAGGGGGTCTGGGGCGATCGGTCAGGACCGCGCGGTACGTTCGCTGCATGGCCCCGACTGCTGCCGTGACCGCCACCACCAACCAGCTGAACGACCCCCTGGTGATCGGCGGACGCCGCTTCCGCAGCCGCCTGATGACCGGCACCGGCAAATATCCGAGCCTGCAAGCGATGCAAGCCAGCCTGGAGAGCAGCGCCTGCGAGATCGTGACGGTGGCAGTGCGCCGCGTGCAGAGCCAGGCCGCTGGCCACGAAGGGCTGATGGAAGCGATCGACTGGCAGCGCATCTGGATGTTGCCCAACACCGCCGGCTGCGCCACCGCTGAGGAGGCAATCCGCGTGGCGCGGCTCGGGCGGGAGCTGGCCAAGCTGGCCGGCCAGGAAGACAACACCTTCGTGAAACTGGAGGTGATTCCCGACACGCGGCATCTGTTGCCCGATCCGATCGGCACCCTTGAGGCCGCGGAGCAGCTGGTGAAAGAGGGCTTCACGGTGCTGCCCTACATCAATGCCGACCCCCTGCTGGCCAAGCGTCTTGAAGAGGCCGGGTGCGCCACGGTGATGCCCCTGGGCTCTCCGATCGGCTCCGGCCAGGGCATCCGCAACGCGGCGAACATCGCGCTGATCATCGAGAACGCCACGGTGCCAGTGGTGGTGGATGCCGGCCTGGGAGTACCCAGCGAAGCGGCTCAGGCGATGGAGATGGGCGCCGATGCCCTGCTGATCAACAGCGCGATTGCGCTGGCAGGCGATCCCGCCGCCATGGCGCAGGCCATGGCCATGGCCTGCGAAGCAGGTCGCACCGCCTTCCATGCCGGCCGCCTGCCCATCCGCGCCGACGCCAATCCCAGCTCCCCCACCGCTGGCCGGGTGGGCACGTGAAGCTTCCGCAAGGGTGCGAGGCAAATCTCGCCAAGCTCCCTACTGTCGCCTCAGCAACTTCCCACTGCGATGCAGGTCACCGAAGAGGACGGCGGCAGGCTCAACGCCTTTGCCAAGGAACCGCGCATGGAGGTGATGGATGTCGGCGAGACCAGCACCGCCAACAGCAAGCTGCTGCTGATCGGCGGTGCCGTGCTGGTGCTGCTGATGGTGGGTGTGGCCGCAGGGATCAGCTGAATCCCTGTAGTAGCTTGCCCTGACGGAGCGGTGGCCCGATCAGCCGCTCGCCAACCAGGAGTCCAGAGGTGAAGGTTTTCGTTCTCGGCGGTGACGGCTTCTGTGGCTGGCCCTGCGCCGTGAACCTGGCGGATCAGGGCCACGACGTGCTGATCGTCGACAACCTCAGCCGCCGCAAGATCGACATCGATCTGGCGGTCGAGTCGCTGACGCCGATCGCGACCATGCCGGATCGTCTGCGGGCCTGGGAGCAGACCGGCGGCAAGCCGATGCGCTTTGTCCACATGGACATCGCCCATGAGTACCAGCGCCTGCTCGATCTGCTGCTGGAAGAGCGTCCGGATTCGGTGGTGCACTTCGCTGAACAGCGTGCTGCGCCCTATTCGATGAAGAGCAGCGCCACCAAGCGCTACACCGTTGATAACAACGTCAACGGCACCCACAACCTGCTGGCCGCGATCGTGGAGAGCGGCCTCGACATCCACGTGGTGCACCTGGGCACCATGGGCGTGTACGGCTATGGCTCCCACCGCGGCGCCACCATCCCTGAGGGCTACCTGAAGGTGGAAGTGCCCCAGCCGGATGGCTCCCGCTTCGAGGAGGAGATCCTGCACCCGGCCAGCCCGGGCAGCGTCTATCACATGACCAAGACGCTGGATCAGCTGCTCTTCCTCTACTACAACAAGAACGACAAGGTGCGGATCACAGATCTCCACCAAGGCATCGTCTGGGGCACTAACACCGAAGCCACCGACCGCGACCCGCGCCTCACCAACCGCTTCGATTACGACGGTGACTACGGCACGGTGCTCAACCGCTTCCTGATGCAAGCCGCGATCGGATACCCCCTCACCGTGCATGGCACCGGTGGGCAGACCCGCGCCTTCATCCACATCCGCGACTCGGTGAAGTGCGTGCAGCTCGCCCTCGAGAACCCACCCACCAAAGGTGAGCGGGTGAAAATCTTCAACCAGATGACCGAAAGCCATCAGGTGGGTGAACTGGCCAAGAAGGTGGCCGCCCTCACCGGCGCGGAGATCAACCACCTGCCAAACCCCCGCAACGAAGCGGTGGAAAACGATCTGATCGTGGATAACCGCTGCTTCATCGAGCTGGGCCTCAACCCCACCACCCTCGATGACGGTCTCCTGAAGGAAGTGGTGGAAATCGCCGGTCGCTACGCCGATCGCTGCGACCGCAGCCGCATCCCCTGCATCTCGGCCTGGACAAAGACCCAGGAAGCTGCCATTCAGGCGGCCTGATCCCACACGGCCCCTCTGCCTTGAAGATCGCCCTCTTCACCGAAACCTTCCTCCCCAAGGTGGATGGGATCGTCACCCGGCTCACCAAAACCGTGCAGCACCTGGTGGCGGCCGGCGATGAGGTGCTGATCGTTTGCCCGGATGGAGCGCCCGACACCTACATGGGCGCTCAGGTGCTGGGGGTTCCGGCGATGCCGCTGCCCCTCTATCCGGAGCTGAAGCTCGCCCTGCCGCGGCCGATGGTGTCGGATGCCCTCGAGGCCTTCAACCCCGATCTGGTGCATGTGGTGAACCCAGCGGTGCTCGGCCTGGGGGGGATTTGGATCGCCAAAACCAAGGGCTACCCCCTGGTGGCCAGCTACCACACCCATCTACCCAAATACCTCGAGCACTACGGCCTGGGCATGCTCGAGCCGGTGCTGTGGGAGCTGCTCAAGGCCGCTCACAACCAGGCTGAGCTCAATCTCTGCACGTCCACCGCGATGGTGGCGGAGCTCAGCGAGAAGGGCATCCAGCACACCGCCCTCTGGCAGCGCGGTGTCGACACCGAGTTGTTCCGCCCTGAGCTGCGCAACGACGCGATGCGCCAGCGCATGCTGGGGGGCCGCAGCGACACGGGACAACTGCTCCTCTACATCGGCCGCCTCTCCGCCGAGAAACAGATCGAGCGGATCCGGCCCGTGCTCGATGCCCTGCCCGAGGCCCGCCTGGCCCTGGTGGGCGATGGCCCCTACCGCCAGCAGTTGGAAACCCTGTTCGCCGGCAGTGCCGCCACCTTTGTGGGCTATCTGGCCGGAGAAGAGCTGGCCAGCGCCTACGCCAGCGCCGATGCCTTCCTGTTCCCCAGCAGCACCGAAACCCTGGGCTTGGTCTTGTTGGAAGCGATGGCCGCTGGCTGCCCGGTGGTGGGTGCCAACCGCGGCGGCATCCCCGACATCGTGACCGACGGTGTGAACGGCTGCCTCTACGAACCCGACGGAGTGGATGGCGGTGCCGGCAGCCTGACCGCTGCAGCCCTGCGCCTCCTGGGTGATCCCAGTCAGCGGGAACAATTACGCCGCAACGCCCGCCAGGAAGCGGAGCGCTGGGGCTGGGCCGGCGCTACCGAGCAATTGCGCAGCTACTACCGGCAGGTGCTCAGCAGCAACAAGCAACCTGCCCTGGTGGGCTGATCAGCTCTTGCGCAGCTGATTCCACACCTCCAGCACTTTGCGCGCCATCGGCAGGGCATGCACCGAGCCGCCGCCTGGGGTGTTCTGGGCGAAGGCCACCACCACGATCTGGCCGTTGGGATAGGGGGCAAAGCAGGCAAACCAAGCGTGATCCGGGCCGCCGGTGCTGTCTTCGGCGGTGCCGGTCTTACCGGCCGCCGGCGGAAGATTGGGCACATTCAAGCCGGCACCAGTGCCCTCCTGCACCACCTTGCGCAAGCCGCGGGCGATGGTGGCCAAGGTGGCCGGTTTGATGTCCACCTTGGTGCGCCTCGGAGGATCGGTCCAATCCAGCCCCTGATCCACCAGATGGGGCGTGATCAGATAGCCGCCATTGGCAAACACGGCGTAGGCGCGGGCGAGCTGCAGCGGCGTGATCTGCACCACCGACTGTCCGATCGACATGCTGGCCATGTCTTCGGGAATCCAAGGCGTGGTGCCGGGCTTCGACCAGCCGCGGCCCTGGGCTGCCCAGCGCTCGTTGCCCACCAGACCTGGGCTTTCCTCGTAGCCGATCTCAATGCCGGTGGGTTTAGTGAACCCGAGGCTCAGGGCCGCGTTGTGGAGGGCAATCGAACCCACCCCCACACCGACTTGATAGAAGAAGGTATTGCTCGAGAAGCGCAGGGCGTCCTCATAGCCAATCGTGCCGAAACCGGCGCCGTTGTGATCGGGGAAGCAATGGCCGCCGTAGGTGATGCATCCCCGTGTCACCAACTTGGTGTTCGGCGGGAACTTGCCGCTCTCCATGCCGGCCATGGCCGTGACGGCCTTCCAGGTGCTGCCGGGGTCGTAGGCACTCATCGCCCGGCTGAGCAGGGGCTTCACCGGCGAATTGAACAGGGCGTCGTACTCCTTCTGGGTGGTGACGCTCTTGGAGAAGAAATTGGGATCGAAGGTGGGGCGGCTGGCCAGGGCGAGGATCGCGCCATTAGCCGGGTTGAGCGCCACGATCGCGCCACCGGGTTTGTCCTTGAGCACCTCCTCAGCGGCGCGCTGGAGGTCGAGATCGAGGGTGGTGTGCAGATCCTTACCGGCCTTGGAAGGGCGATCACCCAGGATTCGCTGGATCTCGCCCATGGCGTTCACTTCCACCATCTGGCCGCCCCAGGCCCCGCGCAGGTGCGACTCGAAGGCCGCCTCGAGGCCAATGCGGCCGATGCGATCGCGGATCTGATAGCCCTTTTTGGCCAGGCTCTTGTATTCCTGCTCGGTGATCGGCTGGGTGTAACCAAGGGCGTGGGCCCCCAAGGAACCATGGGGGTAACTGCGCAGCACATCGAGATCCACCTCAGCGCCCTTGAGGCCATTGCTCTGCTCGCGGAAGCGCAGCACCTGCTGAGGCGTGAGCTCACTAGCCAGCTCAATGCGAAAACGTTGGCTACCAGGTCCCTCGCGCCGCTTCTGGTCCAACTGGGCTTCCGGCAGGCCCATCAACTGGCTGAGCCTGGCCCGCAGGGCCGGCCAGCTCTGGTCGTTCACCAGCTTGGGCTGCAAATACAGGCTGTAGGTGAGCCGGCTCGACACCAGCACCTGGCCATTGCGATCCAGAATGCGGCCCCGCACCGGGTTGCGCGCCAACAGGCGAATGCGGTTTTCATCGGCCCGAGCACGGTTTTCCTGGCCGTGCAGCAACTGCAACCACCCCAGGCGCAACACCATCGCCGAAGCGAACAGCACCACCAGCCCCAGCAAGATGGCCGGCTGCTGCTGCATGCCCGTGTGGCGTTGCCCGCCGGAGGCCAACCCCATGCCGCTCAGGCCTCCGGCTGCAGCCGCTGCTCCAGCTGCGTCAGCCGATCGCCGATCCGAGCCAGGGCCTGCTGCAACTCCTGGCGATCGCTGGCATTAGCAGCCGGGGATGCGCCGCTGGAGGGCTCGTCCGCTTGCACATCGCGCACGTCCACCTTCATCACCGGATTGCCCAGCCCCGGTTGCAGACGATCGAGGCTCTCGCGCACCTGGCGAGCCGCCGGCTCACCCTCCTGGCGCAGCTGCTCGAGCGGATCGTCCTGAGCGCTGAAAGCTTCGATCACGTCGCGGGGCCCGCCACGGCGGGCTCGCTCCACCACCGCCAGCCCCACCGGCAACACCTCCTGCATCAGGGTGAGGCGCAAGGCATCGAGGGGATCAGAAGCCATCAGAGCCGAAGCGGTGGCGCAGGTCGAACAACCAGTCTGGCGTGCTCAGCGCGGGCCCGACTCCACGGGGGGTTGCACGATCTGCTGACGGCAGAACTGCTGCGATCCCCACCACCAACCACCGCCAACAGCCAGCACCAGCAGGGCCGAGAACGGCAGCAGCGCCTGGCGGGTGACAGGCAACAGCAACCACTCGCTCCAGTCGCGCATCAGGCGCTCACGATCGAAGCGGCGGCGCTCACTGGCTTCCTGCTGCAGGCGACGTTTCAGCGCTTTCGACACCCAACGCTCGAAGGCCCGCTTCTTGGTGACGGCCATCTTGCGCTCCACCTCGAGCAGCTGGCCGGGGTTGAGCTCCGGGTTGAAGGTGCTGATCAGCTCGAGGCTCTTGAGAAACATCTCAACGGCGCCGTCCTTGATCACCCGCTCCTCGTCGCTGAGCAGGTCCCAGTCGAGCTCGGGATAGAAGCGCAGGCGATTGGCGCTCACCTGGTCTTCCGCCAGTTGGCCGGGCTCCCGGAGCCAGCGGTCAGTATTGGCGTCAAAGCGGCGCCAATACAGAAAGGGATTGAGGTAGACGACCTTGCCGGCCAGCTGGATGCTGTCCTGCTGGAGGCGGCGCTGCAGCTGGATGTCCTGCTGGGGGGCGGCGGTCAAGGCTCCTGAGCCGGGGCCCCGAGGGTAACGGAGCCGTCCGGCTGCGGCCAGCGGCAAACGCCGCCGGCGCTCACTCCCACTCGATCGTGCCGGGGGGCTTGCTGGTGATGTCGAGCACCACGCGGTTCACGCCCTTCACCTCATTCACGATCCGGTTGGAGATGGTCTCCAGCAGGTCGTAGGGCAGGCGCGACCAGTCGGCGGTCATGCCGTCTTCACTCGAGACGCAGCGCAGCACCACCGGGAAGGCATAGGTGCGCTTATCGCCCATCACCCCCACGCTGCGAACGGGCAGGAGCACCGCAAAGGCCTGCCAGATCTCGTGATAGAGGCCGGCGGTCTTGATCTCTTCGCGCACGATCAGATCGGCATCGCGCAGGATGTCGAGCTTGTCGCTGGTGACTTCGCCAAGGATGCGAATCGCCAAGCCGGGTCCCGGGAACGGGTGACGGCCCACGATCTCCTCGGGCAGGCCGAGGGTGCGGCCCACTTTGCGCACCTCATCTTTAAAGAGCTTGCGCAGCGGCTCCACCAGCTTGAACTGGAGGTCTTTGGGGAGGCCGCCCACGTTGTGGTGGCTCTTGATCTTCACCGCCACCCGCTCACCCGTTTTGGGATCCACGTTGGTGCCGGCGCTCTCGATCACGTCCGGATAGAGGGTGCCCTGGGCGAGGTAATCAAAGGGCCCGAGGCGCTTGCTCTCCTCTTCGAACACCCGGATGAATTCCGTGCCGATCAGCTTGCGCTTTTCTTCGGGATCCGTGACCCCTTCGAGCTTGTTAATGAAGCGCTCGCGGGCATTGATGTATTCCACATTGATGTGGAAGCGCTTATCAAAGAACTCCACCAGAAACTCGGGCTCGCCTTTGCGCATGAAGCCCTGGTCGATGAACATGCAGGTGAGCTGATCGCCGATCGCCTTGTGCAGCAGGAAGGCGAGCGTGGACGAATCCACACCTCCCGAAAGCGCAAGCAGCACCCGCTTATCACCCACCTGGCGGCGCACATCGGCCACCGCCTCATCAATGAAGGCGGCAGTGGTCCAATCCGGCAGGCAACCACAAATGTGATAAACGAAGTTGCGCAGCAAAGCCATGCCGCAAGTGGAATGCACCACTTCGGGGTGGAACTGCACGCCATACAGCCGGCGGGTGTGGTCGGCCACCGCCGCCTCGGGCGTGTTGTCGGTGTGGGCCAGACGCACGAAGCCATCCGGCAGCCGCTCCACGGAATCACCGTGGCTCATCCACATCGTGGATCCTTCATCCACATTGGTGAGCAGATCGGTGGGATCGTCAACGAATAGCGGCGCCTTGCCGTATTCGGCGCGGCCAGCTGCCACCACCGAACCCCCCAGCTGCTGCACCATCAGCTGCATGCCGTAACACACACCGAGCACAGGAATCCCCAGATTCCAGATCTCGGGATCACACAAAGGTGCGTGCTCGGCATACACCGAGCTGGGGCCACCGCTGAGAATGATCCCCTTAGGATTGATCGCCTTCAGCTCCTCCGCGGTGGTGCTATATCCCATCACCAGGGAATACACCTCGGTTTCGCGCACACGCCGGGCAATCAGCTCGGAATACTGAGAACCGAAATCCAGAATCACAATCGCCGGATGACGATCGGTTTCGCCGATGGCGGTGGGGGTCACGTTCGACATAGGGCGGCCAGCTGCTGCGGCCCGGGCAATCCCTTCACCCTAGATCTCGGGCCCTGAAGGCCTGCAGCAACTCAGCTCCACCAGGCCCCTGAGCGCAGAGGCGGCGCCCGCGATCGAACAACACCGCCCCGATCCGCAAACCATGCTGGCCATGCCGCGCCACGTAAGCGGTGCTGCGCTCCTCGATGGCACCCGCCAGCTGCTGCTGCAAAGCCTGAGCCGCCGCTCCATCCTCTGCCGCCAGCTCGCGCAGCGCCTCATCCACGCTGGCGGCCCGCGCCAGGCGCTGCAGCTGCTCCAGGGGCAACCCGAGCAGCGCCGCCTGGGTGGTGAGCACCTCCAGACGGCCATCCGCCAGATGGTGGTGGGTGTGGAAGATGCCGCCGGCGAGCTTGATCAACTTGCCCTGGTAGCCGAACAACAGCAACCGCTCCACCCCCTGCTCCGCCGCCGCCACCATCAGCGGGCCGATCCAGTTGCCGGCCTTGAGCAGCAACGGGGCTGGCAAGCCAAGGCTGGGAGCCAGATCCAGCCCGTTCTCACCGATCACCAGCACCAGATCCCTGGCGAGAGCGGGATCAGCGGCACGCCGCACCAGCTCAGCGCGGGCGCGGGCCAACTGATCGGGATCGGCGCTGCGCTGCACCGCCGCCTGCGTGCCGATCAACGCCAAACCATCCACCACCCCAAAGGCCTCATTGCTGGTGCGCTGGGCCAACTGCCGTCCCCCCGGCAGGGTGATGCGCAGCGTCAGACCGCACCGATCCGGCAACAGGGGCTGCAGGTTGCAGGCGAGCAGTGCACGGGCAAACGCCGAAACACAGAGCTCAGTGCTGCCGGCCAACACCCCAACACCCTCACCCGCCTCCAACTGCAACCACGACTCCCCGGGCCGCGGTTCCCTCCAGCGGGCTTCCACCCACACCGCCAGGCCCCGAGTGAGATCCAGGCCATCACCGGGCTCGCAGCGGCTGATCCCCAGAGCCCGATCCGGCCCCAGCAACGCCGCACCTTCAACAGCCACCGCCACCAGCGGCGGCAGCTCAGGCGCAACGGCATCCGGCTGCAACTGCAGCAGCACGTTCGGAGCCACGGCGCTCAAGGGCGCCTCGCCGCAGAGACGCTGCACCGCCGCCACAGCGGCAGCGGCCACCCACACCGGCAGGGTGTAGCCGGAACTGGTCATCGCAGGAGGCCGGAAGGCTGTTTTTTAAGGTGGTGGATTGCGCCGCATCGGGCAGCGCAGCCGCCTCCAGATTCGCCCCACCCGCTGTATCCATGCAGGACAAGCTCACCCTGATGATCCCCGGCCCCACCCCGGTGCCGGAAACCGTCCTGCAGGCCATGGGTCGCCACCCCATCGGTCACCGCAGCGCCGACTTCCAGAAGATCGTGCGCCGCACCACCGAACAGCTGCAGTGGCTGCATCAGACCAAGAACGACGTCCTGGTGATCACCGGCAGCGGCACCGCCGCCATGGAGGCCGGAATCATCAACGTGCTGAGCAAGGGCGACAAGGTGCTCTGCGGCGACAACGGCAAGTTTGGTGAGCGCTGGGTGAAGGTGGCCAAGGCCTATGGCCTGGATGTGCAGGTGGTGAAGGCCGAGTGGGGCCAACCCCTCGATCCCGAAGCCTTCCGCAGTGCTCTCGAGGCCGATAGCGCCAAGGCGATCAAGGCTGTGATCCTCACCCACTCCGAAACCTCCACCGGAGTGATCAACGATCTCGAAACGATCGCCAAACACGTGAAGGCCCACGGCACCGCCCTCACCATCGCCGACTGCGTCACCAGCCTCGGCGCCTGCAGCGTGCCGATGGATGCCTGGGGGATCGACGTGATCGGCTCCGGCTCCCAGAAGGGCTACATGATGCCCCCGGGCCTGGCCTTCGTGGCCATGAGCGATCGCGCCTGGGCCGCTGCCGAGCGCTCCGATCTGCCGAAGTTCTATCTGGATCTGGCGAAATACCGCAAATCGGCCCACGCCGACAGCAACCCCTTCACGCCCGCCATCAACCTCTACTTCGCCCTGGAAGCGGCGCTGGAGATGATGCAGGCCGAGGGCCTCGAGGCGATCTTTGCCCGCCATGCCCGCCACCGCGCCGCGGCCCAGGCCGGCATGAAGGCGATCGGCCTGCCCCTCTACGCCGCTGAAGGCTGCGGCAGCCCGGCGATCACCGCCGTAGCTCCTGATGGCATTGATGCCGAGAGCCTGCGCAAGAAGGTGAAGGAACGCTTCGACATCCTGCTGGCTGGCGGCCAGGACCACCTCAAGGGCCACGTGTTCCGCATCGGCCACCTGGGCTTCGTCTGCGATCGCGACGTGCTCACCGCCGTGGCCGCCATCGAAGCGACCCTGCAGGAGCTCGGCCTGCACAAGGGCACTCCTGGTGCCGGTGTGGCCGCCTGTGCGGCCGCCCTGGCCAGCTGACACAGGGGCTCATCCATGCAGGCAAAGCATGCCGCCCTGTCTAGGGTCGGGGTGCATGCTTTGCCTCCCAATGCGCCGCTCTCTTGCCGTCGCAGCCGCCTGCCTGAGCCTGGCTCTGGTGGCTTGCTCCCCCGTGGAAAAGAAAAAGAAGAACAAGGTGGTGACTGAACAGCAGGCCACCGTGAATGTGTGTGACCAACTGGCGAAGGTGGGCAGCGCCCTGGAAGCCAGCGCCGCCCTGACCCCCGCCTCCACCGTGGGCGATGCCGAAGCCGCCGGCAAACAACTGCGCACAGCCCTCAAGGGCCTGAAGCAGGCCGAGGTGACCCTGGAGGCCGCACGCCTGGAAGCGTTCCAGACACAAGCCCAAGCCTTCAACAAAGAGCTGAAGAAGGTCTCGAAGGAGAAGCAGCTGACTCTCGAGGAAGCTGCCAAAACCCTCAAGCCCCAGGCCGACAGCGTGGTCGCTGCCCACAAGGAGCTGCAGGCTGCTGTTGAGTGCAAGGGCACAGCCCCAGCTGCAGCCAACTGATCCAACGGCTGGTTGCTATGGTTGACCAGCCAAAGTTGCGAGCGATCGCATCAGGCTGGCCAACCAATCTGAAGACGAAAACTTCAGAATTGCGGGTGTAATTCAGTGGTAGAATGTCAGCTTCCCAAGCTGAACGTCGCCGGTTCGAGCCCGGTCACCCGCTTCAGGAAAGAAAAGAACAATCAGTTGCGAGGCTTGATCAGCTGCAGCACTTGAGGGCCAACGCTGCCGGCGCGGCGCTCACAATCCAAAGACTGCAAAATCAATCGTGCAGCCGTTTCGATCTCTCCAGACGCCGCAGCGAGCTCAGCCGCTGCTGCATGGCTGCCCGCTTCTTTCAATAGATCTTCGCGGCGAGCGGCAGGAGCCGGAGCCTGACGAGTCGCTTGCATGCGTCGACATTTGCGTGGCTCGATGTTAACGGGCATGGCGCAACTGGAGGTGCCACGCCCGTGCCGATTACGGAATCAGGACAGTGATCCCGCGATGCTGAAGCGCAGGTTGCTCAGGTGCCGGGCTCCTCGCGGTTACCCCCGAGGGCATCGATCTGATCACGCAACTGAGCCACGCGTTGCTGATCACCGCGGGTGATCGCGACCGCCAGGGCAAATTCCAGCTTTTCCAGCTGGTGGCCGCCTTCGGCGTAGCCGCGGTTTTGGCAGGCGGGTGAGGCCGATGCCTTGGCAGCAGTGGCTACAGGAGCGGTGCGATGGCTATTGGAGAAGGCCATGGTTCGCTTTCTTTCCATTGTGGCACCGCTGCCAAGACGTTGCTCAGGCGGCCTGGGCGTCGTCCTCCAACAGGTTGCGGCAATCGGCCAGCAAACTGGCGACGCGATCGAGGCGCAGCAGATCGTCTGGATCGGGCTCCGGTTCCGCAGCAACCCGATCGAGCTGCAGCTCCAGCGCCGCGAGACGCTGCTCCAGCTTCACCAATCGCTGGGAGAGGGCCGCCACGGTTTGCGCCAGATCCTCGGTGGATCGTGTGATCCGAAATGACACCGATTCAGCGGCCATGCTGCGCAGTCGAGAGGCCCCGATCACAACACACAACCCCACGGGCAGCCAGCAGACTTGAACCGTTCCCACGGCTGGCTGCCATGAGCCCACCCCTGCAGCTGCTGGCGTATCTGGCGGCCGGCTTGGCGGGCGGGCTGCTGGCCTTGCGCTCTGGCATCCCCGCCGCCCCCCTGGCAGGGGCCCTGCTGGGGGCTGGCCTACTCAGTCTCAGCGGCCGACTGGAAGCCGCCAGCTGGCCGAGCGGCACGCGCACCGCCCTCGAAATAGGCATCGGCACGGTGATCGGCACCAGCCTCAGCGCCACGGCCCTGGGCGAACTGAAGCAACTGTGGAAACCGGCCGTGCTGATCACGGTCACCCTTGTGGTGGCGGGGTTACTGGTGGGCGTGTGCTGCAGCCGCCTACTCGGCCTCGACCCGCTGGTGGCCCTGCTGGGGGCCGCACCGGGAGGCATCAGTGGCATGAGCCTGGCCGGGGATGAACTGGGCGTGGGCGCTCCGGTGGCGGTGCTGCATGCCGTGCGCCTCATCACCGTGTTGTTGGTGTTGCCCGTGGTGCTGCGGCTGCTCCTGGCGAGTGGCATCACACCGCCACCACCCGGCTGAACCACTGCTGCCCCCTGGATCAGGCCGCAAGAGCCCGATACCTTGAACCCCACTGCCTGAACCGATTCATGCTGCGCTCCACGCTTGCCAGGGTTATGCCGGCTTTGGTCGTCACCACGGCCACCACCATGGCGATGGTGAGCGGCCTGCCATCGGTTCGCGCTGCAGACAATCCCTCGAGTGCTGCCGGAAAAGGCGCTCAGGTGTATTGCTTCATGCGCAATTCAGGCAACAACCACGAAGTGAGCTGGCTGGCGGCCTACGCCCTGATCAAACGCCAGAGCGCCAGCCTGTTCAAAACCTCGCCGGAGCACGCGGCGGTGATGATCACGGAGGCTGTGGTGCAAAACCCGGGCTCCTTCCCCGACTGCGGCCGATACCTCGGTGATCTGTATGCGAGCGCAGCTCAGGAGCAGCAGCAAAAACAGCAGGAGCGCGAAGCCACCAGCGGCAGCAGCAACGAGGGCGGTGCCACCCGCAGCGAGCGCTACGCCTACTAAGGCCATCGGGCTGGTGAGATCGGGTTCAGCCGCCGCCCTGACCCTGACGCTGCTCGCGGGCTGCGTCAGCAGCCCGGGCGATCCCACCACCACCCTGCCCGGCCTGGGCGACTGCCTGCGGCAGGTGGAAATCAAGCGCCTGAAGCGGGCCATCGAGCGCTGTGATGGTGTTGTGGAGGCCCATCCCCAACAGCCCCAACCCCGCAATGAACGGGCGTTGCTGCACAGCCTGGCGGGGGATAACCAGACCGCCTGCCGCGACAGCCTGGCGGCCGAACGGCTGCTCAAGCAGCTGCCCAAATCAGCGGCGCCCGATCCCCTGCTCGTGGAGGAAATTCAACTGCGGGCCCAGAGCTGCCGCACGCTCACCAACGCTCCAGCAGCTGGCGCACCATCCCGGGCAACGTCCGCCGGCTGAGCAGCTGCTCGATCCGGGCCGCCTTGCTGGCGATCAGGTCATCCACCATCTGATCGGCCACCCCCAGTTGCAGCCAATGGCAATGCAAGGTGCCCTGCATGCCGATGCGATGGCAGCGGTCCTCAGCTTGTTCCGCGTCGCCGGGCGTCCAAGGACGCTCCAACAGCACCACATGGCGGGCGCGGTGCAGGGTGAAGCCGAGGCCGCCCACGCCAAAGCTGGCGATCAACAGGCTGGCTTCACCAGCCTGGAAGCGATCCACGATGGCCTGGCGTTCGTGGGGCGGCTGCCGGCCCGTGAGCAGCACGCCCCCAAGCCGGCTGTGCAACAACTCGGCAGCCGCCACAAACGCGGTGAACACCACCACCGCCTCGCCCTGCCCCATCAGGCTCTGCACCAGGGCGCTGGCTGCCGGCAGTTTGTAGTCGGCACTGATCTGACGCAGGGCGGTGAACACCGCCAGCACCTCGGCGTCCCGGCGCACCAGGCCAGCCTCAGCGCGGCGGCGGTAGTCGTCGACTTTGAGCTGAAGGCGGTGCTGAAAGCCTCGCCCTTCGGCCTCGCTGAGCTGCACGGGCAGAAGATGCCGCTGCTTAGGCGGCAGATCCAGACAATCCTGTTTGCGGCGATGGAGCACCAACGGCCGGGTGAGCCGCTGCAGTTCCTCGAGATGGGTGGCGCCCATGGCCTGCCACTGGCGTTTGCCACCGCGCTCGAGCCAGTGCCCCTGGCAATAGCGCTCCTCAAAAGCCCGTTGGTCCGCAGCCAGGGGATGACCAATGGCGGCCAACAGCGGGAATAACTGCACGGGCCGGCCGTTCTTCATCGGCGTACCGCTGAGCAGCCACACCGCCCGCACCCGCGGATGCCGGCTCAATCGCAACAAGGCCTGCGTACGGCTGGCCTGGAGGTTTTGGGCGTAATGGGCTTCATCGGCGATCAGCACCGTTCCGGCCGGAGGCAACCCATCGGGTAAGCGAGCCCAGCTGAGCAGCTCCAACTGCAGTTGGAGCGCCGAAGCCTCCTGCTGCCAGTGGTGATGCAGGCCGGCCGGTGCCACCACCACGATGCGGCAGTCCGCCGCGCGCACCATGGCTCGGGCAGCGGCCAGAGCCGTGAGCGTTTTGCCCAGACCCATGGCATCGGCCAACACGGCGCCGCGGCGGGCCAGGAGCCAACGCGCCGCGGCACGTTGATGGGCAAACAACTCCCGTCCATCGGGCAGAGGCTGCTGCAGCTCCGCAACCTCCACCAGCGTGCGATGGGGTGGCAGGGGCGGCAGGGGCTGCTCCAGCCACACAAACCACTGTTGCAAGGCTGGATCGACCGCAAAACGGCCACCAAAGCGTTGGCGCAAAACGCCCGCGGCCTCGAGGGGGAACTGCCAGCAACCTCGGCGTGCCAACCACTGCCCCCGGGGCCTCACGGCCCGCAGCTGCGCCTGGGTGACCGCATCAAACGGCAGCTGCACCTCAATGCAACCGGAGGCTCCCAAACGGATCAGACAACGGGGCGGCGCTTGAGGAGAAGCAGGCAAGGGACACAACGAAGACAAGCACCGTTGAGCACCAACGGCAGGGCTACGGCTTAGGCCCAGTATTGCGCGCCGAATTGGATTCTAGAGACACACGCGAGAAGCGCAAGCAACAGCATCAAAGGCCAAAACTGCATCGCTCGACACATTGACATCCCAGCCACCGCAGGCAAACTCTGCGCAACCGAGCCAAGCGGATGCACGCCAGGGATGCGGTTTTCCTTGAAGATCTGTGCCCCAAACTTCGCGTTCGACGCTGGAGACAAAATCTCCACTCCTTTACACACAAGACCTGCATTTACTGCGGGAAGCCATCTGAATCAATTGACCATGTGCTGCCCCAGAGTCGCGGCGGCCTGAGCACCACAGAAAACTGCGTGCCGGCTTGCCTCGCCTGCAATGGCCGCAAAAGCGATGCCGACGCCTTTGAGTGGTACCGCCGCCAGCGCTTCTACGACCCACGCCGCGCCATGGCGATTCGCGCCTGGACCGACGGCGACCTGCGGCTGGCCATGCGGCTGTTGCAGTGGGCAAGCCCGCGCCAGAGCCCCCCTGAACCCTCAAGCGGCTTGAGACTGCAAGCAGCCTGAGCCAGGCCGGGCCTCACCAGATCCGGCAAGCAGCGGCGCCGTTATGGCGCTCGCAGATTTCGGCCTGGGCGCGGGGCTGCTCCGGCGCCAGCAGTGCGGCGCCCAGCACCATGGCGATCACGGCGGGCAACACCAGCCCCCGGGCGCGCAGACGAGGCCTGCGCAGGCCATGGGCCACGGGCAGGGGAGTAGAGAAACAGGAAGCGGTCATCGCCGAACTGAAGCAGTGATACAGGTGTACTCATGACCGCCCGCGCTGTCAACCCGGGGGCCAGGGTGCTGGTGGTGGGCGGTGGCTACAGCGGCGAACGCTTCGCCCGTGCTGCCGCCGCGCGCGGCGCCCAGGTGTGGCTGACCCGCCGCCAAGACAACCCCGATGCCGCAGCCGATCGAACCGACCAGGCCCTGCACTGGCTGCGCTTCGACAGCGCCGCGGAGGCGATTCCGGCCCTACCGGAGCAGCTCAGCCATGTGCTGATCACCCTGCCGCCGGATACCAACGGTACGGACGCCGCCCTCGAGCACCTGCTGGAACCACTGCGCCATCAACCGCTGCGCTGGCTGGGCTACCTCTCCACCACAGGGGTCTACGGCGACAGCCAGGGCGCCTGGGTGGATGAACACAGCCCCACCCAACCCACACTGCCCCGCAGCCAGGCAAGGCTGCAGTGCGAACAGCGCTGGCTCGGCAGTGGCCTACCGGTGCAGAGTTTCCGCCTGCCGGCGATCTACGGGCCCGGGCGTTGTCCGTTCGAGCAACTGCGCAGCGGTCAAGCGCGGCTGGTGCACAAACCGGGCCAGGTGTTCTGCCGCATCCACGTCGACGACATCGTGGGCGCCTTGCTGCACGCCACCGATCAACCCGAGGGGCGCCAGCCCTCGCTGATCAATGTGTGCGACGACGCACCCTGCCCCTCCAGCGAAACCCTGGGTTACGCCGCACACCTACTGGGCTGCAAGCTGCCGGAGGTGCGGAAGTTCGAGGCCATCGCCCCGCAGATGAGCCCCATGGCCATGAGCTTCTGGGCCGATAACCGGCGCGTCAGCAACCGCCTGCTCTGCAGGGAGCTCGGTTATCGCCTGCGCTACCCGAGCTACAGAGAAGGCTTTGCAGCCAGCCTGAGGGAGGAGCAGGAACGCAGCGCCCAGCAGCCGTGATGAAATCAGGTTTGCTGGTTGGGTTCAGCCGGCGCATCGGGATCCGGCACAAACGGCACGCCCACATCGTGCAGCAGCCGGTTCCAGTGCAGCTCCACCCAACCGCTCTCCACCCCTTTCACCAGGCCGAAGGCGATCAGCAGCAACATCAACCAGCGCAGCATGCTCCACTCAGCCAGCCCCACGCACGCTAGGCGGGCTCGCCTGGCGGTTTCCCTGGGTGATCCCGCCGGTATCGGCGCGGAGGTCACGCTCAAAGCGTTGGCGCACTGGCCCGCCGATCAGCCCACACCGCTGCTGGTGGGCTGCCGCCGCTGGCTCGAGGGGGTCTATCAGCAGCTTCAGGGCTGCAGCAGCGCAGCCCTCGCCGACCCGGCTGCGTTTGAGGTGCTCGATCTGCCCCTGCAGCAACCGCTGGCCCCAGGTGAAGCTGGATCGGCCAGCGGTGCCGCGAGCTTTGAATGGCTCACCGCCGCTGTGCAGCAAGTGCAGAGCGGCGCCTGCACCGCCTTGGTGACAGCCCCGATCGCCAAACATGCCTGGCACGCCGCGGGGCACCACTATCCAGGCCAAACCGAACGGCTAGCCGAGCTCTGCGGCGGAGCATCGGCCTCAATGTTGTTCACGGCCCGCTCACCCCAGAGCGGCTGGCGGCTCAACACCCTGCTGGCCACCACCCACATACCCCTGGCGGCGGTGCCGCAGCAGCTCACCGCCGCACGCATCCACCACAAGCTGGATGTGTTGCTTGCGTTCTGTCAGCGTTTCGCACCACAGCCCCGGCTGGTGGTGGCTGGCCTCAATCCCCATGCCGGGGAAGCCGGCCAGCTGGGCCGGGAGGAATGCGACTGGCTGATCCCCGCCCTCGAACAATGGCGGCAGCGACACCCTGAGGCTGAGCTGATCGGCCCGCTCCCACCAGACACCTGCTGGCTCGACGCGGGTTTGGCCTGGCGCGGCGAACAGGCCTCAGCAGCGGATGGCTACCTGGCGCTGTATCACGACCAAGGGCTGATCCCGGTGAAGCTGCTGGCCTTCGATCAAGCGGTGAACACCAGCCTGGGGCTGCCCTTTCTGCGCACCTCCCCCGATCACGGCACGGGATTCGACATCGCAGGCCGGGGCATGGCCAGGGCCGCCAGCATGCGGGCCGCCCTGGATACAGCGCTCGAGCTTGGTTAGCCCGGCTTCACGCGCATCAGCACCTGACCGAACTCCACGGGGGTGCCGTTTTCCACGAGGATTTCCACCACCTCGCCGCTCACTTCCGACTCCAGCTCGTTCATCAGCTTCATCGCCTCCAGGATGCAGACGGTCTGGCCGACGTTGATGCGGGCGCCGAGCTCAACAAACGCCGGATCGCCGGGGGAAGGAGCGCGATAGAAGGTGGCCACCATCGGCGCGGTGATTTCCACCAGGTCGCCGCGAACAGCGGGTGCAGCCGGCGGTGCGGCCGAGGGCGTGGCGGGTGCAGCCGCCACCGGAGCTGGCAAGGCAGCCGGAGCGGCCTGCATCACCACCTGGGGCTGGCTGGTGGGCAGGTTGCGGCGCAGTTCCAGACGGAAGTCGTCGCCTTCAAGCTTGAGCTCCTGGATATCGCTCTCGCCGAGCAGAGCGATCAGATCCCGCAGTTGGTTGTGATCGAGTTGCATGGCGATCAGTTCTCGCGGCCGAGGTAGCTGTCGGTGCGGGTATCGATCTTGATCTTTTCGCCCACCGACAGGAAGAGGGGCACCATCACCTGGGCGCCGGTCTCGACGATCGCGGGCTTGGTGCCACCGGTGGCTGTATCACCCTTCACACCGGGGTCGGTTTCAGTGATTTCCAGCACCACGGAGTTGGGCAGCTCCACCTCGAGAGGCTTGCCGTTCCAGTACACAACGTTCACCTCCATGCCTTCTTTGAGGTACTTGCGCTGATCCCCGATCTGCTTGGCCGTCAGGCGGGTTTCCTCGTAGGTGGCCATATCCATGAAGACGTAGTCCTCACCTTCCATATAGGTGTGCTGGAGCACAGCCTTCTCGAGCTGCGCCTGGGGCACGGTTTCGCCGGCGCGGAAGGTTTTCTCCACCACGTTGCCGCTTTGCACCGCCTTGAGCTTGGTGCGCACGAACGCGGAGCCCTTGCCGGGCTTCACGTGCAGGAATTCAACGACGCGCCAGACCTGGCCATCGAGCTCGATCGTTGTGCCGGTGCGAAAGTCGTTGCTCGAGATCATTCCGGCAGAACGGTTTAGGCGGATTGTACGGCTGTGCCAGAGTCCGGGCAGAAACAAGGCTGCAGCATGGATCTCAAGCGCTGGCTCCTGGCCTTCGTGGTGGCGCTGGGCCTCTGGGGCCCCATCGGCGCTGCCCCGGCCCACGCCGCTCTGCCCCCCGGCAACGCCGTGAAGGACCCCACGGCGATCCTGCGCAACGCCCTGCCGATCGATCAAGCCGACCTGCAGGAGCTGCAGCACCGCTTGGAGAGCACCAGCGACGATCTCCGGGCCAAACGCTGGAGCGCCCTCACCAGCAACGTGCGCCGCAGCCAGACCCAGCTGAGCAGCAACCGCCAGGCCATCCTCAACAGCCTGAGCAGCAGCGATCAAGCCCAGGGCAGCGCCCTGCTCGATCAGCTTGATGAGCAGCTGCAGGCCGTGGCCACAGCCGCCGAGGCCACCGATCGCGACAGCTTCCTGGCCGCTCGCCGCTCGGCCCTGAGCACGATCGGCCAGCTCGAAGCCCTGCTCGTGGGCGACTTCCCCTTCGAGATCCCGGCTGAATTCGCCGACCTGCCCCGCCTGCTGGGCCGCGCCACGGTGGAGATCGAAACCACCCAGGGCACCCTCATCGCCATCGTGGACGGCTACAACGCACCACTCACCGCCGGCGCCTTCGTGGACCTGGTGCAGAAGGGCTTCTATGACGGTCTGCCCTTCACCCGCGCCGAAGACTTCTACGTGCTGCAGACGGGCGATCCCAAGGGTCCTGAAACGGGCTACATCGACCCGAAGACCAAGACCGAGCGCACGGTGCCGCTGGAGATCAAGGTGCCCGGCGAAGCCGAGCCCTTCTACAACGCCACCTTTGAAGATCTGGGCCAGTTCACCGCCCAACCGGTGCTGCCCTTCGCCACCCTCGGCACCCTGGGCTGGGCCCATTCCGACCACGCCCTCGACGACGGATCGTCGCAGTTCTTCTTCTTCCTCTACGAAGCCGAACTCACCCCGGCCGGCCTCAACCTGGTGGATGGCCGCTACAGCGCCTTTGGCTATGTGGTGGATGGGTTCGAGGTGCTCGAAGAGCTCGGCATTGAAGACGGCATCGTGAAGGCCAAGGTGATTGAAGGGGCCGCCAACCTCAAGCCCCACGCCTGATCCCGTGCGCCTGCGCGACCTGGGCGAGTGGGAGTTGCTGCGGCGTCTCTCCGTCTATGCGCCGCCTGGCCAATTCGCTGACGATGCCGCCCTGCTGAGCGAGCAGGACGGCCGGCAGCTGGTGGTCAACACCGATGTGCTCGTGGAGGACGTGCACTTCAGCGATGCCATCATCGGGCCGCTGGATCTGGGCTGGCGGGCTGCCGCGGCCAACCTCTCCGATCTCGCCGCCATGGGCTGCACCAGCGTGGCGGGGATCACGGTGGGCCTGGTAGCCCCCGGCGACACCCCCTGGAGCTGGGTGGAGGGCGTCTACGAGGGCTTCAGCGAAGCCCTCAAGCGCTATGGGGGCACCCTGCTCGGCGGGGACTGCAGCAGCGGCAGCCAGCGGCTCCTCTCGATCACAGCCCTGGGACACCTCAGCCCCGGCTGCGCCATCCGCCGGGGTGATGGCCGCCCGGGCGATTGGCTGGTGAGCAGCGGCCCCCATGGCCTGAGCCGCCTTGGGCTGGCACTGCTGCTGAATGAGCTGCCGCAGGCAGACGTAGAGGCCGTGAGTCCGCAGCTCCGGGAGCAGGCCATCCGCGCCCACCGCCGCCCCCAACCCCGCCTGGATGTGGTGGAGGCCCTGCACCAGAGTCGCCCCGCCGGCCAACCCTGGCGCGTGGGCGGCACTGACAGCAGCGATGGCCTGGCCGCCGCCGCGCAAGCCATCGCAGCCGCAAGCGGTTGCAGCGCCGCGCTGGAACGCCGCAAGCTGCCCATGGAGCCAGGGCTGGCGCAGCTGGAGCAGGGGGAAGCCTGGTGCCTGGGCGGCGGCGAGGATTTTGAACTGGTGCTGGCGCTGGAACCGGTCTGGGCCCAGGCCTTGATCGCTTCCCAACCCGGCCTACGCCAGATCGGCTGCCTACAGCCAGGGGCGGCGGGCCAACTGACCTGGCAGGACAGCGGCGAAAGCCTGGGAACAGCCAGCGGCGGCTTCACCCATTTCCAATAAAAAAAGCCGCCCCCGAAGGAGCGGCTAAGGGTCGAGCGGCGCGGCGTTCAGAGCCGCACCGGGCCCGGGATCACTTCCAGTTCTTGGCCACGATCTCGGCAAGGTCAACCACGCGCTGGCTGTAGCCCCACTCGTTGTCGTACCAGCAGACGATCTTCACCATGTTGCCGCCCATCACCAGGGTGAGATCGGCGTCGACGATCGTGCTCTCATCGGTACCGGCGTGGTCGCTGGAGACCAGGGGCAGATCGCTGTACTTGATGATCCCCTTCATGCCGTTCTCGGAAGCGGCCTTCAGCACGGCATTCACCTCCTCAGCGGTGGTGTCGCGACCGGTCTCGAAAACCATGTCGCACACCGACACGTTGGGGGTGGGGACGCGCAGGGCGATACCGCTGAGCTTGCCCTTCACCTCGGGGTACACCAGAGCAACGGCCTTGGCAGCGCCGGTGCTGGTGGGAACGATGTTCACGGCGGCGGCGCGGGCGCGGCGCAGGTCGCGGTGGGCGGCATCGAGGATGCGCTGGTCACCCGTGTAGCTGTGGGTGGTGGTCATCGTGCCCTTCACGATGCCGAAGGCCTGGTCGATCGTTTTCACGATCGGCGCCATGCAGTTGGTGGTGCAGCTGGCGTTGGAGAGGATGTCCCAATCCTCGTGGCGGTACTGATCGGCGTTCACGCCCACCACGAAGGTGCCCACCTTGGCGCCCTTGCCGGGGGCGGTGAGGATCACTTTCTTGGCGCCGGCCTCGAAGTGCTTGCTGGCGCCCACGTCGTCGTTGAACACGCCGGTGGACTCGATCACCAGATCGACGCCCCACTCCTTCCAGGGGAGGTTGGCGGGGTTGCGGTCGTAGAAGGTTTTGATCGTCTTGCCGTTGACGACGATGGTGTCGTCGGTGGTGGTCACCTCTGCGTTGCGCAGGGGGCCGAGCATCGAGTCGTACTTGAGCAGGTGAGCGTTGGTGTACGTGTCACCTGAACCGTTGATGCCCACCAGCTCAATGCCGGTATTGGCTCCACGGCTGAGCCAGCAACGCATGAAGTTGCGACCGATACGGCCGAATCCATTGATCGCAACCTTGATGGTCATGGCATCGAGCGGGGAAGCCCGCTAGCAAGGGGGATTTGGCCGCCGATCATACAGAGATCTATTGATGTCCCCATCTGGGGACATGGCTCTCAGCGCCGCGATCCAACCTCTCAAATCCCTCTCAAACAGACCGATCCGGGCAGACAAGGGGGACTTCCCGACTTACCGTCACCCCAGGCTTGGAGACGCCCTTGGCCCAACAGCTCGATCGCCGTCAACCCCTCCATTTCATTGGAGTGGGCGGCATCGGCATGTCGGCCATCGCCGGAATCCTGGCGGATCGGGGCTATGCAGTGAGCGGCTCCGACCCGCGCGACAACGCTGTGCTGCAGGACCTGCGCAGCCGCGGGGTGCGCGTGTTCCGCGAGCAGAGCGCCACCACCATCGCCGCCATCCGCAGCGGCACCTCCACCCAACCGCTGGTGGTGGTGAGCTCGGCGGTGCCCGCCACCAATCCAGAACTGCAGGAAGCGCGCAGGGCCGGGCTCGAGATCGCGCACCGCTCTGATGTGCTCGCCGCGATGATCGCCGCGCAGAGCTCCGTGGCCGTGGCTGGTAGCCATGGCAAAACCACCACCAGCACGCTGATCGCCAGCCTGCTGCACGCCACCGACCACGACCCCACTGCCGTGATCGGCGGGGTGGTGCCCGCCTTCGGCAGCAACGGGCGTAATGGCAAAGGCGCCCTGCTGGTGGCGGAGGCCGATGAATCCGACGGCACCCTGGTGAAGTTCCAGGCCTGGTTGGGGGTGATCACCAACCTGGAGCTGGATCACACCGATCACTACGCCGATCTGGTAGCTCTGATCGCCACGCTGCAGCGCTTCGGCCGCGGCTGCGAGCAGCTGCTGGCCAACCGCGACTGTCCGATTCTCAGCGAGCAATTCAACGCCAGCCACTGGTGGTCGACCACCAACCCAGAGGGGGTGGATTTCGCCGCGATTCCGGTGGAGCTCAGCGGTGACAGCACCCTGGCCGAGTTCTACGAACAGGGGCAATGCGTGGGCCGCTTCACCCTGCCGCTGCCGGGGCTGCACAACCTCAGCAATGCCACGGCGGCGATGGCGGCCTGCCGGCTGCACGGTGTGTCGTTTGCGGAGCTGCGCCTGGCGGTGGAGAGCCTGCAAGCACCCGGCCGCCGCTTCGACTACCGCGGCACCTGGGCCGAACGGCAAGTGGTGGATGACTACGCCCATCACCCCAGCGAAGTGGGCGCGACCCTGGCCACCGCCCAACTGATGGTGAGCAGCGGCCGCAGCCCCCTACCAGAGGTGCCCCAACGGGTGCTGGCGGTGTTCCAGCCCCATCGCTACAGCCGCACCGCCGAATTCCTAGAACCCTTTGCGGTCGCCCTCGGCCAGGCTGATGAGGTGCTGCTCGCTCCGCTGTATGCGGCGGGCGAAGCGCCGATCGCCGGCATCTCGAGCCACGCCCTGGCTGCCGCCATCCAACGGCTGCAGCCGGACCTGACCGTGACGGTGACCGACAGCCTCGAGGAGCTCGCCGATGCCGTGGCGCAGCGCAGCCTGCCGGGTGATCTGGTGCTGGCCATGGGCGCCGGCGATGTGAATGGGCTCTGGGGGCGCCTGCAAAACCGCGAAGACCCCCTGGCCATGTTTCCCCTAGCGGCATGACGGCTCCAACCCCACTCGGCCTGCGCCGCTCCGTGGGATTGGCGGACTACACCACCTGGCGGGTCGGTGGGGCGGCTCAGTGGTTCGCCGAGCCCGACAGCGCCGCCCAGCTGCAGGCCCTGCTCGCCTGGGCGCAGGCGGAGGGGCTGGCGGCGCGCGTGATCGGCGCCGGATCGAACCTGCTGGTGAGCGATGCGGGGCTCGAGGGCCTCACCCTCTGCAACCGGCGCCTGCAGGGAGCCGTGATCGAGGCCAGCTCCGGTCTGATCGAAGCCCAGGCCGGTGAACCGATCCCCAGCCTGGCGCGCCGTGCAGCCCGGGCAGGGCTCTCGGGTCTGGAGTGGTCCGTGGGGATCCCCGGCACGGTGGGCGGTGCCGCCGTGATGAACGCCGGTGCCCAGGGGGGCTGCACGGCGGAGGTGCTCGAGAGCGTGACGGTGATCGAGCCGCACCGGCCGGAACAACCCTTCGCGCTAGACGCCAGCGAGCTCGACTTCGCCTACCGCCACAGCCGCCTGCAGAACGAGCCCCTCGTGGTGCTGTCGGCCCGCTTCCGGCTGCAGGCCGGCCACGATCCCGCCGAGATCAGCCGCCGCACCAGCACCAACCTGCACAGCCGCACCAGCACCCAGCCCTACCAGCAACCCAGCTGCGGCAGTGTGTTCCGCAACCCAGAGCCGAAGAAAGCCGGCCAGCTGATCGAAGCCCTGGGGCTCAAGGGCCTGAGCATCGGTGGCGCCCAGGTGTCGCCGATTCACGCCAACTTCATCGTGAACACCGGCGCCGCCACCGCTGCGGAAATCGACCAACTGATCAGCGCCGTGCAGCAGCACATCCAGACCGCCCACGGCATCACCCTCCATACCGAAGTGAAGCGGCTGGGCCCCTTCGAAGGCATCGCCCTGGCGGCCTGAGAGCACCCGCAGCACCGCGTAACCTGCGCCCAATTGCACAGGCGCCGCGATGGCCGGTTTCGGACTCCCCAACTTCGGCCAGCTCACCGAGGCCTTCAAGAAAGCTCAGCAGATCCAACAGGACGCGGCCAAGCTCCAGGAGGAGCTCGATGCCATGGAGCTGGAAGGCACCAGCAGCTGCGGCCGCGCCAGCGTGTGGCTCTCCGGCAACCAGCAGCCCCTGAAGGTGCGCCTCGATCCCGCCCTGCTGGCCGAAGGCGCCCCGGCCGCCGAAGCCGCCACCCTCGATGCCCTCAAGGCGGCCTACGAGCTCTCCACCGGCACGATGAAGCAGCGCATGGAAGAGCTCACCGGTGGGCTCAACCTCAACCTGCCCGGCCTGGGCTGAGGCTCAGCCCTCGTCGTCGACGTCGCTCTGGCGCTGCCGCCGGCGCGATACCTGGCGCAGCCGCTGGTCGAGCAAAGGCTCCCGGCGGCTGCCCCGCTGCTTGAGCCCTGCCGTATCCGCAGTGCGAGTGCGTTCACGGGCGGCCTGGGCCAGGACCGCCTCAAGGCAACTCAGGTAGAGGGGATGGCGGTCCCAATCGCTGCCTACAGCGCAACCAGGATCGCCCTGGTGCAGGCAGTTCTTGAAACGGCAGACCCCCTCGGCCAGGCGCTGGCGGATCTCGGGGAACAGAGGGCCCAGCTCCGCCGGCTCCTGGGGTAGGTCGGGGCGGTTGAAACCGGGCGTGTCAGCCAATAAGGCAGCCCCCGCCAGCGGAAACAGCTCCACATGGCGGGTGGTGTGGCGGCCGCGCTGCAGCCGGCCCGACACGGCACTCACCCGCAACGCCAGCTCCGGCACCAGGGCATTGATCAGGCTGCTCTTACCCACGCCTGAGGGGCCGCACAGCACCGCAATCCCGGGTGCACTAAGCCGCTCCCGCAGCTCGGAGATGCCCTCCCCCTGTTGCGCCGACACCAACAGCGGGTCGTACCCCCAACCGCCCAACCGCTCGCGCCAGGCCTGTTGTTGCTCGGCCGTCAGCAGATCGGCTTTGGTGAGCACCAGCTCCACCGCCACACCGGTGCGCTCGGCGGTGAGCAGAAACCGGGTGAGCTGCAGCGGATCGAGCTGGGGCTGCTCCAGGGCCACCGCCACCACCACCCGGCTGCAATTCGCCACCGCCGGACGCTCCAACAAACTGCTGCGGGGCTCGAGCGCCGCCACGGCGCCGCGGCCTTCCGGCCAATCGATGCCGTCGATCTGCACGCGATCGCCCACACAGATCTGCTGCCCGGTTTTGCCCAGTCGGGTGCGGCGCACACAGAGCAGATGTTCGATGCCGCCGGGGCCGGGTTGATCGAGCTGCACGCGGCAGAAGTTGGCCTCGAGGGCCATCACCCGCGCCGCTTCAGCCAAGGCGCTGGATCAACAGGCGCACCGCGCCAGGCTCGAGGGGTTCCATCTCCACATGCTGTCCCGCCTCCAGCAGCCCCGAGGCCACCATCTGCTCGGGCTCACCGGCATCGAGATCCACCTGGAGCCAGGCGCCGAGCTCAAGTTTCTCCAGCGCCAGCTTGCTGCGGATGAAGTTGAGCGGGCAGGGGGTGCCGCGCAGATCCAGGACAGCCGTGGGGTCGGGTTTCACGAACCGCTCAGCCGAACAGGCCGCCGAACAAGCCGCTCTTGTGCGGGTGCTTGTGGCCCTTGGCGGTGTGGTGGCCGGCCAGCTGCTCCAGCAACTCCTTCTCCTCGCGGTTGAGCTTGGTGGGCAACTGCACCTTGATCGCGATCAGGTGATTGCCGCGCGCCACCGGATTGCCCAGCTTGGGCACACCCTTGCCGGTGAGGGTGAGCACCGCACCCGGCTGGGTGCCGGCCGGAATCTCCAGCTGCTCGGGGCCATCCACCGTTTCGACCTCGATCGTGTCGCCGAGAATCGCCTGCAGGTAATTCACCACCACCTCGGAGTGGATGTTGATGCCGTCGCGCCGCAGCTGCGGGTGCGATTGCACCGTGAGGAACACATACAGATCCCCTGGCGGGCCACCCCGTTGGCCGGCATTACCTTCGTTGGCCACCCGCAGGCGGGTGCCGCTGTCCACACCGGCGGGAATATTGATGCGCAGCTTCTTGCGCACCTGCTGCACGCCCTGGCCGCCGCAGGCATTGCAGGGATCGGCAATCACCTGACCGCTGCCCTCACAGGTGGGGCATGGGGCCACCTGGGTGAAGCTGCCGAAGGGGGTGCGGGTGGCACGGCGCACCTGGCCGGCACCGCCGCAGGTGCCGCAACTGGTGGGCCCGCTGCCGCTCTTGGCACCCGAGCCATTGCAGCTGTTGCAGGTTTCCAGATGGCGGATCTGGATCTCCTTCTCCTGGCCAAACACCGCTTCGCTGAAGCTCACGGTGAGGTCGAAGCGCAGGTCATCGCCCTGTCGCGGACCGCGGCGGCGGGCACCACCGGCGCCGGGGCCGCCCATGCCACCACCGCCGAAGCCACTGAAGAAGGTTTCGAACAGGTCGGCGAAGCCGCCCATATCGCCCATGTCGGGCATGCCGGCGCCACCACCCAGACCGGCCTCGCCGAACTGGTCGTAGCGGGCGCGGGTCTGGGGATCGCTCAGCACCTCATAGGCGCGGCCGATCTCCTTGAACTTGTCCTCAGCGCCGGGTTCTTTGTTGATATCCGGGTGGTACTGACGCGCCAAACGCCGGTAAGCCCGCTTGAGGGTGTCGGCGTCGGAATCGCGGGCGACCCCGAGTAGGTCGTAGTAGTCGGCCATGGATCAGGCCTCGTGCTCAGCGGGCGCACTCTCCGCCGGGGCTGCTGCCTCAGACCCGCTGGGACCAGGGCCCATCGACACCTTCACCAAGGCGTGACGCAGCACGCGGCCATTGAGGTGGTAGCCGCGCTGCAGCTCGGCGATCACCACATCTTCCACGTGCTCATCGCTGGGTTCGCGCAGCACGGCTTCATGGAGGTTGGGATCGAAGGGCTCACCCTCCACCCGCATCGGCGAGACGCCCAGCTGCTTGAACACATCCACCAGCTGCTTGTAGAGGCCCTGGTAGCTGCGGTGAATGGTCTGCGCTTCTTCGGCTTGAGGCTCGAGCTGCTGACGGGCGCGCTCGAAGTTATCCACCACCGGCAAGATTTCGCTCAGGGTGCTGCAGGCAATCTGCACGCGCATGTCGTCCTGATCGCGGCTCTGGCGCTTGCGGAAGTTGTCGAAGTCGGCGGCGATGCGCATGTATTGGCTGCGCACCGTTTCGTGCTCGGCCTTGAGGGCCTCGAGCTCGGCCTCCAGCTCCCGCACCCGCTGCTCGGGATCGGCGCTTGGGGCAGGTGCGTCAGATGCTGCCTCCGCCGCTGGTGCCTGCTCAGCCGCCACTTCAGCGGGGGCATCACCAGGGGCGTTGAGGGTTTCGGCGGATTCCTGGGGGAAAGGGGTCGCTTCGCCGCTCATGCTGACCGAACCGGAGATCTGATCTAGACATGTTGGTGTGGAGGGGCTCCCCCCCACAAGCGGCGGAAGCCCGCACCTCCCGTGCCCGCCCGCTGATGACCCTCACGCCCACTAGGCCGGTGCCGGCCGCCAGCAGCGCCGCCCAACAACGCCTGGAGGTGGAACTGCTCTTGGGCGAGGCGGTGCTGACACGCCAAGACCTGGATGCCGCTGGCGACGCGCGCTGGGAGTGGGCCCAGGCCTTCTCCAAACAACGCTGCCAAGAGCTGGGCTGCTTGCCAGTGGCGCACCGGAACGGACAGGTTGTGATCGCCATCCCCAGCCACTGGGGGCCGGAACAACGCCAGAGCGTGGAGCAACGGGCCGCGGCCGCCGCCATCCCGATCAGCCTGCGCCTGGCTCTACCGGATGAGCTCACGAGCGCCCTGGATGCGGCCACAAGGGAACCCGCGCCGGCACCGAAGCCAGCCACACCAAGCGCCCCCGCTGTTCAAGCCACTTCAGCGGCGCGACCGGCCTCGGGAGCATCACTCGTCGACGATCTGGCCCTTGAAGGAACCCTGGAGGAAGCCCCCAGCGACCCCTTCGACGATCTGGATGTGGAGGCCAGCCTGTCGGCCTCCAACGCTTCGCCGGTGGTGAGCCTGGTGGACCGGATCCTGGTGCAGGCCCTCAAGCGCAGCGCCAGCGACATCCACCTGGAACCCCAGGACGACGGCCTGCTGATCCGCCTGCGTCAGGACGGGGTGCTCGAGCAGCTCGACAAGCTGCCGAAGAACCTCACCCCCGCGGTGACCTCTCGCCTAAAAATCATGGCGGACCTGGACATCGCCGAGCGGCGCCTACCCCAGGACGGCCGCATCCGCCGCCGCTACCAGGGCAAGTTGTTCGACCTGCGTGTCAGCACCTTGCCCACCCGCTACGGCGAGAAGGTGTGCATGCGCCTGCTCGACAGCGGCGCCACCCACCTGGGCCTCGACAAGCTGATCACCGATCCGGTGGCCCTGGCCAGCGTGCGCGAGATGGGCGGCAAACCCTTCGGGATGCTGCTGGTGACGGGACCCACCGGCTCGGGCAAGAGCACCACCCTCTATTCGCTGCTGGCGGAGCGCAACGACCCTGGCGTGAACATCTCCACGGTCGAAGACCCGATCGAATACACGCTCAAGGGCATCTCCCAGACCCAGGTGAACCGGGAGAAGGGCTACGACTTCGCCCTGGCCCTGCGGGCCTTCATGCGCCAAGACCCGGACGTGCTGCTGGTGGGTGAGACCCGCGACCAGGAGACCGCCAAAACCGCCATCGAGGCCGCCCTCACCGGCCACCTGGTGCTCACCACCCTGCACTGCAACGACGCCCCCAGCGCCATTGCCCGCCTGGCGGAGATGGGGGTGGAGCCGTTCATGGTGAGCGCCTCGCTGATGGGGATCGTGTCGCAGCGCCTGGTACGGCGGGTCTGCCCCGACTGCCGCCAGCCATATCACCCAAGCGAGCAGGAGCTGGGCCGCTTCGGGCTGTTCGCCAGCAATGAACAAGCGATCACCTTCTTCAAGGCCCGCCGCCACCAGGGCGATGGCGAGGCGGTCTGCCCCACCTGCCAGGGCCTGGGCTATCGCGGCCGGGTGGGGGTGTACGAGGTGCTGCGCATCAACGAAACCCTGGCCACCGCCATCGCGCAGCAGGCGAGCACCGATCGGCTGCGCAAGCTGGCGATCGAGGCGGGCATGAAAACCCTGCTCGGCTACGGCCTCGATCTGGTGCGCCAGGGCCACACCACCCTCGAGGAGATCGAGCGCATGATCCTCACCGACTCCAGCCTGGAATCGGAGCGGCGGGCCAAGGCGCTGCACACGATCACCTGCGGTGGCTGCGGCGCCGGCATGCGCGATGAGTGGCTGGAGTGCCCCTATTGCCTCACGCCGCGAGGGCTGAGCTGAAGCAAGGGCCCACTCCGCAGCCGCGCCGTTGCCGCCGCGATCCGCCGCGCCCACACTGACGGCAGGCAGGGCGAAGCAGCGGCATGGAGCTCCAGATCGAGCAGCTGATGGAGGAGCTGGTGGAGAGCGGCGGCAGCGATCTGCACCTGGCAGCGGGCCAGCCTCCCTACGGCCGCTTCAGCGGCGCGCTGCGGCCGATGCGCGAGGAGAAGCTCAGCGAAGACCAGTGCAACCGGCTGATCTTCTCGATGATCAACAACGCCCAGCGCAAACAGCTGGAGCAAACCTGGGAGCTCGACTGCGCCTACGGCCTCAAGGGCGTGTCGCGCTTCCGCGTGAATGTGTACCGGCAGCGGGGCAGCTATGCCGCCTGCCTGCGGGCCCTGGGCAGTTCAATCCCCAGCCTCTCCAGCCTGGATCTGCCGCCGGTGGTGGAGGAAACCAGCCGCCGGCCGCGGGGGCTGATCCTGGTGACTGGCCCCACTGGCTCCGGCAAAACCACCACCCTGGCGGCCCTGCTGGATCACATCAACCGCAGCCGCGCCGAGCACATCCTCACGATCGAGGACCCGATCGAATTCACTTACCGCAACGAGCAGAGCGTGATCCACCAGCGCCAGCTGGGGGAAGACACCCGCAGCTTTGCGGCGGCCCTGCGGGCGGCCCTACGCGAAGACCCCGACGTGATCCTGGTGGGGGAGATGCGCGACCTGGAAACGATTCAGCTGGCGATCACCGCGGCGGAAACCGGTCACCTTGTGTTCGGCACCCTCCACACCAGCTCCGCCGCTCAGACGGTGGATCGGATGGTGGATGTGTTCCCCGCCGAGCAGCAGACCCAGATCCGCGTGCAGCTGAGCGGTTCGCTGGTGGGGGTGTTCTCCCAGACCCTCTGCAAGCGGCTCAACCCGCAGCCTGGGCAGTTAGGGCGGGTGATGGCGCAGGAGATCCTGATCAACACGCCGGCCATCGCCAACCTGATCCGCGAGGGCAAGACGGCGCAGCTCTATTCCCAGATCCAGACCGGCGGCCAGCAAGGCATGCAGACCCTGGAGCGGGCCCTGGCCAACCTGGTGGTGAAGGGCGCCGTGAGCCGGGACGAGGCGATGGCGAAAGCCAGCAAACCCGAGGAACTGGGCCGCCTGCTCGACGGCCAGAGCGGCTGAGCTGAGCCGCCGCCATGCCCAACTTCAGCGCCACCTACACCACCCGCGCCGGCCAGACCCGTCAGCTGCGCCTGCAGGCCGCCGATGCCGCCAGCGCCCGGCGCGACCTGCGCCGGCGCGGGATCGTACCCAGCGCCCTGGAGCTGGTGGACAGCGGTAGCGCACGCGGACGCAGCGGTCATGCCAAAACCGCCAACCGCGATCCCGCCAGCTCTGGCACCCCGGCCACCACTGTGTTCGGCCTCGATCTCTCCGGCCTGCTCGAGGCCCGGCCTGGCATCCGCGAGAAGGCGCTGTTCGCCAACAAGCTGGCGGCGCTGGTGGATGCCGGGGTGCCGATCGTGCGCAGCCTCGATCTGATGGCGCGGCAGCAGCGCATGCCCTTGTTCAAGCGGGCCCTCACGGCGGTGAGCACCGATGTGAATCAGGGGGGCAGCCTGGGGGCGGCGCTACGGCGCTGGCCGAAGGTGTTCGACAAGCTGACCATCGCCATGGTGGAAGCCGGCGAGGCGGGCGGCGTGCTCGATGAGAGCCTGCGGCGCCTGGCGAAATTGCTGGAGGGCAACGCCAAGCTCCAGAACCAGATCAAGGGGGCGATGGGCTACCCAGTGGCGGTGCTGGTGATCGCCGTGTTGGTGTTCCTGGGGATGACGATCTTCCTGATCCCCACCTTCGCGGGAATCTTTGAGGATCTCGGCGCTGAACTGCCCCTGTTCACCCAGCTGATGGTGGACCTGAGCAAGCTGCTGCGCTCCTCGTTCTCGCTGCTGCTGGTGATGGCCCTGGTGGTGGGCGCCTGGCTGTTCAGCCGCTACTACGCCACCGCCGATGGCCGCCGCCGCGTCGATGGCCTGCTGCTACAACTGCCCCTGTTCGGCGACCTGATCCAGAAAACGGCCACCGCCAAGTTCTGCCGCACTTTCAGCTCGCTCACCCGGGCCGGGGTGCCGATCCTGCTTTCGCTCGAGATCGTGCAGGAAACGGCCGGCAACGCGGTGATCGCCGACGCGATTGTGGGATCCCGCCAAGACGTGCAGGAGGGCATCCCCCTAAGCGTGGCCCTCGGCCGCAAACAGGTGTTCCCCGAGCTGGCCCTGAGCATGCTCGCCATCGGCGAGGAAACCGGCCAGATGGACACGATGCTTTCCAAGGTGGCCGACTTCTACGAAGACGAGGTGGAGGCCGCCGTGAAGGCGCTCACCTCGATGCTCGAGCCAGCGATGATCGTGATCGTGGGCGTGATCGTGGGCTCGATCCTGCTGGCGATGTATCTGCCCATGTTCTCGATCTTCGATCAGATCAAGTGAGGGGCACGCCCATCGCAACGGCGGCCTGATTGAGCTGGCGATCAAAGCTGGCGAGCGCAGCACCGAGGCGATGGGCCAGATCCAGATAGGTGGCGTCGTAGCTGGAGAGGCCATGGGCGCGTGCCAGTGCGATCAGCCTGGGTTGCTGCTCAGGCCCGGCATCGCTATCCGTGCAGATCGGCAGGCTGCTGAGGCGGACCAGGAACAGATCGCTGGCGTCTTGAGCGATCACACCTCGCCGTTCAGCAACCAATAAGGCGTTAGCCACTTCGAGGTGCCAGAGCCCCGGCACCCACCAGGCCTGCTGGCCACAGCAAGCCAAAAGCTCACTCGCTCGCTGGGCATCGGAGGCCTGCTGACGCTCAAACACCCAGGCGAGGGCCATGGAGGCATCGATCACCAGGGTCAACGGCGCCCCTCCGCCACGAAGCTGGTCACATCTGCATCCGAAACACCACGGATCCTCGGAAAAGCCTGCAGAGCCTCAATGGCCGCGGCCACACCCTCACTCGATGGGCTGCGATGGGGCACCAGATCAGCAACAGGCCTGCCCCGCACCGTGATGGTGAAGTGCTCGCCCTGCTCAACAGCCCTCAGTAACCGTGAGAGCTGGGCCTTGGCCTCAAAAGCGCCGATCGAGCTCTCCACACCTCTATCAACCTGGTTCACAAACTAGTTTAAAGCGATCGCCTGCCCAGCAAGCCAGCCAGAACTCCAGCAGTGCTGGAAGTTGAAGCCGCCGGTGATGCCATCCACATCCAGCAGCTCGCCGGCCAGATAAAGCCCGGGGGTGAGGCGGCTTTCCATGGTGGCCAGGTTCACCTCCCCCAGGGGCACACCACCGGCGGTGACGAACTCTTCGCCAAACGGGCCGCGGCCCGCCACGGGATAACTGCTGCGCCGCAGGTTCTCGATCAGCCCCTGCTGCTGGCGCTTGCCCAGATCCGCCCAGCGCCGCTCCGGCTCCACCCCCTGCTGATCGAGCAGGTGCTGCCACAGGCGACGGCTGAGGGCCGGCCAGGGGCGGGCATTGCTGAGCTGGCGCCGGGCTTGATCGCGGCGGCAGTCGGCGAACAGCTGCTCCAGCTGGGGCTGGCTGCGGCCGCCACTCCAATCGACTCGCAGCGTGCCCCGGTAACCGCAGTGGTGCAGCGCGCGGGCCGCAAAGGCCGTGAGCCGCAGGGTGGCGGGACCGCTCAGGCCCCAGTGGGTGATCAGCAGCGGGCCCGACTGGCGAAAGCGATGGGCCATACCCGGCGGCGGCGGGCCAGAACCGTGATCGAGATCGAGCTCCAGCTCGAGATCCACCGGATCCATCACCACCCCCGCCAGGGCAACAAGCGGATTGGGCTTGAAGGCCAGGGTGAACAGCGAGGGCACGGGCGGCACCAGGCCGTGACCCAGGCTCTGTGCCAAGCGCCGGCCGCTGGGATGGCTACCGGTGGCGAGGAGCAGGCGATCGGCGGTGAGGGAAACAGCTGGGGCCTTGACCCGCGCTCCGCTGGCTGCAGCTCCAGGGTCGGAACCCCGTCTCACCTCCAGCTCAAAACCCCCATCGGTGCGCACCCGTGCGGCCTGCAGCGCACAGTGGGTCCGCAGCTCCACCCCGGCCGCGGCCGCCGCCCGGCGCAGGCACTGGATCACGGCGGTGGAGCGGTTAGCGCGGGGAAACATCCGCCCATCGGACTCCTCCACCAGCTCGAGGCCGTGCTCGTCGAACCAGGCCACCGCATCGCCGGCGGCAAAGCGGCTGAAGGGGCCGCGCAGCGCCTTGCCACCGCGGGGATAGGAGCCCACCAGCTCCCTGGGATCCCAGCAGGCATGGGTCACATTGCAGCGGCCGCCGCCGCTGATCAGCACCTTGCCCAAGGGCTCAGGGGTGCTCTCAAGCACCAGCACCCGCTGCAGCCCTGCCTCCGCGGCGGCGATGGCCGCCATAAACCCGGCTGGCCCGCCGCCGGCCACCACCAGCGACCAGTGCTCAGAGGAGGTGGGCATCGGCGTGAAAGGCGAGCATGGGGAGATGCCCGATTCGCTGCTGAACGGGGCCTACCGCTTCAGTGTGGCCCCGATGATGGACTACACCGATCGGCACTTCCGGGTGCTGATGCGGCAGATCACCCGGCGCAGCCTGCTCTACACCGAGATGGTGGTGGCCCAAGCGCTGCACTACAGCGAGCGGCGCGAGCGCCTGATCGATTTCGACCCGATCGAGCACCCGATCGCCCTGCAGGTGGGCGGCGATGACCCACAGCTGCTGGCCGAGGCGGCGCGGATTGCCGCCGATCGCGGCTACGACGAGATCAACCTCAACGTGGGATGCCCCAGCGAGAAGGTGCAGAAGGGGCGCTTCGGAGCCTGCCTGATGGCTGAACCCGATCACGTGGCCCGCTGCATCAGCGCCATGGCCGCGGCCTCGCCGTTGCCGGTGACGGTGAAACACCGCATCGGCATCGATGAGCGCGATTCCTACGCGGAGCTGCTGGCCTTTGTGGATGCGGTGGCCGCGGCCGGTGCGCAGCGTTTCAGCGTGCACGCCCGCAAGGCCTGGCTGGAGGGGCTCGATCCCAAGCAAAACCGCACCATCCCACCGCTGCGCTACGAACTGGTGCACCAGCTCAAGCAGGATCGTCCTGAGCTCACGATCGAACTCAACGGCGGTTTGCTCGATCTCGCGAGCTGCTCTGAACAGCTGCAGCAGGTGGATGGGGTGATGGTGGGCCGCGCCGCCTACGACCACCCGCTGCGCTGGGCCACGGTGGACCGCGACCTGTTCAATGACAGCAGCCAACCCATGGCCAGTGCCTCAACGGTGGTGCGGGGTCTGATTCCCTACGCCGAGCGTTGGTGCAACGGTGGCGGCCGCCTCTGGGCCATTGCCCGCCACCTGGTGCAGGTGGTGGAAGGGGTGAGCGGGGCGCGCCATTGGCGCCGCGATCTCGGCCAGGCCGCTGGAGCCCGCGATGCAGGCCCCGAAGTGTTCGAACGCGCGGCTGCCCAGCTGGAGGAGCGAGGGCTCTAAAAGAGCCTCAACCCAGCCCCGTGAGGCCTCAGTCGTCGCCGCCGCTGCTGCGACGCCGACGGGTGCGACCGGCGCCAAAGGAATCGCCGCCGCGATCGGGGCCACCGCCATAGCTGCGATCTTCCCAACCACGGGCGCCGGAGGCGCGCTCACCGCCGCCGTAACCACCGGAACGATCGCCGTAATCACTGCGGCCGCCGCCATAGCCGCCGCCACCGCCGTAGCCGCCACGATCTCCACCGCCGCCGCCATAGCCACCGCCGCGCCGGGGGCCGCCGCCACCACCGCCATAACCACCACCACCGCCGCCACCCGGGCTGCGGGGTTCGGCCTTGTTGATGCGCAGGGGGCGCCCCATCAGTTCGGCGCCCTGGAGGGCGTCGATGGCGCGGGATTCGCTGTCCTCATCGGCCAGCTCAACAAAGGCAAAGCCGCGCTTTCGGCCTGTATCCCGCTCCAGGGGCAGGAAACAGTTGGTCACTTCACCGAAAGGGGCAAACAGCTCGGCCACGTCCTCCTGTTCCGCGCGGAAGGGGAGGTTGCCAACAAAAATGCTCACAGGCCGATGGGGCCGATTAGGCGAAACTTCAGCGCCAGAACACTAGATCCGCCAGCGGCATTTCAGCCGTCTGCTGCAAGGCGGGCGCGAGAACGCTGCAATTGCATGCGCACCTGCTCAAAGGCCGTACCGCCCTCACTGCGACGCGCCGCCACCACCTGGCGCGGATGGATCGCCTCGTAGATGTCGGCTTCAAAGGCAGGGTGCAGCTGCTGCCAGCGCTCCAGCGGCAGATCCCGCAGCAGGATTCCCTCCTGCAGACACCCCTTCACCAGCCCGCCCACCAGCTGGTAGGCCTCCCGGAACGGCACCCCCTTCGCCACCAGATAGTCGGCCACATCGGTGGCATTGGAGAAATCGGAGCCCACAGCCGCCTCAAGCCGTTCGGGGCGGAACTGCAGCCCCTCCTCAAACAGGATCGCCATCGCTTCCAGACAGGCCAGGGTGGTGGCCACCGCGTCGAAGAGGGCTTCCTTGTCTTCCTGGAAGTCTTTGTTGTAAGCGAGGGGCAGGCCTTTGATCATCACCAGTAGCCCCTGCAGGTGGCCGAACACACGGCCGCACTTGCCACGCACCAGCTCCGGCACGTCGGGGTTCTTTTTCTGAGGCATCAGGCTGCTGCCGGTGGCGCAGCGGTCGGTGAGCTTCACGAAGCCGAACTCCTCGCTGGCCCAGAGGATCACCTCTTCGCTCAGCCGGCTGAGGTGCACCATCACCAGGCTGGCGGCAGCGCTGAACTCCACCGCGAAATCCCGATCACTTACGGCGTCGAGGCTGTTGGCATACACGTCGTCGAAGCCGAGAGCCGCGGCGGTATGGCGGCGATCGATCGGCACGGGTGTGCCCGCCAGGGCGGCAGCACCCAGGGGGCAGATGTTCACGCGCTTGCGCAAGTCCCGCAGGCGAGCCCGGTCGCGCTCGGCCATCTCCACGTAGGCCAGAAGATGGTGGGCCAGGCAGATGGGCTGGGCCCGCTGCAGGTGGGTGTAACCGGGGATCATCACCTCGGCGTGGGCTTCAGCCTGATCCAGCAGCGCCCGCTCGAAGCGCACCAAGGCGCCATCGATCACATCGATCTGGGCGCGCAGCCATAGGCGCAGATCGGTGCCCACCTGGTCGTTGCGGGAGCGGCCGGTGTGCAGCTTTTTGCCGAGGGGGCCGAGGATTGCGATCAGGCGCCGCTCCACAGCGAAGTGCACGTCTTCGTCGTCGAGGCCGGGGTTGAACTGGCCGGCGGCGGCTTCGCTGCGCACCTGCTCCAGGCCCACCACCAGCTGCTCGGCTTCCTCTGCCGTGATCACGCCGGTGCTGGCGAGCATGCGGGCGTGGGCGATCGAGCCGTCCAGGTCCTGCTGCAGCAGGGTGATGTCAAAGCCGATCGAGGCGTTGAAGCGCTCAATCGCCGGATGCAGCCCCTCCTCGAAACGCTGGCTCCAGGTGGAGGAAGACGACTCAACGGCCATCGGGGCCCGCACAGTTCTGCTGGAACTCAGTGTGGCAGCGAGGGGAGCATCACCTCTTCGCGCACCTTGAGCACCACCATCGAGGCGTCGTCATCCAGCTGGCGATCGGGCCCCACGAACCGATCCAGGCGGGCAAATAACTGGTCGAGAATCCCCTGAGCACCCACACCGGAGCGGCAGGCCGCCTGGAGCGCGGCAATCAGGCGCTCCTCATCGAAGCGTTCACCATTGAGCCCGCTGGCTTCGGTGACGCCGTCGGTGTAGCAGAGCAGCACATCGCCGGGATCCAGAACGATCTGCTCGCAGCCGTACTCGGCCTCCGGTTGCAGACCGATCAACAGGCCGGGGGCATCGAGCCGGTCGACGGCATGGCGCATCCGCCGCCAGATCAGCGGTGGGTTGTGGGCCGCGTTGGCGAAGCGGAGCAAGCGAGTGCGGGGGTCGTAGTCGGAATAGAAGAGGGTCACGAACCGGTGCGACTGGGCCAGGTCTTCCTGGGCCAGCTGGTTGAGGTCGTGCAGGATCCGATCGGGGGGATGACCGCTGAGCACCTCGGCGCGGAGCATGCCGCGTAGCAAGGTCATCAACAGACCAGCGGGCACCCCTTTGCCCATCACATCGCCCACCACCAGGGCCCAGCGCCCCTGCTCGCGGCGGCGGCCCAACAGCTGGGGCCGGGTGGGAATGAAGTCGTAGTAGTCGCCGCCCACCTGGAAGGCGGGCCGGCAGCGGGCGGCCAACTCCACCCCCTCGATGACCGGGCAATGATCCGGGAGCAGCTGGGCCTGGATTTCAGCGCCGGTGGAGAGCTGACGGTCGACGCGCTCATGGCGGCGCGCTTCCTGGAGCAACTGCTCACTCTCGATCGCCACGCCGGTGAGGTCGGCCACCAGCTGGGCATGGCGGCGGTAGCTGTCGCTCCAGCTCAGGCCGCTGCGGGGGCCATACACATAGAGGCGGCCGCGGCTGCGGCTGCGGGCCACCACTGAGGTGGCAAACAGGGGGCGATCGGTGAGCTGGCGCCGCACTAGGCGATCGAGCAGTTGCGCCACCGCCTCATCACCGGAGGCCTGCAGCAAGGTTTCATCGGACAGGCTGGCCAAGGCCTGCAGCAGCTCCGGCGGTCCCCCGTGCAGCTGTTCGCGCCAGAGGCGACCATCGGGGTGGAAGGGGATCAGCACCGCTCCTTCGGCTTCCACCAAGCGAGCGGCCACCAGGGGAACCAACTCGAGAAAACGGCCCAGGTTGGTGAAGCTGCGCAGGGCAAAACCGAGCGACGCGAGCAGCTCCTGATTGCGGCGCTGTTCGCGGCTGAGGCTGTCAAGCAGCTGCCGCACCGACGCCAACGGCGATGCGGGCCGCGGCAGGGCAGCGCGGTCAGCGTGGGTCTGGAGCGGTGGATCAGACCGCCGTGGGGGCGGCTTGCTGCTCACCGAGCGGCCGCGAAGTGCCCGCAAGATAGCCGCGTTTTGAAGGGCAGCTGGCGCGTTTGTGTCTACTTCGCGAGCAGCGCTTCCACAAACTCGAAGCTGTTGAAGGGACGCAGATCGCGGATCCCTTCACCAGCGCCGATGAAGCGAATCGGCAGACCGGCTTCCGAAGCCACCGCGAGGGCAACACCACCACGGGAACTGCCATCGAGCTTGGTGATCACCACGCCGGTGAGACCAGCGGCCTGGGCAAAGGCCATCGCCTGCTTCAGTCCGTTCTGCCCCTGGCTGGCATCGAGCACCAGTAACGACTGCACCAGAGCATCGGGCGCCAGCTTGTCGACGATGCGGCGCACCTTGGAGAGCTCCTCCATCAGGTTGTGCTTGGTCTGCAGACGCCCGGCGGTGTCCACCAGCACCAGATCGGTGCCCTTGGCCTGGGCCGCACCGATGGCGTCAAACACCACCGCGGCCGGATCGGCATTGGCCGAGGGGTTCGACACCACGGTGACGCCACTGCGCTCACCCCACACCGCCACCTGTTGCACCGCGGCAGCGCGGAAGGTGTCGGCCGCGGCGATCAGGCAGCTGTAGCCACTGCGCACGGCCAAGTTGGCGAGCTTGCCGAGGGTGGTGGTTTTGCCCACCCCGTTGACACCCACCATCAGCCACACGTTGAGGCGGCCGCGCTCGGGCGCCAGGAGCTGGGCACCGCTGGCCTGGATCGGGGCATCGAGCAACCCCTTGAGTTGCTCTTTGAGGAAGCGAATGCCTTCGGCCGGCTCCACCACTTCTTCGTTGAGACGTTTGCGCAGGGCCTCCAGCACCTGATCGGTAGCCTGCACGCCCACATCGGCCCGCAGCAAGAGGCTTTCGAGGTCATCGAGCACCTCGGGGGTGAGGGGATCGTCGCCGAGGTTGTCGAGCAGCTGGGTGACGAAGCCGCGGCGGGTCTTCTCCATGCCGCGGCGCAGACGGCCCAACCAATCGATCTCCTCGAGGGAGATGTCGTCGAGGTTGCGGCCCTGGGCGGCGAGCACCTCGGCCGACCACGTGAAGTCGTCGTCAAAAGCCCCAAGCTCCGGGGCTGCCTCATCGGCTTCTGCAGGAGCAGCGGCCGGCGCCGGGGCGGTTGACGCGGCTGACGACGACGGGGCGGGAGCATCAATCGCACGCTCCAGCAGCTCCTGTTGCCGCTGGGCACGCTGGGCGGCGGCCTGCTCGAGCAACGAGAGGCCGGCGGCGGGCTGGGGCTCCGGTGACTGCGGTTCATCAACCGCCGAATACTCCAGGTTCTGCACAGTCTGTACAGATTTCTGGACTGGGGTTACGGCTGCAGCCGGAGGCTCAGGCTCGGCAACTGGAGCCGGCGCGACAGGCGCTTCCACCTGGACAGGCTGTTCTGACTGAACCGCTTCTTGCGCTGCAACCGGCTCGGAAGGAGCGACGGCCGGTGCAGATGGAGACGCAGCAATAGGCGCCGCTGCTGCTTGTTTCTCCGCTTCCTGCTGAGCCTTGAGGCGGGCGTAGGCCTGGCGGGCCCACTCGAGGGCGTCTTGATCAACGGCACCCACCGCTGGTGGCGCAGCAGCAGTGGGAGCCGATGCAGCCGGTTGCTCTTCAGCCGCAGGCGGCTGCGCGGGTTGTTCCGGCTGGGGCTCCTCAGGGTTCTGAGGGGCCGCGCTGCGATTGAACCAGTCGTACACCATGCGCTGATCTCCTCAGCCGGCGCTGGTGAAGCGGCGCAGCACGCCGTTGATCATGCGGCGGCCCTGTTCGTCGCTGTAGCGATTGGCCAGCTCCACGGCTTCATTGCAGGCCACGGCAGCAGGGGTGTTGAACTGCTCGATGTCGACGGCGGCCAGGCGCAGGATGTCGCGGTCGATGCGAGGCAGGCGGGTGAGGCGCCAGCCTTCCATCACGGCATCCAGGCGCTGATCGAGATCCTCACGGCTGCGCAACACGGCGCGTGCACGATCCACAGCACCGCGGCGGATTTCATCCTGATCGGAGAGCATCAGCAGCCGGGGCAACTCGAGGCTGGCGGAGAGGCGGTTGAGGCCCTGCTCGGCATGGGCGAGGCCGTCTTGCAGGTGTTGGCGAATCTTGGGCAGTTCCTCGGTGCCGCCTTGATCCTGAAGTTCGCTGTCGAGCAGCTGTTGCTGGGCAGCCTGGAGGTCGGTGGCGGCCTGATCGAGGGCTTCGCGCACGTGCTGGCTCAGCGAAGCCTGCGCCTGCTGCAGCAGCGCATCGAGGGGCATGTCAGCCGCCGGCTGACGATCACTGATCTGGCCGAGCATCAGCAGGGCCAGTTCACGGGCAACAGTGCGGCTCTGCATCAGGCCTTGTTGGAGGGAAGGGGGGAATAGGCCGGGGCCCGGAGCTGGGCCAGCAAGCTGGAGAAGCTGCGGCTGGCGGGGGTTTCACGCTCGTCGGGGTTGACGATGCCGGCCGAGATGATCGTGCGGAAAGCATCCTCCACCGAGAGGTCGAGGTCTTTCACCGAAGCTTCAGGCACCACGGCGTACCAGCCGGTGGTGGGGTTGGGGGCCGTTGGAATGAACACGCTCAACATCGGCTGATCAAAGCCGGCGGAGAGGGTGGCGCCGAGCACGCCCGTGACGAACCCCAGGGCATAGAGGCCCTCGCGGGGATATTCCACCAACACCACCCGGCGGAAGCGGCTGGAGTTATCCCGCAGGAAGGTTTCCAGCAGTTGCTTGAGGGTTTTGTAGACGCTGCCCGCCACGGGGATGCGCTGCAGCGTGCCCTCGCCGAATTCGAGCAACCAGCGGCCCACGATGTTGCGGGCCATCAGGCCGATCAACAGGATCCCGAGCAGGGGCACCAACAGGCCAAGCCCCAGGTTGATCAACTCCTGGAGGATCGGATCCAGGGTGTTGAAAGGGTTGAGCTGCTTGGGGATCGAGGTGAGAAACGCCAGCACAAAGCGCGTCACCGTGGTGGCCAACCAGATGGTGGTGGCCAACGGGATCACCACCAGCAGGCCGGCGATCAGGTCGTTCTTGAGGTCCTGCTGGAGGCGATCGCCCAGGGGTTGCTCAGGTCTGGGACTGGATTGCACCAATGACAGGCCGGGGCGTCCGGTGAAAAGAGTCCAACCTGCAACTTAGCCAGCCGCCCTCACAGAACGGCCACTACCGCCAGCAGGGTGAAGGCCACCAGCAACACCACAGCGGTGCCGGTGCCGCCGATGCGGCGCTGGTTGGCCGCCAGATCGCGGCGGTTTTCGGCCTGCTTGAGCTGATCTTCAGCCTGATCGAGCTGGCGGCTCATGAAGGCCTGAGCGGCCTTCTTCTTCTCGGCATCGCTAGCGGTGGCGGGGATTTGGCCGGCCTGCTCGCCCTGGGCGATCACCTGCTCGAGCACCTGGGGGTTCTCCAGCTGAGCCTTCGCCATCTCCAGCTGACCGCGCTGGGCCAACAGGGCCTGGTTGGCCTGATCGCTCACGGCGCGATCACCGCTGATGCTCACGGGGATGGTGATCAGCAGGGCCAACGCCAACAGGCCACTCACCACCGCCACAAACCAGCGCAGGGGCGTGCGGCCGGGCACGGGCTCATCGAGGCGCTGGCCGATCAACATCAGCAACATGCCCACGAAGGCCATGGGCGACTGGGTGACCAGGGTGGTGGAGAGCAGCTGGCGGAAGCTCTCCTCGCCCCAGCCGTTCACCGCCAGCACGGCCACCAATTGCAGCGCCAGCAACACCACCAGGGTGATGCCCAGCCAACGGAACAAGCTGCCGAAACGGCCGGACGCTGCTGAACTCACAGTGGTGGTGACGCAATCGCGCAATCGTAGGGGTGGTGGATCTCGCTGACACCCTCAAGCAACAGGCAAGGCAGCTGGGCTTTGCAGCGGTGGGGATCGCCTCAGCAGCCGGCAGCGAACGGCTGCAACTGCGGAGCGCGGCACTCCAGCGTTGGCTGGCCGCGGGCCACCAGGCCGACATGGCCTGGATGGCTGACCCGCGTCGCCGCGATGTGCAGGCCTTACTGCCGGGGGTACGCAGCGTGGTGGCCGTGGGACTGCCTTATTACGTGGAGGCGGAGCGCGCTCCGGGCTCCCTGAAGGTGGCCCGCTACGGCTGGGGCCGCGACTACCACCGCGTGATCGATGGGCGGCTACGGGCCCTCGGGCGCTGGCTGGAAAGCGAGATGCCCGGTGTGGGCTGGCGCGCCTGCGTGGACAGCTCACCGCTGCTCGACAAGGCCTGGGCCGAAGAAGCGGGTCTGGGCTGGATCGGCAAACACAGCAACCTGATCAGCCACGAGCACGGCTCCTGGCTGCTGATCGGGCACCTGCTCACCACCGCCGAGCTGCCGGCCGACCGGCCCGCGGTGCCGAGCTGCGGCGCCTGCAGCGCTTGCCTCGACGCCTGTCCTACTGCCGCCATCACCGAACCATTCGTGGTGGATGCCCGCCGCTGCATCGCCTTTCACACGATTGAAAACCGCGATCCCGAGCTGCCCGAGGCGATTGCGGGCGCCTTGGAGGGCTGGGTGGCCGGCTGCGACATCTGCCAGGACGTATGCCCCTGGAATCAGCGCGCGCTGTCCAGCAGCAGTGATCCCGATCTGCAGCCGCGCGCCTGGTGGCTGGACCTACGCGGCGAGGAGGCACTGGACTGGAGCGATGCCGAGTGGGACGAAAAGCTGCGGGCCTCCGCCCTGCGGCGGATCAAACCGGCGATGTGGCGGCGCAACATCCGTGCGGCCAGCACCGCCCCCCCTGCCTAACCTGCGGCTGTGATCGCCCTGCATCGATGGCTGCGCGCTGGTTGAAGGTTCTGGCGGCGGCACCGTTGATGCTTTCGGCCCTCAGCGCCGCCCCGGCTCAGGCGCTGGTGCCCTACGTGGTGGTGCCAAGCGAGCAGAACCTCGAGGGGGCTGGCCTCGGCATCGCCCAGGCGGCGGCGCGGCTGCTGCGGATTGGCCAGGCCGAAGACGCAGCCCGGCTCGCGGCCCTCACCGTGCAGCTGATCCCGAGCGACCCCCGCGGCTGGGTGCTGCTAGCGGAAGCGCAGCTGCGCAGCAACCAAGACAAGGCCGCGGCAGTGTCGCTGGCCAAAGCTCGGGAACTCGACCCGAAGAATGCCGGCATCCTGTTTGCCCAAGGCTCCCTGGCCCTTAAGGACGGCCGACCCTCGGAAGCCGCTGAGCTGATCCGCGACGGCCTGAAGCTCGACGGCAAGAACGCCGGTGCGTACTTCGATCTGGGCAACGCCTTCATCCTGATGGGCAAACCCAGTGATGCGCTGGGGGCGTTCGAGCGGGCGTCGAAGCTGCGTGGTGATTTCTGGGAAGCGATCAACAACCAGGCCCTGGTGCTCTACGAGCAGAACAAAGACGCTGAAGCGATCAAGCGCTGGCGGCGGGTGCTGGAGATCAAGCCTGCTGCCGAACCCAACCTGGCCCTGGCCGCAGCCCTGAACAGCAAGACGCCCGGCAATCCCGAAAGCCTGGAGCTGGCGGCCAAGGCCCTGGCTGAAGAGCCCAACTACGTGCTCGACAGCTGGCAGAAGGAGCAACTCTGGGGACCGAAACTGCGCAGCGCCGCAGCGCGGCTGTTCACCGACCCAGCCCTCAAAGCCGATGTGGAACGGGCCCAGGCCAACGCCGGCGGCAACGACGACCTGGGCGGCGAATAAGCCGACTCAGCCCAGGATCTGTAGGCTGAGCGCCACTTTCAGCCCCCCGGCCTGAGCCACGGATGCCCAAGGCGCGCCCCGAACAGCCGCTGCCGGATCCATCCGACGACCGGCGTATCCAGCCGATCGAGCTGCATCAGGAGATGCAGCGCTCGTACCTCGAATACGCGATGAGCGTGATCGTGGGCCGGGCCCTGCCCGACGCCCGCGACGGTCTCAAGCCGGTGCAGCGCCGCATCCTCTATGCGATGCACGAGCTGGGGCTGACCCCGGATCGCCCTTACCGCAAGTGCGCCCGCGTGGTGGGCGACGTGCTCGGTAAGTACCACCCCCACGGCGACCAGGCCGTGTACGACGCCCTAGTGCGCCTGGTGCAGACCTTCGCCAGCCGCAACCCGCTGCTGGATGGCCACGGCAACTTCGGCTCGGTGGACGACGACCCACCGGCCGCCATGCGTTACACGGAAACGCGCCTGGCACCGATCGCCAATGAGGCGATGCTCGATGAAATCGGCGACGACACCGTTGATTTCGCCCCCAACTTCGACGGCTCCCAACAGGAGCCCACGGTGCTGCCAGCCCAGCTGCCGTTCCTGATCCTCAACGGCTGCACCGGCATCGCCGTGGGCATGGCCACCAACATCCCGCCCCACAACCTGGGCGAAGTGGTGGACGCCCTGATCGCCCTGGTGCGTAAACCGGATCTCAGCGACGAGAAGCTGCTGGAGCTGGTGCCCGGGCCAGACTTCCCCACCGGCGGCGAGGTGCTCACCGGCAGCGGTGTGCGCGATACCTATCTCACCGGCCGCGGCAGCATCCCGATGCGGGGCGTGGCCCACATCGAAGAGATCCAGCCCGGTAAGGGCCGCCACAAGCGCGGCGCCGTGGTGATCACAGAGCTGCCGTATCAGCTGAGCAAAGCCGGCTGGATCGAAAAGCTGGCCGAGCAGGTGAACGACGGAAAGATCAACGGCATCGCCGACATCCGCGACGAATCCGACCGCGAAGGCATGCGGGTGGTGGTGGAACTGCGCCGCGATGCCAACCCGGAAACAGTGCTGGGCGAACTGCAACGCCGCACCGCCCTGCAAAGCAACTACGGCGCGATCCTGCTGGCCCTGGTGCACGGCAAGCCGATCCAGCTCACCCTGCGCCAGCTGCTGCAGGAATTCCTCGACTACCGCGAGCTCACCCTGATCCGCCGCACCCGGCACGCCCTCAAGCGCGCCGAAGACCGGCTCGAGGTGGTGGAAGGCCTGATCACCGCCCTCAACGCCCTGCCCAAGGTGATCGAGATGATCACCGCCGCCCCCGATGCCGCCAGCGCCCGGGCCAGCCTGCAGGTGCATCTCGACCTCAACGAGCGCCAGGCCGATGCGGTGCTCGCCATGCCGCTGCGGCGCCTCACCGGCCTCGAGCAGGAAAGCCTGCGCAAAGAAGCCGAAGATCTGCGCCAGGAGCGCGCCCGCCTGCGGCACCTGCTGGATGAGCGTCCAGCCCTGCTCGACGCGATGGTGGCCGAGTTCAAGGCCCTGAAGAAGCGCTTTGCCACTCCGCGCCGCACACGCCTGGTGGAAGGGGGCGACGAACTGGTGGCCCAGCGCACCGCCGCCCAACGCCCCAACACCGAAGTCCTGCGCCAGCGCGCCTTCGAAGGGCTGCCCAGCGACGGCCGTCTGGTGATCCAGGCCGACGGACAGGTGAAGGTGGTGGGTCCGCAGCTGCTCGGTCGCCTCCACCTGGATGAGCCAGCACCGCTGGGCGACAACCCCTCACCGGCACGTCTGATCCTGCCGATCAGCGAGAAGCCGGCGCTGCTCGCCTTTACCGATGCGGGCCGGGTGGCGCTGCTGCGTTGGGAATTCGCCGGCCAGCAACCGGGCACGCTCGAGAAATTCCTGCCGGAGGGCATGAATGGCGAGCAGGTGGTGCAACTGCTGCCTCTGCCCAGTGGTGAGCAAGCAGCGGGAGCCAGCGTGGGTTTGCTGAGCAGCGATGGGCGCTTCAAGCGACTGCCGATCGAGGATTTCCAGGAGCTCTCCGGCCGCGCCACCTCGGTGCTGAAGCTCAAAGACGGCGTGACCCTGCAGCGGGTGGTGCTCTGCCGCGACGATGAGGAGCTGGTGGTGGCCAGCTCCACCGGCCGGATGCTGCGGCTGGCAGTGAACGACGCCAACCTGCCCGTGATGGGCCGCAACGCGCAAGGGCCCGTGCTGTTGCGCTTGCTCCCCGGTGAAAGCGTGGTGGGGGCTGCCGGCGTCAGCCCCGATGGTTGTGTGCTGCTGGCCAGCCGCTCCGGGCAACTCAAGCGCCTGGCGGCCAACAGCCTGCGCCGTTGCCAGCGGGGCGACATCGGGCAAATCGGCGTACGCTTCAGCCAACGGGGTGATCAGCTGATCGATCTCCGGGAAGATCGCAGTGCTGTGGTGGCCGCGGTGTTGAACGACGGTCGCAGCCTGCGGCTGGATACAGCCGAGCTGCAGGCGGAAGACGACACGGGCTCTGGTCAGCTCTTGGGCATCGCTGGGAATGAAGCCATGGCAGAACTGGTTCCGTTGTTGACCTAATCAACAACCGAATGACCTCGTTGTGGGGTTAAGCGGCGACTGCCTGAGGCGGATGCTGCTCCAACACCTGCTTGAGATAGCGCCCTGTGTGGGAGGTGGGATGTTCCGCCACCTCCTCAGGCGTACCCGTGACGACGATCTTCCCGCCTTTGTCGCCACCTTCTGGACCCAGATCGATGATCCAGTCGGAGCAGCGAATCACATCGAGGTTGTGCTCAATCACCAGCACTGAATTGCCTTTGTCGACAAGACGCTGAATCACATCCATCAAGTGATGCACCCCCTTCAGAGTGGTTCTGTGATCAGGGATCAGAGGAACAAAAAGCACTCCAAAGCCAGAACCCAAGCCAGATTCCCAAAAATCCCCCCGCATACACCAACATTTGCGGAGTTGGCTAACAAAGGCTTCAAAGCAGGCTCGGCGGCTTGGCTGAAGTGTCCTCATGAATTAGCCATGGTGTATCCGCCATCTCTGCGATGCGTAAACCACCATCCCTACGCAACAACAATGGGGCGTTGCAGCTACGTGTGAGAATCCAAGGCAAGGATGCGTTTATCAATCGACTTGGGCGATGGAACGATCCTAGCGATGTTGCAAGGGCATCAGCACTAAGCGCGAAGATTTGGGCAGACTATTGCGGAGGGACTTTTGATACCACTCTTCGCTCATACCAACCCAGCAACGAGCACGCAGATGCGGATTTACTTGAAGCTTTAAAGCACCTTTCTGAAGCGAACAGACAAGGGCGGACTATCCATGCTTACAGAACTCTGAGGAAGTACGGCAAAACCCTCAGGAACAAAAGTGACGTTGATGAGTTCGTACAATGGATGCTCGCTAATGGTCTCCAGAATCGAACCGTTGACGGGATTCTTTGTGAGTTCAGACGTGTGTGCCCAGAGAACAGCAAGCACCTCTTCAAACACAAACTCAAAGTGAATAAGGGGTCTTCACTATCGGATGTTCTAAGCACAGAAGAGATCACCCTTGTACTTGAAGATCTGAGAGTGAACGAGGTCTGGTTTTACCCCTTATTCTTCCTGTGGTTGAGCAGTGGAATGCGGAACGCAGAGATCAGAGGACTCACCTGGGACTGCATCCACTGGGACAGCGGCGAGATTATCATTCACAAGACCCTGAGGGTCGATGGTCTGAACACTCATCGATACTTCTGGTCCACGACAAAGACAGGCAAAGAGCGGGTTGTGCCGATAGGTTATTCAGTTATCAAGGTACTTCAAGAACATAAGTCTTTAATGGTGTCAAAAGGAATCTACGATTACAATGGACTTGTATTTGTCACACCTATAACACACAAGAACGTATACGATTCTTTGCTTGGCAAAGTCTGGAAGAGAAGTTTAGTGCGTTGCGGTATTAAACCGAGGAGACTTTATGCGCAACGCCATTCATTCCTCTCCCATGCACTTGCAATGGGCAATTCACCAGCTGACTTGGCACAAATGGCAGGTCACAGCACACAGATGCTTCTCAAAACCTACGCCAAACCAACTGGAAGAATCAGACTGCCTGAATGGCAGAGAGAACTCGGTTCAATTCATGATTTGGTTGACTAAAGAATTTATCAAAAAAATCATGGATTGGAGCAACGACAAACTCATTATTTAACTGATAGCACACTCGCTGATGGGAATATCCACCACCGCGATCAAATGCTGCAGTACTCAGAACGAAGTATGGATCACAAGAATAGTCAAAGAGCTTTTGACATAAGAAGTCAACGACAGCATCACAAGAATTCTCGGAGTCATATTCCGACTCGAGACTCAAATAGAATACAGAATCATCGACGGAAGTCTCTTTTACGTATCGCTTAAATGCTTCATTGATCTCTGGGATCAGATCCTCATCAGGAAGTTCGAGGTCTAGATCAAGGTCGCCAAATTCTATGCTGCTGGATGGATTCGTTCGGATAAGACTCAGAAGTTCCTTGCTAAACCCAAGCAAGAGCAATTCAAAGTGATCATGATCCGTGATGCCAATCAAGCGAAGAGATGAATAATAATGGTTAATATTCCAGGACATAATAGAAGGCGTAAATAACGTGAACAAATTAAAAAGCTTTGATCTGGATAGTAGTCGCTGGGACTAATATGTTGATAATCTTAGGATTACGATCTGCGAACCGACGCCTGAATTCAAGAGTAATAATTCAAGACAGATCTATTCTGCAGTGATTAAGTCATGGGCTTTTGGACAAGGATAATAGGGGTATTGCGTAATCGATTACCTGAATCGATGCCCTTATTTTATCACCCTTGCTCTGGACTGTCAACACTTTGACCTGATAGATATGAGATTGAGGGCAGGGATCTATATTTATGCTGACCTACAACGCTGATACACTCAGGCAAAAGCAAGACTTTGTAGGTTAGAGTCATAGATCTGTTATTGAAGCGATTCTATTCTTGTCGCAGATAGTTAGAACCGCCGCGATCATGACAAACAGGTTCTGACCCAAGAGGTACAATTCAGTCTACTTAAACATCTCCGCGAGTTCAATCTCTACAAGTAAACGCCTCTGCACATCCAACTCTGCCATTAGGTATTGATATGTTTCAGGGAGATAGTGATCAAGCGACTCTAGCTGTTCCTCTATATACTTGATTTTTGCTATGATTTTCTCCTTCCTACGGTTCATCACTTCTTGATTTGACTGTATTCTTTATGAATCCACTCCCGTAGACAGTCTATAGGTTTTCTGCGACTGTGCTTAGCGATATATTCCAGCATTAGATAGTCGACTTTTGATAGAGATATTGATTTATTCATGGATGAACGTTCAGCACTCCAGCGGGATTCTTCAATGCAAACTCTTCTTTTTTAATCAGATATTTGATTAAGTCACTCTTGTTGAGTCGATAGTGATCACATAATCTATCTCTCATATCAAGAATGTAGTTCTCATGCTGCTTAAAGGAGATTTGATCTCTCAAGGGTTTAGGATGTACTAGATTGGTCATTATGGATTTTCTGTGGATCTTATGGGTATTTATGATTAAATGATTTATGTAAGAGTGCCTATTTCTTCAGTCTTAGATGACTAGTCGTGGACAGAATACTAAGCACAATGATGTTTAAAATATGCTTTATGGGAAGCTTTGAATCAAATCCCTTCGGGATTTGCCCTTCGGGCATCTCTAGTGTTTATTGATACTGCTCTCTTGGGGCATCTAGAGAACTCTACAGCTACTTACAACCTGATCAACTACTACGTAGTTATTTATAAGAATGTATACTTTAAGAACCTAAAGATTCTCTTGCGTACCCACGTACTAATTCTAGTCAAACTTGACGAACATGTCAAGTTGACAGAATTAAAGCCTAACTGTTATAATTAGACAAGGCAATCAAGAGGATAATGGAATCTCCTATAGACTACAACTACAGACAATTACTAATTAACAGGCTTGATGGATACGAAGAGAGTGTGAATAAGAGGTACAAAGCAAGATTCTTTTGTCCGTTTTGTCAGTATGATCGTGACAAGAAGAAGTATGCTCAGAAGAAGGGGGCAATATTCTGGCATCAACAGAGCAACAGCTGGAGAATTAATTGCATTAAATGTCATAGGCAAGGAATAAGCATGTTTAAGTATCTCGGATTATTGGATAGTAGTCTTGCTAGACAATATCAACATGATCGGTGGTGTTCAAGTACAACTGGATGGGGTCATGACTGTCCTACGCCAAATCATATGAAGAGGAGGAGTATCTAAATTAATTATTTTAAGAACTACTCATGAGAGATACTGATCAAGGGGTGAATGCACTTAATGCATATACCTAGAATTTGGGTCAAGTCATGTTAATATAGTCAGATCTGCATTACTAGCGTGCCTGGATACCTTTTGCATTCCAGTGGCGATCCTCAAAGGGAATATGCGAGACAGGCAGCGTCTGATGGGGTAATTACATATTCTTATTCGTCCGACAACTTTAGATGGGTTGAACCCAATAGCTCTTTACGATGGCCTAGTTCATCCATTACTCAAAATCCTCAAGCAGCTGATCAGCAGCAAGCAACTTGGATTGATACTATTTTTGAGTTTATTGATTCGATTACGGGTGTGCAGTTCCAAAAAGTAGAAGGGCAACGCGGTGAGATACATTTAAACTTTGTCCCAACCCTGGTCAATAAGAGGTTCAAGGGCAACTTCACTGAAGGCAATATAGTCGACCCCGTAGTTAACACGGAGTCTTACGGTGGCAGCAGTTACATAAATGGTTATGGTCAAATTTATAGCTTCCATAATCAAGCTCAGTATGGTGCTCTAAGTGATATTCGTGGCATCCAGACAACCTTACTCGAGATCCTTGGCGTTACTACTCCCAATGGAAATGGCGATGATCCAGCTTATAGTTGGGATAATACACTTATGTCGTATAATGATGGCGGACTTGGATCGTTCGGTGCAACATTCTTCCTAACTGCTGATGACAAGGCAGCACTCCAGACAATTCTCGGTAGTCCATCCGGTCCTTCCCCCAGTGGTTCAAAGACTCATATCCAAAAAATAAAAGAAGATCTGATGCTGGGCACGGACGGGGTTGTTGATACTTTTAAGCTCATCTCTAAGGGTATGATCCTCAAGAAGGATGCAGGGACACAGTATGACGACCTTGGCGTTATATACAACAACTACAATATTCCGTATGTCGCGAACTTCAATCCTGATGATGGAGACAAGATTTTAATTCATCGGTCGCTTCTTAATCCGAAGAGTCCGGTGTCACAAGCTTCAAAAAAGCTAGCAAAACCATTTAAAAAAACAAAGCTGCGCTTCAAGCAGATATTTGGAGACCAATACACAACTGGTCAGAATGTTTATTACAATGACGCAGGTAAGATATACATTGATACAAACGGCAAGAAGACTGGTTTGAGCTCTAATTTTAGGTACAACAGTGCAGGTCTTGCTGGCCAGACTGCTGCTTTTGTTGATCCGATTGGCCCAGAGACGATCCCATTCCAATCAGAATGGCTTGGCTTCTTTGGGTAGTCTACATATTGCAACAGCAGGTATATGGTTAGTCTGATAACTTGATTGTTAACGTACGCCAGTTTGTTGGGTCGTTCACTTTAGAACTTACAAAGTGAACTCAGTTTTAACATTATTATTAAACCATAAGTGCTCGATTGATTACAGTAAGTATTTATGGCAGTGTAGCTAAGATATCCTATAGAATTGTATATACGAATTAATAGCAGCATTGGGCAGATATTGCACCATGGCATTTAAATACGATATAGATTGGATCAATTTAATCATTAAAGCGCGTAAATTCAGTTGACATGATAAAGATTCATGTCAACTGAATTAATACTACAGGTTTTTAAAACAGTCGTTCTTTTTTGATTTAGTTTAACTCAAGAGGAGGTAGGTGCATCTTAGAATAATTATTCCGTTAAGAATCTCTTGATGCTAATAGAGTATTAGATAAAGTACGATACATCCTTGTAACGTGTAATTGCTAATTCGACCCCATCTTGATTAAAGATAGTGCCTGTTCTAGATTCCAAGTCTGCCGTCCATGTGCCAAAGCCGATATTATTCTGATCAGATGCCGATTCTAGAACGATTACTTTTGCGATTACCTTATCACTTTTGTCTCTTTTGCCATTTTTATTGCTGTCTACATACATCTTGCCTTTGCCTTTTTGATTGATCTTCACATAGCCTTGAGTAGAAGAATCATCAGTTTCCCAGTTTGCAATAAAGGGATTTTTGGTTTCATTCCAGATTCCGGTAATAACGTCTGGGGACATTGCAAAAAGAATATAACCAATGTCATTGTAGCAGTTGCGCTTTGATTCCCGCGACTATGCAGAGAATGCATAGTCTTGCCCCTGGATGGTGATGAATATGAATTCAGCCTGGATTAAGCACTAGCTCACATAGATAGTGGACTCAAATATAACGGTTTCATGAGAATAGTCCATCAACTACTTAAGTTAAACGCATAAGCGAGATGCAGTGATCATAGACTTTGTCTAATAGTCGATCAAGAATAAGCTCCTGACTCTTATCAAATAAAAAGTGTTGGTAGTCAGCTATCTGAACAACCACCATCTAGCTATAGTTGGTTGGCGCGCGCATGGCACACCTTGTATTGACTAGGATATTTTGTAGATATACAAGTCGGCGGATTGCATTGATTTAGTTAAATTCAATAAGATAAAATAGCTTGTTGCCTCCCTGAATATCATTCCACATTCCAGCATTACCAAATCCCATGCCATCTGCTGAACCATATGGCCAGTTCTCAAGACCCAAAGCAAGATAGTGCTGAGTGCCTTGGAAGTTATCAGGCTCACGACCCATAGCACCTTTTCCCCATTCGGGGCTATCGGTGGGAATTAATGCTCCTGATTTTGACCACCGCCAGACCCCCTCGGACCCGGAGTCAGAGCCTCCTAGCCAGACATAGGAAGACCCACCTCCATCCGAAGCTGTTGATTTTTTATACAGAGACCGATCTAATAGCCCTGTAATAGAGTCAAAAACCTCAGGGTTCTCATCAGGGGTAGACAAATCTGCGAGATATCCCCCAAACTTGAGAGCTTTTTTCTCTGCCTTAGCAAATGTTGCTGGCTTCAGTATTAGTGCATAATCTGAATCCGAAGTAGAGAATAATAGAGCACTCTTTGGAAGAGATTTTGACTTTTTAGATTTTGGCATGACCATCTATGCGATAAAGCTTGTCCAATTATAACATAATTCTGAAGACCAACTCGGCTTCTACAGCCACAATCCAAGCCACAACCCAACCATTACCCAGTCACTCCACCACCACCAGCTCGGGCGGATGCTGCTCCAAGACCTGCTTGAGATAGCGCCCCGTGTGGCTGGTGGGATGCTCTGCTACTTCTTCAGGGGTTCCCGTAACCACAATCTGCCCCCCTTTATCGCCACCTTCTGGACCGAGGTCAATGATCCAGTCGGAACAGCGGATCACATCGAGGTTGTGCTCAATCACCAGGACAGAATTTCCCTTGTCGACGAGCCGCTGGATCACGTCCATCAAGTGATGCACCCCCTTCAGAGTGGTTCTGTGATCAGGGATCAGAGGAACAAAAAGCACTCCAAAGCCAGAACCCAAGCCAGATTTCCAAAAATCCCCCGCATACACCAACATTTGCGGAGTTGGCTAACAAAGGCTTCAAAGCAGGCTCGGCGGCTTGGCTGAAGTGTCCTCATGAATTAGCCATGGTGTATCCGCCATCTCTGCGATGCGTAAACCACCATCCCTACGCAACAACAATGGGGCGTTGCAGCTACGTGTGAGAATCCAAGGCAAGGATGCGTTTATCAATCGACTTGGGCGATGGAACGATCCTAGCGATGTTGCAAGGGCATCAGCACTAAGCGCGAAGATTTGGGCAGACAATTGCGGAGGGACTTTTGATACCACTCTTCGCTCATACCAACCCATCAACGAGCACGCAGATGCGGATTTACTTGAAGCTTTAAAGCACCTCTCTGAAGCGAACAGACAAGGGCGGACTATCCATGCTTACAGAACTCTGAGGAAGTACGGCAAAACCCTCAGGAACAAAAGTGACGTTGATGAGTTCGTACAATGGATGCTCGCTAATGGTCTCCAGAATCGAACCGTTGACGGGATTCTTTGTGAGTTCAGACGTGTGTGCCCAGAGAACAGCAAGCACCTCTTCAAACACAAACTCAAAGTGAATAAGGGGTCTTCACTATCGGATGTTCTAAGCACAGAAGAGATCACCCTTGTACTTGAAGATCTGAGAGTGAACGAGGTCTGGTTTTACCCTTTATTCTTCCTGTGGTTGAGCAGTGGAATGCGGAACGCAGAGATCAGAGGACTCACCTGGGACTGCATCCACTGGGACAGCGGCGAGATTATCATTCACAAGACCCTGAGGGTCGATGGTCTGAACACTCATCGATACTTCTGGTCCACGACAAAGACAGGCAAAGAGCGGGTTGTGCCGATAGGTTATTCAGTTATCAAGGTACTTAAAGAACATAAGTCTTTAATGGTGTCAAAAGGAATCTACGATTCCAATGGACTTGTATTTGTCACACCTATAACACACAAGAACGTATACGATTCTTTGCTTGGCAGAGTCTGGAAGAGAAGTTTAGTGCGTTGCGGTATTAAGCCGAGGAGACTTTATGCGCAACGCCATTCATTCCTCTCCCATGCACTTGCAATGGGCAATTCACCAGCTGACTTGGCACAAATGGCAGGTCACAGCACACAGATGCTTCTCAAAACCTACGCCAAACCAACTGGAAGAATCAGACTGCCTGAATGGCAGACAGAACTCGGTTCAATTCATGATTTGGTTGACTAAAGAATTTATCAAAAAAATCATGGATTGGAGCAACGACAAACTCATTATTTAACTGGTAGCACACTCGCTGATGGGAATATCCACCACCGCGATCAAATGCTGCAGTACTCAGAACGAAGTATAGATCACAAGAATAGTCAAAGAGCTTTTGACATAAGAAGTCAACGACAGCATCACAAGAATTCTCGGAGTCATATTCCGACTCGAGACTCAAATAGAATACAGAATCATCGACGGAAGTCTCTTTTACGTATCGCTTAAAAGCTTCATTGATCTCTGGGATCAGATCCTCATCAGGGAGTTCGAGGTCTAGATCAAGGTCGCCAAATTCTATGCTGCTGGATGGATTCGTTCGGATAAGACTCAGAAGTTCCTTGCTAAACCCAAGCAAGAGCAATTCAAAGTGATCATGATCCGTGATGCCAATCAAGCGAAGAGATGAATAATAATGGATAATATTCCAGGACATAATAGAAGGAGTAAATAACGTGAACAAATTAAAAAGCTTTGATCTGGATAGTAGTCGCTGGGACTAATATGTTGATAATCTTAGGATTACGATCTGCGAACCGACGTTTGAATTCAAGAGTAATAATTCAAGACAGATCTATTCTGCAGTGATTAAGTCATGGGCTTTTGGACAAGGATAATAGGAGTATTGCGTAATCGATTGCCTAAATCGATGCCCTTATTTTATCACCCTTGCTCTGGACTGTCAACACTTTGACCTGATAGATATGAGATTGAGGGCAGGGATCTATATTTATGCTGACCTACAACGCTGATACACTCAGGCAAAAGCAAGACTTTGTAGGTTAGAGTCATAGATCTTTTATTGAAGCGATTCTATTCTTGTCGCAGATAGTTAGAACCGCCGCGATCATGACAAACAGGTTCTGACCCAAGAGGTACAATTCAGTCTACTTAAACATCTCCGAGAGTTCAATCTCTACAAGTAAGCGCCTCTGCACATCCAACTCTGCCATTAGGTATTGATATGTTTCAGGGAGATAGTGATCAAGCGACTCTAGCTGTTCCTCTATATACTTGATTTTTGCTATGATTTTCTCCTTCATACGGTTCATCACTTCTTGATTTGACTGTATTCTTTATGAATCCACTCCCGTAGACATTCTATAGGTTTTCTGCGACTGTGCATAGCGATATATTCCAGCATTAGATAGTCGACTTTTGATAGAGATATTGATTTATTCATGGATGAACGTTCAGCACTCCAGCGGGATTCTTCAATGCAAACTCTTCTTTTTTAATCAGATATTTGATTAAGTCACTCTTGTTGAGTCGATAGTGATCACATAATCTATCTCTCATATCAAGAATGTAGTTCTCATGCTGCTTAAAGGAGATTTGATCTCTCAAAGGTTTAGGATGTACTAGATTGGTCATCATGGATTTTCTGTGGATCCTATGGGTATTTATGATTAAATGATTTATGCAAGAGTGCCTATTTCTTCAGTCTTAGATGACTAGTCGTGGACAGAATACTCAGCACAATGATGTTTAAAATATGCTTTATGGGGAGCTTTGAATCAAATCCCTTCGGGATTTGCCCTTCGGGCATCTCTAGTGTTTATTGATACTGCTCTCTTGGGGCATCTAGAGAACTCTACAGCTACTTACAACCTGATCAACTACTACGTAGTTATTTATAAGAATGTATACTTTAAGAACCTAAAGATTCTCTTGCGTACCCACGTACTAATTCTAGTCAAACTTGACGAACATGTCAAGTTGACAGGATTAAAGCCTAACTGTTATAATTAGACAAGGCAATCAAGAGGATAATGGAATCTCCTATAGACTACAACTACAGACAATTACTAATTAACAGGCTTGATGGATACGAAGAGAGTGTGAATAAGAGGTACAAAGCAAGATTCTTTTGTCCGTTTTGTCAGTATGATCGTGACAAGAAGAAGTATGCTCAGAAGAAGGGGGCAATATTCTGGCATCAACAGAGCAACAGCTGGAGAATTAATTGCATTAAATGTCATAGGCAAGGAATAAGCATGTTTAAGTATCTCGGATTATTGGATAGTAGTCTTGCTAGACAATATCAACATGATCGGTGGTGTTCAGGTACAACTGGATGGGGTCATGACTGTCCTACGCCAAATCATATGAAGAGGAGGAGTATCTAAATTAGTTATTTTAAGAACTACTCATGAGAGATACTGATCAAGGGGTGAATGCACTTAATGCATATACCTCGAATTTGGGTCAAGTCATGTTAATATAGTCAGATCTGCATTACTAGCATGCCTGAGTATCTTTTGCATTCTGTTGGAGATCCTCAGCGGGAGTATGCGAGACAAGCAGCGTCTGATGGTGTCATTACATACTCTTATTCAACCAAGAATTTTAAGTGGATTGACACTGATAGCTCCAATCGCTGGACTAATTCAACTATTACGCAAAATCCAGTTGCCGCAGACCCTCAGCAATCCAACTATATTGACGCCATCTTTGAATTCATAGATTCAATTACAGGGGTTAGCTTCCAAAAAGTAGAAGGGCAACGCGGTGAGATTCATTTAAATTTTGTCCCATACAAAGAAAATAGGAAGTTTAAAGGGGATGCCTTCAAAAATGGTAAAGCTGTTGATCCTGTTACTAATACGGAGTTCATTGGTGGAGTTGGTTACTTAAATGGTTACGGTCAAATGTACAGTAAACACAATAAGAAGCAGTACGGAGCTATAGAAGATATTCGTGCTATCGAGACAACAATACTTGAGGCGATTGGTATTACCGCGCCTAATGGATACCCAGGTGATCCAAATTACAGCTGGGATAATACGCTCATGTCTCAGTATGATGGTGGACTAGGCTCGTTCGGCGCTACATTCTTCTTTACTGCTGATGACCAGGCAGCTATCCAGACTATTTTTGGTGCTCCTTTAACGCCCTCACCCAGCGGTTCAAGGACTCATATCCAAAGAATAAAGGAGGATTTGATGATCGGCACAGACGGCGTAGTGGATATATTTAAACTCACATCCAAGGGCATGATCTTAAAAAAAGACTCAGGAACACAATATGACGATCTTGGCCCTATCTATAATAATTACAATGTATCATATGTGGCTAACTTTAATCCCGACGAGGGTGATAAGATTTTAATCCACCGTTCACTTCTAAACCCTAAAACACCTCAATCAAAAGCGTCGAAAAAATTGGCAAAACCATACAAGAAAACGCAGCTTCGCTTCAAACAGATATTTGGAGATTCTTATAAAACAGGCGAAAATGTTTACTATAATGATGCTGGAAAGATTTTGATTGATACAAATGGCAAAGAACAAGGTCTAACCCCTAAAGGTTCACCAAGCAAATACAATAGTGCTGGAATCAACGGTCAGATTGTTGCCTTCGTAGATCCTGTTGGACCTGAGACGATTCCGTTCCAATCATCATGGCTAGACTTTTTTGTGTAACTCGTCAATTATTGTAAATGATATACGTTGAGTTGCCAATAAGCGCGAACAACAAGTATATGTTCAACTTGAGTAACGGACGACTTTAATGTACTAATTAGTGGTTCTCTAATTATATTTTTATATTGTTCTACGCAAGAGTTTGCTGTCACATGATAACTGCAATTCACTACTTATTTTTGAAGATCAGCGATGTGATGTGTCTGCGCCAGTTTTTTTATAAAGTCTAAGCCACTCCCGTAGCCACAATCCAACCCTTGCCCAGTCCCTACGCCGCTTCCACGGTCGGCGGATGCTGCTCCAACACCTGCTTGAGATAGCGCCCCGTATGGGAAGTGGGATGTTCCGCTACCTCCTCAGGAGTACCCGTCACCACGATCTTCCCGCCTTTGTCGCCCCCTTCTGGGCCCAGATCGATGATCCAGTCAGAGCAGCGAATCACATCGAGGTTGTGCTCAATCACCAGGACAGAATTTCCCTTGTCGACGAGCCGCTGGATCACGTCCATCAGCTTGTGCACGTCGTAGAAGCTGAGACCGGTGGTGGGTTCGTCGATCAAATAGAGGGTTTTACCGGTGGCGCGTTTGGAGAGCTCGGTGGCAAGCTTCACCCGCTGGGCTTCACCGCCTGAGAGGGTGGGCGCCGGTTGGCCCAGCTTCACGTAACCAAGGCCCACATCCACCAAGGTGCGCAGCCGATCAGCGGCTTGGGGGATGGCGGAGAACACCTCGCAAGCCTGCTCCACCGTCATCTCCAACACGTCGGCGATGGTGTGGCCCTTGTATTTCACCTGCAACGTCTCGCGGTTGTAGCGCGCGCCTTTGCACACATCGCACTGCACGTAGACATCGGGCAGGAAATTCATCTCGATCACGTTCACGCCCTGGCCGCTGCAGGCTTCGCAGCGGCCGCCCTTCACGTTGAAGCTGAACTGGCCCACCTGATAGCCGCGGGCCTTGGCCTCCACCGTGGCGGCAAACACCTGGCGGATCGGATCGAAGGCACCGGTGTAGGTGGCGGGGTTGGAGCGGGGGGTGCGGCCGATCGGGCTCTGGTCGATCACGATCACCTTGTCGATCGCCTTGATCCCCTTCAGCTCCTCCACGCCGGAGGGGAAGGGCACCTTCATGCCGAGCTTGTGCTCGAGCGCCGGGTGCAGCAGCTCATTCACCATCGTGCTCTTGCCGCTGCCGCTCACGCCGGTCACGCACACGAGGCGCCCGAGCGGAAACTCCACATCGAAGCCGGAGAGGTTGTTGCGCGCACAGCCCACCAGGGTGAGCTTGCGGGAGCCGGTGTCGCGCCGCTCAGCCGGGGTGGGGATAGCGCGGCGACCGCTCAGGTAGGCGCCGGTGAGCGAGTCTTCAGCGCTGATCAAGGCGTTGTAATCACCCTCCGCCACGATGTGGCCGCCATGCACGCCCGCGCCGGGGCCGATATCCACGATGTAATCAGCGGCGCGGATCGTGTCTTCGTCGTGTTCCACCACAATCAGGGTGTTGCCGAGATCGCGCAGCTTGATGAGCGTGTTGAGCAGGCGATCGTTGTCGCGCTGGTGCAGGCCAATGCTCGGTTCATCGAGCACATAGAGCACGCCGGTGAGGCCGGCGCCGATCTGGGTGGCTAGGCGGATGCGTTGGGCTTCACCGCCGGATAGCGTCATCGCCGGGCGATCGAGGCTCAGGTAGTCGAGGCCCACATCCAACAGAAACTTCAGGCGCATGCGGATCTCGCGCAGCACCAGATCACCGATCTGGATCTGACGGGGGCTGAGCAGCGGCGCATCACCTTCGTGGGCGCCCACACCCATCAGCTCTTCGATCCGGCGCAGGCTCTCGCCCACGCTGGTGCTGGTGAGCTCGTGGATGCGGTAGGGACCGACTCGCACGGCGAGTGCTTCCGGCTTGAGTCGCAACCCCTGGCAGCTGGAACACGGCACCAGCTCCAGGAATTTCTCCAGCTTCTGGCGCATCGATTCACCGCTGGCATCCCGGAGCTGCCGCTCCAGGATTGGCAGGATCCCCTCGAAGGGCCGCACGTAGGTCTGCGATTTGCGGTAACGGCTATCGGCCTGAATCGCGATCGGCTCCTTCGAGCCGCGCAGCAGCACCTCGTGCTGCTCCGGGGTGAGTTCGTTCCAGGGGGTTTTGATCTCGAAGCCGAAGGCCTCGCCTACCGAATAAAGGAGCGAGAAGTAGTAGGCGTTGTCTTTCTCAGCCCAGGGCGCCACCGCGGCATACACCGGTTGCGAGGGATCGGGGATCACCCGCTCCATCGTGAATTGGCGCAGATGGCCGATGCCGTGGCAATCGGCGCAGGCGCCGTATGGGCTGTTGAACGAGAACAGCCGCGGCGAGAGCTCCTCCATCACGGCGCCATGCACCGGACAGGCGAAGTTCTCGGAGTAGAGCCGCTCGCGCTCGACGCCCTCCGGCAGCTCCTCATCCGCCTTGGGCACCACCTCCACTAACGCGAGGCCATCGCCACGCTTGAGGGCGGTGCGCAACGAATCGGTGAGCCGCTCCTGAATGCCCTCGCGGGACACCAAGCGATCCACCACCACTTCAATGTTGTGGGCGTGGTTCTTGTCGAGCTCGATGTTGTCGGCGAGCTCCCGCACTTCACCGTTGATGCGCACTCGCGCGAAGCCCTCGGCCACCAGGCCGCTCAGCAGCTTCACGTGGGTGCCCTTCTTCCCGCGCACCACCGGCGCCAGCAGCTGGTAGCGGGTGCCCTCGGGCAGCGTGAGGATCTGATCGACCATCTCGTCGATCGACTGGGGCCGGATCGAGCGATCGCAATCCGGGCAGTGAGGTTCACCGGCGCGGCCGAACAGCAGACGCAAGTAGTCCTGGATCTCCGTGACCGTGCCGACCGTGGAGCGCGGGTTGTGGCTGGTGGATTTCTGGTCGATCGAAATGGCGGGTGAAAGCCCTTCGATCGCATCCACATCGGGCTTGTCCACCTGCCCAAGGAACTGACGCGCGTACGCCGACAGGCTTTCGACGTAGCGGCGCTGACCCTCCGCAAAGATCGTGTCGAACGCCAGTGAGCTCTTTCCGCTGCCGCTCACCCCGGTGAACACCACCAGCTGGTTGCGCGGGATGGTGACGTCGACGTTTTTGAGGTTGTGCTGCCGGGCGCCTCGCACCCGGATCACGTCCTCGAGCGAGCCGCCATTCAGCGCCTGCAGGGCCGCTTTCTCGTTCACGCTCTTGGCAAGGGCGCGGGGCATCCGGGCGGCTCGGGAATAGGGGAGTCTACGGGGATTGGCTGGTTGCTTAGCCCACCCGCTTCAGCAGGCTGGCCGCATAGCTGCGGGTTTCACCCGAATCGCCGCCGGCAAGTTCCGCCAACTCAGCCTGGCGGGCCTGAGTGTCCCGCAGTTGGGACACTTGCGTGTGGGTGACGCCGCCCCGCACCTCCTTGGCCACACGGAAGTGGTGGTCGGCTGCCGCGGCCACGAGGGGCTGGTGGGTGACGCAAAACACCTGGCGCTGCTGGGCCAGGCGCTGCAGGAGCTCGGCCATGGCGCCGCTGACGCGGCCGCTCACGCCGGTGTCGATCTCATCGAACAGCAGCGTCACGTGTTGATCCGCCGCGGCCAGGCAAGTTTTCAAGGCCAGCAGGAAGCGGCTCATCTCACCACCGGAGGCCACCTCCGCCAGCGGCGCCAGGGGCTGGCCGGGGTTCGCTGAGAACAGGAACTGCACCGCATCGGCCCCCTCCTCTCCAGGAGCCGCCGGCTCGATCGCCACGCTGAAGCGCACATTGGCCAGACCCATCGGGCGCAGGGCCTCCATCAATTGGTGCTCCAGGCGCGCGGCAGCGGCTTGGCGCGCCGTGGTGAGGTCGCCGTTGCATCGGTCGCGCTGCGCGCGAGCCGCCGACTCAGCTGCTTCCAACGCTTCCAGGCTGGCCTCAGCGCCGCCGGGCGCCAGCTGATCCCGCAACTGATCACGCCACTCGATCAGCTCGGCCAAGGTTTTTCCATGGCGCCGCTCGAGCGCCTTGAGCTGGGCGATGCGCTCCTGCAGCTGGCCGAGGCTGTCTGGATCGCTCTCCAAGGAGGAGCCATAGCGATCGAGATCGCGGGCCAAATCCTGGAGCTGCGCGAGGGCCTCGCTGGCGCAACTGGCAAGCGCAGCGATCGAGGGATCGAGTTGCTGCATCGCAGCCAGCTCCCCTTCGCAAGCGGCCAGATGGTCGAGTGCCGACGGGGCTTCATCGGCCCCATCCACCAAACGTCCCAGGAGGGTCATCACCCCTTCCTGCAGGCGCACCCCATGGGCGAGACGGTTTTCTTCGGCCTGGAGCTGCTCGCGCTCGGCGGGATCCTCAAGCTGGGCAGCCTCGAGATCCACCAGCAACTGCTCCTGGCGCTCACGCTCCTGCAGCAGCAGCTGCCAGTTGCTGCGAGCCTGCTCCAGCTGCTGGGCAGCAGAACGCCAGCGGCGGTAGGCCTCCGACACCGGAATCAAGAGGACCTGGAGCAGCTCGCCGGCATAGCGATCCAACCAACGGCGTTGCTGCCCAGGGCGCGCCAACTGCTGGGTTTGGCCCTGCACGGTGAGATCCAGCAGGAGCGGGCGCAACTCCTGGATCTGGGCGCGGTTCACCGCCACCCCATTAAGGCGATGGCGGCTGCTGAGGCGGTCATCGCTGAGGCGCCATTCACGGCTGAGCAGGATTTCGTCTTCTTCCGCCTCCAGCTCCTGCTGCTCCAGCCAGCTCTGCAGCGGTGGCGTAAGGCTGAAACTGGCCTCGATCACGCCCCGATCACTGCCCTGGCGCAACAACCGCGGGCCGCTGCCGCCGAGCAACGCATCGAGCGCATCCAAGAGTATGGATTTACCGGCGCCGGTTTCACCGGTGAGCACCGTGAATCCACCACTGAAATCGAGCTGCAACTGCTCAATCAGCGCGATGTTCTGCAGGCGCAGACCGGTGAGCACAGGCAGCCGGGTAGTCGGCCCGACCGTAGCGGCTGTGTCTTTCGTTTAGAAGAGGGACAACCCTCAAAGGGCACCCGGGGCCCCAACCCGCGGCATGCCGAATCCAACGCCTTCGCTCACTCCCTTGGAAGCCGCCAGCGCCGCCATGCGCCGCACCGTGCTGGGCAGCGAGGCCGCTGGCGTTGAGATCGAAGCCTCCGCTACCGACACGGCCACTGGGACGCCCCGCTTCGACGCACCACCCCGCGAAGCAGAACCCGAGATCTGTACAGGTCGTACAGAAGCTGTGCAACACGCTGCGCCCGAAGCGAACACGAACACGAACACCTCCCAGGCAGACCTCAGCGATTTCATCGAGGTCTCGGGCCTGCTCGAGTACGACCCGGCCGCCATTAGCCGCATCTATGCCGGCGCCCCCCAACGCCTGATCCGGCGTCTCTGGCAAACGCTGGTGCCGATCGGCCTCTACTTACTCAGCGTGGGGATTGACTGGCTCACCCGCCGCCTCAAGAACCCCGAACATGCCCGCGCCCGGGCCAAAGAAGCCGCTGATCTCGTGGCCTCCCTGGGCCCCGCCTTCATCAAGGCCGGCCAGGCCCTCTCCACCCGACCCGACATCATTCCGCCCCTACTCCTGGAAGAGTTGGCAGGCCTGCAAGACCAGCTCCCAGGCTTTGATTCGGCCCTGGCGATGGCCTGCATTGAAGAAGATCTCGGCGCTCCGATCAGCACGATCTACGCCGAGCTCGAGCAGGAGCCGATCTCGGCTGCCTCTCTTGGTCAGGTGCACCGAGGTGTGCTGCTCAGCGGCGAGAAGGTGGCCGTGAAGGTGCAGCGGCCGGGCCTGCGTGAACAGATCACGCTCGATCTCTACATCGTGCGGAACATCGCCGCCTGGCTCAACCGCAACATCGGCCTGATCCGCTCCGATCTTGTGGCCCTGATCGATGAGCTGGGCAAGCGGGTGTTTGAGGAGATGGATTACTGCAATGAAGCCACCAACGCCGAAGCGTTTGCGGCCCTGCACGCCCACAACCCCCGCATTGCCGTTCCGCGCATCTATCGCCATGCCACTGCTCGGCGGGTGCTCACCATGGAATGGATCGATGGGGTGAAGCTCACCAACCTCGAAGCGGTGCGCGATCTCGGCATCGACCCCGACGACATGGTGACCGTGGGAGTGAACTGCTCGCTGCAACAGCTGCTCGAGCATGGCTTCTTCCACGCCGATCCCCACCCCGGCAACCTGCTGGCCCTCCCCGATGGACGCCTCGCCTATCTCGATTTCGGGATGATGAGTGAGGTGAGCCGCGAGAGCCGCACCGGCCTGATCCAGGCGGTGGTGCACCTCGTAAACCGCAACTTCGGCAAGCTCTCCAAAGACTTCGTGAGCCTCGGCTTCCTGGCGGAAGACGTGGATCTCTCACCGATCGTGCCGGCCTTCGAGAGCGTGTTCGGCCAGGCCCTAGAGATGGGCGTGAGCCGGATGGATTTCAAGGCCGTCACCGACGACCTCAGTGGCGTGATGTACCGCTTCCCCTTCCAGGTGCCGCCCTACTACGCCCTGATCATCCGCTCACTGGTCACGCTCGAAGGCATCGCCCTGAGCGTGGACCCCGACTTCAAGATCCTCGGCGCCGCCTATCCCTATTTCGCTCGCCGGTTGATGGAAGATCCCGACCCACAACTGCGCAACAGCCTCAAAGAAATGCTGTTCGACGGCGAGATCTTCCGCTGGCAGCGGCTTGACAACCTGATCAGCAGTGCCGCCAGCGGCAGCCAACTCGACCTCGATGGCCTGCTGGATCAGGTGCTCGATTTCCTGTTCTCCCCCAACGCCGGCATGCTCCGCAGCCAGCTCGTGGAGGCCGCGGTGAACCAAATGGATGCGTTGGGCTGGCAAACGGCCCTGCGCATCAGCCAGCGGCTGCCAAGGCCGCTGCGGCCGCCCGGCCTGCGCGACCGGCTGCCCATGAGCGCCAACGACGCCGAACTGCTCTCGCTCGAGCCGATCCAACGGCTGGTGGCAATCCTGGGGCAGCTGCCGGGCTTCGATCCCCAGCTGCTGCTCAAGCGGGTGCCACGCCTGCTGCAGGAAACGGAGTTGCGCCGCATGGGAGCCGAACTGGCCCGCGGCCTGGCGGAACGCGGTGTGGTGCACCTGGTGCGCGATGTGTTGGTGGGCGCTGATCTGCAGCGGAAGCCGGCCTAGGGTCTGGCGATTGCACCACCACTTGCCATGCCCATCAGCAAGCGTCAGCGCCTCACCGCTGCGGTGCTGAGCCTGGGCTTGATCGGCAGCAGCCCAGCCGCCATCGCCGCCGAAAACGTGGTGTTCGTCACTGGGGCCTTCCGCCGCTCGATCGCCGTGGCGGATCTGGAATACCTGGCCGACACGGGCAAAGCGCGGGGCCTGATGGTCGATGTGCTGATGATCGCCAAGCAGAAGCCTGAGGAGGTGAGCAAGCTGCTGAAGGCCGAGCTCTCGATTCCGCTGCTGCTCACCAGCCGGCTGCTCAGCACCCGCCTGGGCGAAGCGCTCCTGGCTCGCATCGCTCAGATCATCTATCCGCTCTACGCCAAGCGAGCCGGGATCCCGGCCCTGCGGGCTGGCGTGATCAATGCCCTGGTGGCCACCGACGGCAAACTCAGCGCCATCAGCTTCCTGAAGGCCTATCCAGTGGATGAGATGGAAGTGAGCATCCCGGCGCTCTTGGCGGTGCTGCAGAAGGCGAAATCGGTGAGCGATCTGATCCAGTTCTTCATGGAGTCGCCGCTCGACGGCCTGCGCGGCAACAGCGGCGGCGCTGCTGCGAAACCCGCCCCGTAGATTCGGCTCCAGACCGTCCCTGCTGCCCGTGGCCCTGTTGTCCTCCCTTCGCCGGCGCCTGGGACAAACCCGCCCGGCCATGCAGGACTGGCCAGGCCTGATCGAGGGCTACCGCAAGTGGCTGCCGGTGAGCGACAAAACGCCGGTGATCACCCTGCGCGAGGGCGCCACTCCGCTGATCCCGGCCCCGGTAATCGCCGAGCGGATCGGCAAGGGCGTGAAGGTGTACCTGAAATACGATGGCCTCAACCCCACCGGCTCCTTCAAAGACCGGGGCATGACCATGGCCATTTCCAAGGCCAAGGAAGCAGGCTCAGAAGCGGTGATTTGCGCCAGCACCGGCAACACCTCCGCCGCTGCCGCCGCCTATGCCCGCCGGGGCGGCATGCGGGCCTTCGTGCTGATCCCCGATGGCTACGTGGCCCAGGGCAAGCTCGCCCAGGCCCTGCTCTACGGCGCTGAAGTGCTGGCGGTGAAGGGCAACTTCGACCGGGCCCTGGCGATCGTGCAGGAGGTGGCGAACCAATACCCGATCACCCTGGTGAACTCGGTGAACCCCTTCCGCCTGCAGGGCCAGAAAACCGCCGCCTTCGAAGTGGTGGATGCCCTAGGCGAAGCTCCCGACTGGCTCTGCATCCCCGTGGGCAACGCCGGCAACATCAGCGCCTACTGGATGGGCTTCAACGAATACAAGGCGGCCGGTCACAGCCGCCGCTTGCCGCGAATGATGGGCTTCCAGGCCGCGGGATCCGCCCCTCTGGTGCTCGGCCACACCGTGGAGCAGCCCGACACGATCGCCACCGCCATCCGCATCGGCAACCCTGTGAACAAGGAGCGGGCGCTCAAAGCCCGGGCCGAAAGCAACGGTGATTTCATGGCCGTCACCGACGCCGAAATCATCGAGGCCTACAAGCTGCTGGGCAGCGGTGAAGGGGTGTTCTGCGAGCCTGCCAGCGCCGCCTCCGTTGCGGGCCTGCTCAAGCGCCGCGAGGAGGTGCCCGCGGGTGCCACGGTGGTGTGCGTGCTTACCGGCAACGGCCTGAAAGACCCCACCACGGCCATTGAGCACAACGATTCCAAGTTCCACACCGGCCTGGAACCCGATACGGCCACCGTGGCCCGGGTGATGGGCTTCTGAGGCTGAACACCGGCCCTCAGCGGGCGATCCAACCCTTCTTTCAACCCCGCTTGGCTTGGCCAGCGGGGTTTTTTGATGGCGCAACGATCCGCTTCCAACCCAACCAATCTCGAAAGCGTCTGCCCGCAACCTGAGGAAAACCTGGCTCCGAAGCCCTGGAAAACCAGCACGAGCAAACCCGTGCTCCAGTGCGAGGTTTTCCACATCGCCGGGAAACCTGGGAAAGGGCTCGCCAAGTGCCAACTCCTCAACAGGAATCACCAGGCCTGTGGAAACAAGATCGGTTGTGCTGCAATGGGTTTAGTGGCTTTCTCTGAGTTTCCCCACGCTCTACGACTACGGATTGGGATTGTTTGTTCTTGATCCTTTAATCCGATAGACGTGGTGTTCGGGAGAAGCGGGGAAACCGCTCGCTCGGCCCGTTGCACTTCCCAGCGCGTTGTGGAAGCGTGGGGGCCGCTTAGCCCCTGCCATGAAGCTGGTCTGCTCCCAGGCCGAACTCAACGCCAGCCTTCAGCTGGTCAGTCGCGCCGTGGCAGGCAGGCCCACCCACCCGGTGTTGGCCAACGTGCTGCTGACCGCCGACGCCGGCACGGGCCGGCTCAGCCTTACCGGCTTCGATCTGAGCCTGGGCATTCAGACCAGCCTCAGTGCCTCCGTGCACACGAGCGGTGCCATCACCCTGCCGGCACGCCTCTTTGGCGAAATCGTGGCCCGGATGCCGTCGGACAGCCCGATCAGCCTCAGCTGTGAAGAGGGTGGTGAGCAGGTGGAGCTCACCAGCGCCTCCGGCAGCTATCAGATGCGCGGCATGCCGGCCGAAGACTTCCCCGAGTTGCCCCTGGCCCAGGCCGCCACACCGATCAAGCTGGATCCCGACGTGTTAGCGAAGGGGCTGCGCGCCACTCTCTTTGCCAGCAGCAGCGATGAAGCCAAGCAACTGCTCACCGGCGTGCACCTGGGCCTGAATGCCGAAGGGCTGGAGTGTGCTGCGACCGATGGTCACCGCTTGGCCGTGCTGCGCCTTGAGAACAATGCCGAAGGCGAAGCGGAACTGGATGTGACGGTTCCAGCGCGCTCCTTGCGTGAGCTCGAGCGGCTGCTCTCCAGCCGCAGCGGTGGCGATCCTGTGAGCCTGTTCTGTGATCGCGGCCAGGTGGTGTTTCAGTTCGCTGATCAGGTGCTCACCAGCCGCAGCCTCGATGGCACTTACCCCAACTACCGCCAGCTGATCCCCGAGAGCTTTGCCCGCAGCCTCAAGCTCGATCGCAAGGGCCTGCTGGGAGCGCTGGAGCGGGTGGCGGTGCTGGCTGATCAGCACAACAACGTGGTGAAAATCACTAGCGATCCAGTGGCCGGTCAGTTGGCGATCAGCGCCGATGCTCAAGACGTGGGCAGCGGGTCTGAAGCGATCGCGGCCGATGTGAGTGGCGATGCCATCCAGATCGCGTTCAACGTGCGCTATGTGCTGGAGGGCCTCAAGGCCATGGCTGCTGAGCGTGTGGAGCTGCGCTGCAATGCGCCAACTACGCCGGTGGTGCTCGCCCCCCAGGATGATTCGGCTTTCACCTACCTGGTGATGCCTGTGCAGATTCGTCAGTGAGCCTGCCGGAGCAACTGCTGCTGAGCGATCTGCTGCGACGGCGGGTGCGCTGTGATCAAGGCTTGGATCACGGCGCCGGGGCCGTTGCGTGGATGCATCCACCGGTGCATCGCCTCTTGGGTTGGATCAGTAAGCCCTCCGCCTTTGGCGATCGCCGTGAGGCCTGGCGATTGGATCAGCTCCGGGGCCTCAGCGAGCTGGAGGCGCTGGTGAAAGGGCCTGGGGCTGATACCGATCTCCCCACTGTGGATCGGTTGCCCACCCTGATCGAAGCGGTCCTGCTCGATCGCCGTGGCGAGCTGATCGGCACCGTGGCCGATGCGGCCGTTGAGCTCAGCACTGGTTGCATCGCCCACTACCTGGTGGCCCGAAGCGATCCACGCCTCCCGGGTAGCAGCCGTTGGCGCCTCAGCCCCGATCGCATCACCGATCAACAGCCCGGCCAGGTGTTCACGGCGTTGAACGGTCTCGATGATCTGCCGCTAGCCCGCGCCAGCGTGCGCCAGGAGTTCCTGCGTCGCGGCCGCCGCTGGCGCGATCAGCTGCAGGAGGAAACCGAGCGTTTGCGCGATCAGTTCCAGCAGGCTGGCGATCGCTTTGAAGAGCGTCTGGAGGGCTGGTTAGAGGAGGAGCCTGAACGGCAAGCGGAGCCCTATGAATCCGATGAACGTTGGCCTGAGCAGGAGGTGAGTGAGCCCCGCGATGCCTGGGACGACTGGGATGCTCCCGTAGGGGATGTCCGCCGACCGAGTCGCCGTCGGTCTGAAGACGCGGAAGAGGATCCCTGGTTGTAGCTCGTGTGATCCCCGTGTCGGCATTCCGTACAGACCGTTCGGCTGCCGAATGCCCCTTCACCGGGTTTAGCTTGAACAGATCAGGCTGCGACGGATCACGTGTGTTACGGATGTTTCCTGGCTGGAGGTGACAGCACCACCCTTGGCTTGTCTCATGCTTTGGGTGAGAGTTCGATTCGCACGATTCCGTCAGAACAGCTGATCGCGAACGATTTTCGGGACTTCAGTCAGCAGCAGGTGGTGACTGACGGGGTTCTGGACCTCTACCTCCATCGTCCAGCCGGGCCGGTTGCGGTGAATGGTGGTGGCTATGGCGCCCAAACCATTCAAACCCTCGCGATGGACGAGGTGTTTTACAGCTTTTTCACCGCTGCAATTGAGCGTTTGGATGCTGAACTTGCCCTCGATTTCCGCCTGGTTCAAGATCCTGCTCTGGCGGATGTGCGTTTCTATCTCGATACTGAGATCAACCTTGGAGATAGCGGCGGCGTCACGTTGGGAATCGCTCTCTCCAACGACACACCGGAGCGTGATTTCTGGGAGGTGATGCTCAATACCCCCGCCTTCAACGGCGAGAGCGACTACCTCTATTACGCGGCCTTGCACGAGCTTGGCCACACCCTGGGCCTGGAGCATCCCTTCGACAGCTCCGATGGCGATGTGTTCGTGAGTGCCAACTCCTCCCGCAGCGCCTATCCCGAAGAAACGCTGATGGCCTACCGATCGCCGCTGGGGGATCAATGGCCGATCTGGTTCAGCAGCAATGATCTGGCGGCGCTGAAAGCGATCTGGGGCGAAGCCACCGGTGCCGACACACAGCCCAAACCGTTGTCGCAAAAGCTGACTGGCACCAGCAACGACGATGTGCTCACCGGCGGTTCTGGGCCCGATCTCATCCTTGGGTATTTCGGCAACGACATCCTCACCGGAGGACGAGCATCCGACGAGCTCTGGGGTGATAAAGGCAGTAACCAGTACTTCAGCGGTGCCGACGAGGCCACGGACTGGCTCTTGATCAGCCGCGATGGCTCTTCAAAACCCCGTCGCAACCGAGGCACTGTCGATGAGATTGCTGAGCTCGGCCCTGAGGATCGGGTGGGCATCCTCGGCGCCTCCACCCGCCGGCTGCGCTTCAGGTCCACGCTGATCAACAGCACGGCCTATGGCTCGCTTGAGGGCACGGGGATTTACGTGGGCAAGCGCCTAGAAGCCGTGTACACCGGCGGTGATCTCAGCCGTGCTGACCTGCGCGATCTCAGCGAGGGTTTGCCCGCCAGCTACACCGGCGACCTCGGGTGAGTCGCTCAGCGAGACTGGACTGATCTGCTCCGTAGGTCGTGGTCGCCGCTCCCGAGTATTCCGTTCCCGACGCTCTCAAGAAGGAGAACCTCAGCCAGCCGGATTACGACGAGATTTGTCGCCGCCTCGGGCGCGCCCCCAACCGCGCTGAGCTGGGCATGTTCGGCGTGATGTGGTCGGAGCACTGCTGTTACCGCAACTCGCGCCCACTGCTCCAGGGCTTCCCCACCAGCGGCCCGCGCATCCTGGTGGGCCCCGGTGAGAACGCCGGGGTGGTGGACCTGGGCGAAGGCCAGCGCCTGGCCTTCAAGATCGAGAGCCACAACCATCCCTCGGCCGTGGAGCCGTTCCAGGGAGCGGCCACGGGCGTGGGCGGCATCCTGCGCGACATCTTCACCATGGGCGCCCGGCCCATCGCCCTGCTCAATGCCCTGCGCTTTGGGCCCCTGGAAGACGAGCGGAATGTGGGCTTGATGGAGGGCGTGGTGGCTGGCATCGCCCACTACGGCAATTGCGTGGGCGTGCCCACCGTGGGTGGTGAAGTGGCGTTCGATGCCAGCTACTCCGGCAACCCGCTGGTGAACGCCATGGCTCTGGGGCTGATGGAAACCGAGCAGATCGTCTGCTCCGGTGCCGAGGGCGTGGGCTATCCGGTGGTCTATGTGGGCAGCACCACCGGCCGCGACGGCATGGGCGGCGCCAGCTTCGCCAGCGCCGAGCTCACCGAGGCCTCCCTCGACGACCGCCCCGCCGTGCAGGTGGGAGATCCCTTCCTGGAGAAGGGCCTGATCGAGGCTTGCCTCGAGGCTTTCCAGACCGGTGACGTGGTGGCTGCGCAAGACATGGGCGCCGCCGGCCTCACCTGCAGCTGCTCGGAGATGGCCGCCAAAGGGGGGCTGGGGATTGAGCTGGATCTCGATCGCGTGCCCGCTCGCGAGGCCGGCATGACTCCCTACGAATTCCTGCTCAGCGAATCCCAGGAGCGGATGCTGTTCGTGGTGAAGCCCGGCCGTGAGCAGGCGTTGATGGATCGTTTCACCCGCTGGGGCCTGCAGGCCGCTGTGGTGGGCCGCGTGCTGGAAGACAACATTGTGCGCGTGCTCCAGAACGGTTCCGTCGCGGCTGAAGTGCCCGCCAGCGCCCTGGCCGACGACACCCCGATCAACCGCCATGAGCTGATCAGCGAGCCACCAGTCGAGATCCAGGCCCACTGGCGCTGGAGTGAATCCGAGTTGCCCCCCGCGAGTGCCAGCGGCATCACCCCGGCAGGGAGCACCGCCCTGAGCTGGAATGCGGCCCTGCTGCAGCTGCTCGACGATCCCACCATCGCCTCCAAGCGCTGGGTCTACCGCCAATACGACCACCAGGTGCAGGCCAACACCGTGGTGCCCCCCGGTGGCGCCGATGCGGCTGTTGTGCGCCTGCGGCCCCAAGCCACCACGGAGGCCGCGACCCGTGGCGTGGCGGCTGTGGTCGATTGCCCGAACCGCTGGGTGGCCCTCGACCCCGAGCGCGGTGGCATGGCGGCCGTGGCTGAGGCGGCCCGCAACCTCAGCTGTGCGGGGGCCGAGCCCCTGGCCGTGACCGACAACCTCAACTTCCCGTCCCCGGAAACCCCTACCGGCTACTGGCAGCTGGCTCTGGCCTGCCGTGGCCTTTCGGCGGCCTGCTCCGCGCTGGACACGCCCGTCACCGGCGGCAATGTCTCCCTTTACAACGAAACCCGCCTGCCCGATGGGCGCATGCAGCCGATTCACCCCACGCCGGTGGTGGGCATGGTGGGCCTCGTGCACGATTTGGCCCACGTGCGCGGCCAGGCCTGGCGGGAAGCCGGCGATGCCATCTGGCTGCTGGGGGTGCCGCTTGAGGCAGGAGAGGCTCCCGCCGATCCCCGCCTGAGCCTGGCTGGCAGCAGCTATCTTGAGCGGGTGCATGGAGCCGTCACAGGGCGCCCGCCCGAGATTGATCTGCCGCTGGAGCGCTCCGTGCAGGGCTTCCTGCGCCAGGCGATCGCGGCGGGCCTGGTGCGCTCCGCCCACGACCTCAGCGATGGCGGCCTGGCGGTGGCTGCCGCCGAGAGCTGCATCGCCAGCGGCCTCGGCGCCCACCTGGAGATCCCTGCCAGCGCCGCCCGGGTTGATCGCCTGCTGTTTGCCGAAGGCGGAGCCCGCATCCTGGTGAGCGTGGCTCCGGCCCAGGGCGCTGCTTGGCAGCAGGCGCTGGATGCGGCCGGCGTTCCGGCTCAATGTCTGGGTGTGGTGGCTGCAGAGGCTGAACTGCAGATCCAGCAGGCCGGTCAGCCTCTGGTGCAGCTGCCGGTGGCTCAGCTGGAGACCCAGTTCGAGCAGGCCATTCCCCGCCGGATGGGTGTCGACCTGCCTCCGACTGCCTGAATCCCAACCCTCCAGCACGAAGGCCGCACTGATGCACAATGCTGAAACAAACCAGAAGGTGGGAACTGCGGTGACCGACGTGCACTCCGTCTCGCGTCCCACGACTGAACAGCTCTCATCTGAGGCCTTCAACCCCGAGCGCCCCGACAAGCCGGAAGAGGCCTGCGGTGTGTTTGCAGTGCTGGCAAAGGATCAGCCTGTGGCCAACCTCACCTATTTCGGCCTCTACGCCCTGCAGCACCGCGGCCAGGAGTCGGCGGGGATTGCGGTGTTTGATGCCGATCCCGGCGAGGCAGCGCGTCCCAAGGTGCGCATGCACAAGGACATGGGCCTGGTGAGCCAGGTGTTTGACCAGAGCGTGCTGGAGCGTCTACCCGGCCAACTGGCCATTGGGCACAACCGCTACTCCACCACCGGCAGCAGCAAGGCTTGCAACGCCCAGCCGGTGCTGCTCAACACTCGCCTCGGCCCCCTCGCCTTCGCGCACAACGGCAACCTGGTGAATGCCGGCGAACTGCGCGAAGCAATTGCTGCCGATATCCCCGAGGTGGAGTTCACCTCCACCACCGATTCGGAGCTGATCGCTTTTGCGATCCAGCACGCCGTGAATCAGGGCCTGGGTTGGGAAGCGGCGATCCGCGAGGCCGCCAGCCGCTGCCGCGGTGCCTTCAGCCTGGTGATCGGCACGCCGGAGGGGCTGTATGCCCTGCGCGATGGCCACGGCATTCGGCCGCTGGTGTTTGGCCACATGGGCGAGCGCAGCGAGGCCCAGTGGGTGGTGAGCAGCGAAACCTGTGGGCTCGACATCATCGGCGCCAGCTTCGACGGCGATGTGGAGCCCGGCGAACTCATGCACTTTCGCCTCGGCGATCCCGAGCCCAGCCGCAGCCGCTGGATCACAGAGCCCGCGAAGCTCTGCGTGTTCGAGATGATCTATTTCGCCCGGCCTGATAGCCGTTTCTTCGGCGAATCGCTGTACAGCTACCGCGTGCGCATCGGCGAAGTGCTGGCGCGCGAAACGCCGGTAGAGGCCGACATCGTGATCGGCGTGCCCGATTCCGGCATCCCGGCGGCGATCGGCTATTCGCAGTACAGCGGCATCCCCTTCGGCGATGGCCTGATCAAAAACCGCTACGTGGGCCGCACCTTCATCCAGCCCACCCAGGCGATGCGTGAAGCCGGCATCCGCGTGAAGCTCAACCCCCTCCCGGATGTGCTCGCCGGCAAGCGCGTGGTCGTGATCGACGACTCCATCGTGCGCGGCACCACCAGCCGCAAGCTCGTAGCCGCCATCCGCGATGCCGGTGCCACCGAGGTGCACATGCGGATCAGTTCCCCGCCGGTGACCCACCCCTGCTTCTACGGCATCGACACCGACACCCAGGATCAGCTGATTGCCGCCCGCCTCACCCTCGAGGAGATCGCCGCCCACCTCGGCGTGGATTCCCTCGCCTACCTGAGCAAGGAGGGCATGGTGGAAGCCGCCCAGGCCAACGCGGGCCACTTCTGCACGGCCTGCTTCGATGGCGCCTATCCGATCGACATGGATGAGAGCGTGAGCGGTAGCAAGCTGATGCTCGAGCCCAAGGGGATTGCTGCCACGGTGTGACGCTGCTGATCAGCTGGCGGCTTGATGTGGAAGCTTGTTGATGTAGTGGAGAAATGACGGGTGGCCATGTTCCACCCGTAGGAACCGCCAGCACTCTCGGCTCGGCTTCATCACGGGGAAGCGATGCAGAACGGTGAGGGTGGCTGCTGTTTCCAAAGGACCAACAAATCCTTCTCGCGGTAGCTCTGAACCTCGCAACAACGCCGCTTGCGTTTGGCTCAGGCAGAACGTGCCGGAGTGTGGGTTGTCCGCAATGTCGAACGACACGGTTTCAACCCCGCGGAATTGACCATTGGCCACGTTGGCTTGTGGTTGGGAGAATTGTCGAATGAAGTCAGGTGATAAAGGCCCATCCACCATCAGAGTTTCCATCGAGCCGGCATCGATCCGTTCGTAGCGATGAGGCATCAAGGAGAATTGATGGTTGGTTTTCTCGTGAAACCAGGCCAGCTTATCGAAGAAGAGTGGATCATGAATCACGACATCATCTTCCATGTAGCTCAACAGATCGGCGTCGCCATGCTTCTGGATTAGATGATCGCGGCAGGCCAGTGGTAATTCACGAGGGTTGTCCAAGGCCAGTGTGATGACCTCGATCCGATTGCGATAGAGATCGAGCACATCATCGAGCCTGTTTTCACCATCGGTGCAGATGCTGATCTTGATTTCTAGCGGCTCCGCGCTGTTGGCGAGATGGTCGATGCTTTTGCGGCTGATGTTCAGCTGGCAGGTTTCGGCAGCTCGCTGAAGATTGAGCAACCCTGTGATGCAGCGCGACAGAGCGATGCTGCGTTGCAGCCGGGCGCCACTGCGCAGGGACCCATAGCCGTTGGGGTTATCCCCGGGATCGGCGTGTTCGCGGAAGTAGTGCGGGATGCAGACCTGAACCCGCATCACACGGGGGCCTCCGTGCCCTGCGCCTGGTGTTGCACTGCACCGCCCAAGCCAAAGGCCGCGTGCACCACCTGCAGCGCCTTCACGCCATCGCCCTCTGGCACCACGCAGCTGGTGCGGATCTCGCTGGTGGCGATCATCTCGATGTTCACCCCCGCTTCCGCCAGGGAGCGGAACATGCGCGCGGCGGTGCCGGCGGTGCAGGGCATGCCGGCGCCAACGGCACTCACGCGGGCAATGGCCATGCCCTCTTCAAGGCTGGCGCCGGGCCATTGATTCAGGAGAGGCTGCAGAGCGGTACGGGCTCGCTCCAGTTCCTCGCGCTTGAGGCAGAAGCCCATGTCGCGGCTTTGCTGATCGCCGGAGCCGTGGCTGCGTTCTGATTGCACGATCGCATCGAGGCTGATGCCGGCATCGGCGAGCACGCGGCACACGGCTGCGGCGGTGCCCGGCTTGTCGGGGATCCGGCGCACGGCCACCTGGGCTTGGTCGCGATCCAGGGCCACGCCGCGCACTTCCGGTTCGCCGGCGCCGGAGGGTGGCGGGTTGAGATGCAGCTGGCGCTCGTTCAGCTCGAAGCACTGGGCTGCCGCCTGCAGCGCCTTATTGCCTTGATGGCCAGCCACCAGACAGCTCACCTTCACTTCGCTGGTGGCGATCAGGCGCAGGTTGATGCCGCCCTTGGCGAGGGTGTCGAACAGGCGGGCCGCCACTCCGGGGCGACCCATGATCCCGGCACCCGAGATGCTCAGTTTGGCCATGCCGCCCTGGGCGCTGATCGTGGCGGTTTCGGCGCCGGGTCCCATGGCTGCCAGCACCTCGCGGCACACCAGCTGAGCGCGATCCAGCTGCGCCTCGGCCACGGTGAAGGCGATGTCATTGGTGAAGCCGCAATGATCGCCGCTGCAGGCGGTGTCGGCTTCATGGGTGGATTGCACGATCAGATCCACGTTCAGACCCGCGGCTGAAAGCGCTTCAAACAGCTGGGCTGCCACTCCGGGGCGGTCGGGCACATGGGCCAGGGCCAGCACGGCCTGGTCGGTGTCGAGTTCGGCGCCATCCACGGGTTTCCCCAGCTCGAGGCCCTCGCCGCTACCGCGGCGGCTGGCGGCATCGCTGGTGAGCAGGGTGCCGGGCTGATCGCTCCAGCTGGAGCGCACCACCAGGGGCACGCCGTAGTTGCGGGCGATCTCCACGGCCCGCGGGTGCAACACCGCTGCGCCGAGGCTGGCCAGCTCGAGCATTTCGTTGCAGGTGATCGTGTCCATCAGCTGGGCATCGGCCACTTTGCGCGGGTCAGTGGTGAGCACCCCCGGCACATCGGTGTAGATCTCGCAGGCATCGGCGCCGAGCGCGGCTGCCAGGGCCACAGCCGAGGTGTCGGAGCCGCCGCGGCCCAGGGTAGTGATCTCGGGCAGGCCGCTCAACCCACTGCTGGTCCCCTGGAAGCCAGCCACCACCACCACGTTGCCGTCGCCCAGCAGCCGCTGCAGGCGGTCGGTGCGCACCTCGAGGATGCGAGCGCGGCCATGGGCTGATTCGGTGAGAATGCCCACCTGGGGGCCGGTCATCGAGACGGCCGGCACCCCCAGGGCGTTGAGCGCCATCGCCAGGAGCGCGATCGACACCTGCTCACCGGTGGCCAGCAGCATGTCCATCTCCCGCTGGGGCGGGTTGCTGCTGATCGCCCGCGCCAACCCCGTGAGCTCATCAGTGGTGTGGCCCATGGCCGACACCACGATCACCAGATCGTTTCCGGCCTGGCGGCTGGCGGCGATGCGCTGGGCCACGGCCTGGATCCGCTCCACATCGGCCACGGAGGTGCCGCCGAACTTCTGGACCAGCAGGGCCATGGCGAGGAGCGCGTGAAGCGTTAACGGGTGATTGTCGTATGTGGCGTTGCGATGGTGTTCTCAGCTCGTGAGCAGGAAGCCATCCCGGAAGGCATCGCCCGGATCGCTGCCGCGTTTGAGGGCGGCTTCCACCTCCAGCAGTTGCCGCAGCAAGGCCAGGAACCGGGCCGGCTGACGGCCGCGAATCTGTTTGCGCATCACATAGATGCGTTTGGGGTTGCCAATGCCGGCGGCCTTGGCGATGGCATTCACATCGCTTTCGCCCTGTTGATCCAGCAGGCTCACCCACAGCCAGCCGCGGATCTGCCCACAAAGGGTGGCCACGATCCGCAGCGCTGGCTCATTGGCCTCCAGCAGGGCATCCACCAAGGCCACGGCTTCGGCGGGCTTGCCGGCGAGCAGGGCATCGCCCACCTGGAGGGCGTTGGTGGCGTGGCTGCCCACCAGGGCTTCGACGGCCGCGGTGGTGATCGCTTGTGCGCCCACATAGAGGGCCAGCTTCTCCAGCTCGCTCGCCAGGCGGGCGCTGTCGCTGCCGATCGCTTCGCTGAGGGCTTCGGCCGCTGCTGGCTCGAGCTGCAGCCCCAACTCCCGGGCGGTGCGCTGAACCAGCTCCACCTGGCCGGCGCCATCCCACACGGCCGGCAGCTGAAAGCTTTGCTCCTTGGCTTCGCCAGCCTTGACGAGCTTCTGCAGCGCTTTGGTGGTGCGCAGGCGGCCATCCGGTTTGCCACTGTTCACCAGCAGCAGATGGCAGTTGTCGGGGATCAGGGCCAGTGAGGCCTCCAGCTGCTCCGCCAGCTCAGCTGGGCACTGGTTGCAGAAGGGACTGCGCTGCAGCACCACCACTCGATCGCCGCCGCCGAAGGGTGGTGTGCGCGCCTCTTCGAGGGCTTGCGTGGCCTGGCTGGTGTCGTTGCCATCGAGGCGGGCCAAGTTGATGCTCTGCCAGGCCGGATCGGTGTGCTCACGGATAAGGGTGTCCACCGCCCGGGTGCGGGCTGCTTCGTCGTCGCCCCAGAGCAAATGGATGGGCATCAGAGGCGCAGGGCGCTGAGCACCGGGTGCTGGCCAGTCTGGGCGAGGGCGGGGTGATCGGTCACCAACACGGCCGCTTCCGAAGCGATGGCGGTGGCGAGTTCCAGGGCTTGGATCGCTTCGAGCTGCGGTTCCTGGCGCTGCAGGCGCGCTGCGGCGAGTACGAGGGCACCATCCGCGGGTACCTGCCTCCATTGCTGGGGGTTGGTGAAGGCGGTGGCATAGCGCTGTGTCAGGACTTCATCCCCTTGCGCCAGCGGACCCTCCAAGACCCGCGCCAGGCTCACGCTGCTGATCACCCCCTGCCAGGTGCCCTGGGCGATGCCTTGCATGATCGGTTTCAGGTATTTGCCGGTCCCCTTGGCATCCGCCAGGAAGGCCACCAGCGCTGATCCATCCAGGGCGATCCGACTGCCCCGCACCAGCTGTCCTGGGCTGAAGGCGTTGGGGGTCTCGAGGGGTTGAACGAGGTTCGGAGCCGTGGCAGCGGGTCTGGCGGGGTGCCGCTGGTTCGGATCCCAGCAGCCTCGGCCGCTGCCCTGCAGGGTCATCAGGCCTTGGATTTGGCGTTGGCGCTCCAGGGGATCGTTGGGCGGCTGGCCACCGATGGGCACCAGAGCGGCCATGGGCTTTTTGTGCCGCTGGATCACAAACGCCTCACCAGCGGATGCGCGTTCCAACAGCTCCGGCAGGCGACGGCGCGCTTCTTCAACGCCCAGGGGGGTGTCCTGCATCGTTCACGCCGTGTTCAGGGTTCTGTACAGACGGTACGAAAGAAGGAGAACGTTGCTGATTGGGCCGGTCAGTCCTCCAAGTGCTCAGCGAACGATCAAGCTGCCTGGATCTCTCTGGGAGGCTCCGGTGTGGCTGAGGCCCGGGCCAGCTTTGACCATCCGATCTTCAGCGAGAGCATTCGGCTGATTCGTGCCGCCCTGGCGGATACCGCTTTCAGCCTCGAGCGTTGGTCTCCCGTGGAGCAAGACGTGCTGCTGCGTCTGATCCACAGCAGCGGTGATCTGACCCTCGCCAACGACGTGCACTTCTCAGAAGGGGCCTGTGTTGCTGGTCTTCAGGCGTTGGCAGCTGGCGCTGCGATCCTCACGGACACCGCCATGGCGGCCGCTGCTGTGGCTCCGATGGCTGGGCGCACCTTTGGTAACGCCGTGCACAGCGTGCTGGATTGGGCGCCCTCTCAAGCACCCGAGGGCAGCACCCGAGCCGCTGCTGGCATGGCTGAGGCGTTGCAGGCCCATCCAGTTGCCGTGGTGTTGATCGGCAGTGCGCCAACGGCTTTGGAGCTGTTGTTGGAGCAGGTGGCTGCGGGGCAATCGGCGCCACCGGCGTTGGTGATCGGTATGCCGGTGGGGTTTGTGGGGGTGGCCGAGAGCAAGCGCCACCTGGCGCAAAGCGCCTTACCCCAAATCCGCCTGGAGGGCAGCCGAGGGGGAGCGAGTTTGGTGGGTGCTGCCGTGAACGCCTTGCTGCGGCGGGCTTGGCTCGAGCCGGTGTTCAGCGGACAGCGCAGGCCTTGATAATGGGCGTCTGAATGATTGAGTTGCGGTGAGTCGCGGATTTCAGCCCAGCCGCAAGATTCGAGAGCGTTCAACACCAACAGGTTTGGCTGAACTTCAGCAACTGGTTCAACACCATGCCGCTGGCCAGTTAACCGATCCCTTATCGGCTTATCGTGATCTACAGGATCGCGGAGTTCAGCATCCCGTTCTTGCTTTCAATCTGGCTCAGCTGGAGTTCGCAGCCGGTGAGCTTGAGCGTGCTGATCATTGCCTGGATCAGACTCTCAAGATGCAATCGGATCTCGCAGTCGCTTGGGCTCTGCGCGGAACCATAAAGCGCCGCCTCGGTGAAATTCAAGCAGCGTTGGAGTGTTTGCAGAGAGCGCTCGAGCTGGATGAACATCAATTTCCAGCATGGCTTACCTTGTCGGTTTTATTCCATGATCAAGGAAGCTATCTGGAGGCGATCAAGGCCTCGACGCGCGCCCTCGATCTGCAATCGGATTCAGCGGCAGCGCATGCGAACCATTCGATGATTCTTCTGGCGCTTGGTCAGAGTTCTGAGGCTGAGCATCATGCTCGTTTATCCGTTCAGAACGATGCTGAGCTGCCAGAAGCATTTCTCAACTTAGGAAATGCCTTGCATGCGCAGGAGCGTTGGGATGATGCGATTCAGGCACTTCAAGAGGCGATTCGTCTGAGGCCTCTCTTTGCGCCTGCACTCTCCAGCCTGGGTAATGCACTGCGCGCCAAGGATCAGTTGTTGGAGGCAGAGGAGATGTTTCGGAGATCGATGGAAGCTGAGCCAAGCTACTTTCAGGCTTATTCCAACCTCGCCATTACTCAGAGAGCCCTTGGACAGCTGGATCAGGCTCTCGACACTGCCCTCAAAGCACTTGAGTTAGCGCCCGATCATGCCGACGTGCATAGCAATTTGGGAGTGATTTGCCATGAGCGTGGGGAATGGGGAGAGGCTGAGGCGGCCTTGCGACGTTCTCTGGAGTTAGCGCCCGATCATGCTGAATCCCATTTCAGCTTGGCCTCAATCCTGCTTCAGCAGGGTGATTATGAGCAGGGCTGGCTTGAGTATGAATGGCGTTTCACTCACAATGCACGTCATCCAATCGTGCGCGAGGTCAGTGATCGACCTCGCTGGTTAGGACCTCAACAGCAATCTCATGTTCAGCAAATCGTTTTGTTGCATGAACAGGGTCTGGGTGACAGTTTTCAATTCATTCGGTTTGCACCCTTGCTAAGCGCCTATGCCAAGAGCGTTGTGTTCACGTGTCCAAAGCCGTTGATGGCGTTGTTTGCCTCATCCGGCTTGGTGGATGAGGTACTGCCGATCGATGTGGATTCAGAGCAACTGTCGCGTGATGCCGTCTGGTTGCCGTTGATGAGCCTGCCGGCGGTGCTTGGGCTTTCGGAATCCAGTTTCGGTGAAGCGATTCCTTATCTGCCTGTTGATGGAGAGCGGGTCAAGTTCTGGCGGAAGAAGCTCGATTCTTGCTGTTGTCTGATTGCTTTGAACTGGCAGGGAAATCCTGAGCACGAAAAAACAACGTCTCGCGGGCGTTCTATTCCGCTCGAAGCATTTGCTCCTTTGGCCATGCTGCCCGGTGTTCGCTTCATCTCCCTCCAGAAAGGATACGGATCTGAGCAGCTAGCCACCTGTAGTTTCAAGGAACAGTTTGTGTCGTGCCAGGACGAGATTGACGCCGCTTGGGATTTCGAAGATGCCGCAGCGTTGATGGCTTGCTCCGATCTGGTGATCAGCTCGGATACCTCCGCTGCCCATTTGGCAGGAGCGGTGGGAGCCCGGTTGTGGATGCCACTGAAACGGGTCCCTGAGTGGCGCTGGGGCACCGGCGGCTCCACCAGCCCTTGGTATCCAACCGCCACCCTGTTTCGCCAGGAGCGCGACGGTGATTGGTCGGTCCCAGTTCAGGCGATGCGACAAGATTTGGAGCTTGAGATACTGGCTGCTTCGGAGCGCGCAAGCTGATGCCCCTGTTGATTCCGGCTTCGGTGGGTGAGCTGATCGACAAGATCACCATCCTCGAGATCAAGCAGCAGCGCATCGCCGATGCAGCCAAGCAGCTGAACATCAGTCGAGAGCTGCAGGCCTTGATGGCAGTGGTGGAGGAGCAGGAGCTGGGCTATCACTCCGGTGCTCTGGCAGAACTCGGTCAACAGCTTTCGGCTGTGAATCAGCAGCTTTGGGACATTGAAGACGACATTCGCGAATGTGAGCGTCAGGCGGATTTTGGGACTCGTTTTGTGGAGCTGGCCCGTGCTGTGTATCACCGCAACGATGAGCGTGCTGCCCTGAAGCGGCGCATCAATGAGCAGTGCGGTTCGGAGTTGGTGGAGGAGAAGTCCTACGCGGCTTACTGATCAGGCGGCCGCTGGCCCCACCACTACATGGCTATTGGCCTCGATTCGCCCCAGCACCTGGCGGGCGCGCCGCACGACGGCTGGGGGTACACCGGCTAGCCGTGCCGCTTCAATGCCGTAGCTGCGGTTGGCGCCGCCGTTCACCACGCGGTGCAGGAAGCGCAGCTCTTCGCCGGTGTCTTCCACCAGCACTTGTGCATTGGCCACGTTGGGCAGTTGATCGGCCAGCTCATTGAGCTCGTGGTAGTGGGTGGCAAACACGCTGCGGGCGCCGATCTGGTCGGCCAGGTATTCCGCCACGGCCCAGGCGATCGAGAGGCCATCGAAGGTGGCGGTGCCGCGGCCGATCTCATCCAGCAACACCAGGGAGCGCTCCGTGGCGTGGTGAAGGATGTTGGCGGTTTCGGCCATCTCCACCATGAAGGTGGATTGGCCTGCGGCCAGATCGTCGCCGGCCCCCACCCGCGTGAAGATCCGATCGGTGATCCCCAGCCGGGCGCTCTGGGCTGGAATCCAGCTGCCGATCTGGGCCATCAGTTGCAGTAGGCCCGTTTGGCGCAGGTAACAGCTCTTGCCACTGGCATTGGGGCCAGTGAGCACGATCAGGTCGGGATGGCCAGTCGCTTGCGAGCCCGTGGCTGAACCGAGCTGGATGTTGTTCGGGGTGAAGGGTTCCTCCACCAGCAGTTGTTCCACAACCGGATGGCGGCCGGCTTCGATCTGAAGCACGCGCGCCTCCTGGCCTTCTGGATCAGTGAGTTCCGGTTTGCAGTAGCCGCTGGTGGCGGCCACCTCTGCCAGCGACGCGATCGCATCCAGTTCGGACACCAGCCGGGCGGCGGCGCGGATCGGGCCTGCTTGTTCGCCCACGCGGTTGCGGAGCTCGCAGAATAGTTGGTATTCCCGTTGGGCGGCCCGGGCTCGCAGCTGCAGGATGCGCCCCTCTCGGGCCTTGAGCTCGGGGGTGACGAAGCGCTCTTCGTTCGCCAGCGTTTGGCGGCGGATCCAGTGCTCCGGCACGCTGCGGGCCTTCGCCCTGCTCACCGCCAGGAAGTAGCCAAAGGTGCGGTGGTATTGCAGCTTGAGGGTGTTGATGCCGCTGGCGCTGCGCTCGGCGGCCTCCTGCTCGGTGAGCCAGGCCTCCTGGTCGTCGAGTTGGTTGCGCAGTCCATCGAGCTGGGTATCGACGCCGTCGTGAATCAGGCCCCCTTCCGTGAGGCTCAGGGGCGGGGTATCGAGCAGCTGGTGGCGCAGTTCAGCGGCGAGGGCATCGAGTTCGGGCCAAGAGCGCGCCAGGGCTGAGAGCGGCGGGCTTGTGGCTGCGGCGGCGCTGATCTGGCTGGCCAGCTGCGGCAGCCGCTCCAGGCCATCGGCGAGGGCCACCAGGTCACGGGCTGAGGCGCTGCCCGCGCCCGCTCGGCCGGCCAGCCGCTCTAGATCCCCCATGGGGCGCAGCAGCCGGCGCAGGCCCAGCCGCAGCCGGCGGTTGTGAACCAGCTCGCTCACGCCGTCTTGCCGGGACAGGATTGCGATCCGGTCCACCAGTGGCGCTTCAATCCAGCGGCGCAGGCAGCGACCGCCCATGGCGGTGTGGGTTCGATCCAGGGCCCAGAGCAGGGAGCCCTGCAGCCCGCCGTTTAGCTGGGTGCGGGTGAGCTCAAGGTTGCGCCGGGTGGCGGCATCGAGCACCAGCTGATCGCCCGCCTGCCAGGTGGTGGGCAGCTCCAGGGGCACCGCGCTGCCGGGTTGGGTGTCGTCGAGATAGCGGAGTAAACCGCCGGCGGCTCTCATCCCCAGGGGCATCTCGCCGAGCCCGAGGCCATCGAGGCTGGCCAGCCGGAAGCGCTCCAGCAGTGCCACCCGCGCTTCCTCGGCGCTGAACGGTGTGCGGGGCAGGGGGGTGAGCCTTAGCGCATCTGGACACCAGGCGGGCTCGCCGTCGCCCGGCCACAGCACCTCCGCGGCATCCACCTGCAGCAGCTCCTGGTGGAGTTGATCGCTGCCGTCGCGTTCGGTCACGCGGAATTCGCCGGTGCTCACATCGGCCACCGCCAGCCCCCAGCGCGACTGCTCACACAACACGGCGCAGAGCCAGTTGTTGCGGCGAGCGCTGAGCAGCCCCTCCTCGAGCACAGTGCCCGGGGTGAGCACCCTTGTGATTTCGCGTTTGAGCAGGGCACCCTTGGCGGGCGTGGTTTCCACCTGATCGCAGAGGGCCACGCTCAGGCCGCGGCTCACCAGTTCGGCGCAATAGCGCTCGGCGGCGTGATGGGGGATGCCCGCCATGGGCACGCGTCCGACAGCCTTGCCGCCCTCCTTGCCGGTGAGGGTGAGCTCCAGCAGGCGCGAGAGCTGGATGGCGTCTTCAAAGAAGCACTCAAAAAAGTCGCCCAGGCGGTAGAGCAGCACCCGCTCGGGATGGGCGGCTTTGAGCTCCACGTAGTGGCGCAGCATCGGCGTGAGCTGCTCCGCTTCCACCAGGCTGTGGTGGTGCCAGGGGGGCAGGTCGGAGTCGGGGGTCTCGGCGCCTGGCGTTTCTGGGGTGGAGTCCTCGGCTGCTGCTGCTTGCGGTTGCTGGCGTTGCCGCGGCCGGCGGTTGGCGTCTTCGGTTAGGGCGGCTTCATCCAGTGGATCGCAGCTGGCTTCGCCGGTTGCAGCTGATCTCTGGCTTTCTTGTTGGCCCCGTTTTTGGGGCGCTGAATCAACGGGCTCGAGGCCGAACAGCGTTCCCTGCAGGGCCAGTTCCGGCTGCTGCGGGGAAGACGCGGTCAAGGCTCAGGAGCGGGTGCCTGATCGTAGGTGGGCCGTTTTGGCGTTCACCGGCCACAACATGTGAAGGAACCCTCGCGCAGGCGCCGTTCGCCATGAACCCGCGTGGGAGAATCCCTCAACTGATCGGCCGGCGCCGCCGCTGTTCCATGACGATCCTCAACACCCTCACGGTTCTGGCTTTGGTGGTGATGTCGTTCGCCCTGATAGTGGCCGTGCCCGTGCTCTACGCCAGCGAAGACACCAGTGGCCGCTCCAACCGCCTGATCCTGTTGGGTGGTCTCGCCTGGGTGGCTTTGGTGCTGGTGAACTGGGGCATGAGCTTCTTCGTAGTGTGAGACGAGTTCACGGCCAGTCCGCGTGACCGTTTTTGAAGGCCAGTTCGTTGGTTCCCAGTCGCTGCGCGTTGCGATTGTGGTGGCTCGCTTCAACGATCTGGTGACCGCCAAATTGCTGAGCGGCTGCCTCGATTGCCTATCGCGCCACGGCATCGACACCTCCGCCAGCAGCACCCAGCTCGATACGGCCTGGGTGCCCGGCAGCTTTGAGATTCCCCTGGTGGCACAGAAGCTGGCTGCCAGTGGTCGCTATCAAGTGGTGATCACCCTGGGCGCTGTGATCCGTGGCGACACCCCTCATTTCGATGTTGTGGTGGCCGAGGTGAGCAAGGGTGTGGCTGCGGTGAGCCGTGACACCGGCGTTCCGGTGATCTTCGGTGTGCTTACCACCGACACCATGCAGCAGGCCCTTGAGCGCGCTGGCATCAAGAGCAACCTGGGCTGGAGCTACGGCCTGCAGGCGATCGAGATGGGCAGCCTGATGGCAGCGTTGCCGGGCTGATTCACTTAGCCACGCTCAGTGGCAGGTTTGGATTGGCAGGGTTCACGCTGAGCTTCTGAAACTGCGGTTGCAGCACAAGGTCCATGTCTTCCATGGGGATCGCTCCGAGTAACACCTCATCGCCGAGCACCATTGCGCCCGTGAAGCAGCGGCGGTTGGCGAAGCGCACCTCCACAGGGCCCATGTAGGGCACGCTGCGCCTGCGGCCATCAGCCAGCACCACCTCTCGGCGCTCCAGCTCCCTCAGCTGCAACTGCAGGGCCACATGCTCCGGGATGCAGAGGTGCACGGCGCCTGAGTCGGCGAGGGCGCTCACGTCCAGCCCCTGCACGTCTGGATTGCTGGGGTTCAGCAGTTGCACGCTGGCGTGGATCAAGCCCATGGGTGCGATCTCCTGGAAACGTAGCTGGCTTTCAACCGTTGAATGCCACCACTGTTTCAGCGTGAAGTGGTAGACCTGCATGCGACGATCCCTGCAGCAGCCACGCTTCGATGAGCCAAGCGCGTAAGGGCATCATCCTGGCCGGCGGCAGTGGTACGCGTTTGCATCCGATCACCCAGGCGGTGAGCAAACAGCTGCTGCCGGTGTACGACAAGCCGATGATTTATTACCCGCTCAGCACATTGATGCTGGCGGGAATTCGCGAGGTGTTGATCATCACCACGCCCCATGATCAAGCTGCGTTTCAGCGGTTGCTGGGGGATGGAGCGAGCTGGGGCATGGAGATCCGCTATGCCGTGCAGCCCAGCCCCGATGGCCTGGCTCAGGCGTTTTTGATCGGCGCCGAATTTCTGGCGGGGGCACCGGCGGCCCTGGTGTTGGGCGACAACCTCTTCCATGGCGACACTCAGCTCGGCAGCGGCGTGGTGTCGGCCGCAGCGGGTGCCACTGTTTTCGCTTATCCCGTGCGAGATCCCGAGCGCTACGGCGTGGTGGAGTTCGATGGCAGCGGCCGGGTGCTGAGCATCGAAGAGAAGCCAGCCCAGCCCAAATCGCGGTATGCCGTAACGGGCCTCTATTTCTATGACGATTCGGTGGTGGATCGGGCTCGCTGTGTGGTTCCTTCCGCTCGCGGCGAACTGGAGATCACCGATCTGAATCGTCAATACCTGGAGGAAGGCTTGCTGCAGGTGGAGCTGATGGGCCGCGGCATGGCCTGGCTTGATACCGGCACCTGCGACTCCCTGCACGAGGCCTCCAGCTACATCCGCACCCTTGAGCACCGTCAGAGCCTCAAGGTGGGTTGCCCAGAAGAGGTGGCCTGGCGGATGGGCTGGATCAGCGGCGAGCGGCTGAGCGAGCTGGCCCAGCCGCTGCGTAAAAGCGGCTACGGCGATTACCTGCTGCAGCTGTTGGAGCAGGATCAGTCACTGCCGCAGGTGCGCTGATGAATGCAGAACGGCTCCACACCACCGCGGGCCTTCCCCTGGCAGGCCCGCTGCTGATCACGCCCCGCGTGTTTGGCGACGATCGCGGCTTCTTTTTCGAGAGCTGGAACCAGCGGGCTTTCGCTGCTGCACTGGAGGCTGACGGGCAGCCGGTGCCCGAGTTTGTGCAAGACAACCACTCACGCTCCAGCCAGGGGGTGCTGCGGGGGCTGCACTATCAGCTGCCGCCCCATCCCCAGGGCAAGCTCGTGCGCTGCGTGTTGGGCGAGATTTTCGATGTGGCGGTGGATCTTCGCCGCGGTTCGGCCAGCTTTGGCCAGTGGGTGGGGGCTCGTTTGAGCGCCGCCAACCATCAGCAGCTCTGGGTGCCGGCAGGCTTTGCCCACGGCTTCTTCACTCTGAGCGAGCACGCCGAAGTGCTCTACAAAACCACCGATTTCTGGAGCCGCGATTGCGAGCGCGCCATCCGCTGGGACGATCCTCAGCTCGCGATCGCTTGGCAGCAAGAGCAGGGTGCTGCAGCTGATGCGCCGCCGCCGGTGGCCCCGCTGCTCTCGGATAAGGATGCGATCGCCCCACTCCTGGCCGATCTCACGGATCAGGATCTGTTCAGCTGAGCCAACGCACCTACAATGTGTGTATTGCTCTGTACACACATGACAGCGTCATTGCCTAGCCGTGTGTTCAACAACGGCAATAGCCAGGCGGTTCGGATCCCGGCGGAGTTTCGGCTGGGCACGGATCAGGTGCAGATCTCTCGCACGCCAGAGGGCGATCTGCTGATCCATCCTTGTCCGCCGCAGCGTGGTCAGGCGCTGTTCAATGCGCTCGCTGGTTTCGACGCCGATTTCGCTGAACGTTTGGAGCAATCCCGTGCGGAGGCTCAGCCGATCCAGACCCGTGAGGGGTTGTGATCTATCTGCTCGACACCAACATCCTGATTTATCTGATCAAACAGCGTCCTCCCGAGGTGGCGGAGCGGATCGATCAACTGCCCGGCACCGCCCAGTTGGCGATGTCGTTCATCACCTGGGCGGAATTGCTGCAGGGGGCTGTGGGTAGCTCCAGGCGGGATGCTGTGGAACGACAGCTCGATCACTTAGCTCGCCAGGTGGAGGTGCTGTATCCCGAGGATTCCCAGATCTGCCGCCATTACGCCGAGCAGGCCACGGCGTTGCGTCGGGCTGGAACGCCGATCGGCGCCAACGATCTGTGGATCGCCTGCCATGCCCTTGCCGTGGACGCCACCCTGGTTACGCATAACCTGCGCGAATTCACGCGCATGAGCGGGCTGTCTGTGGTGGATTGGGTGCAGCAACCATGAAGGTGATCCTCACCGGTGGCGCCGGTCAGCTGGGGCAGGCCTTGCGCCGCAGCGCCTCCGCTGCGATCGGTGGCCGTGCCATGGAGCTGATTACCACCACCCGCAGCGGCGGTGAGGGCGCGATCGCCTTGGATCTGGCCGATGCGGCTGCGTGCCGGGCGCTCGTAGAGGAGTATCAGCCCGATTGGGTGATCAATGCCGGGGCTTACACGGCCGTGGACAAGGCCGAAAGCGAGCCGGAGCTGGCCCACGCCGTGAATGCGGATGCCCCCGGAGCCCTGGCTGAGGCCTTGGCCAGCACAGGGGGCCGGCTGCTCCAGGTGAGCACTGATTTTGTGTTCAACGGAGCGCAAGGTTCGCCCTATCGACCGGATCAGCCAGTGGATCCGTTGGGGGTGTACGGAGCCAGCAAGGCTGCGGGTGAAGCAGCCGCCGTGGCTGCGCTCCCAGCTGATCGGCTCTGCTTGCTGCGCACCAGTTGGGTGTATGGCCCTGTGGGCAAAAACTTTCTGCTCACGATGCTTCGGCTGATGGCCGAACGGGATCAGCTGGGGGTGGTGGCGGATCAGGTGGGGTGCCCCACCGCCACGGCGGGCCTGGCTGGCGCCTGTTGGGCGGTGCTGCAGCAGGGCGTTTGCGGCATGCATCACTGGAGTGATGCCGGTGCGGCCAGCTGGTACGACTTCGCCGTGGCGATCGCGGAGCTCGGCCAGGACGCAGGTCTGCTCACCAACCCAGCGCGCATCCAGCCGATCACCACGGCTGATTACCCCACCCCGGCCCAGCGTCCGAGCTATTCGCTGCTTGATTGCACGGCGACCCGTGAGGCTTTGCAGTTGCCGCCCCTGCATTGGCGGGCCGCTTTGCAGCGGGTGATTAGTGATGTCGTGGCGTAATCCGCGCCGCATTTTGTTGGTGTGTGCCGGCCTGGATCTCGCCGGCCTGGTGGGGCTGTTGGCGCTGATCAGCCTGTTCAAGCCGCTGCCGGTGTTCCCGCAGTTGGGATGGTTGGTGTTCACCGCGCTGGCCTATCTGGGGTTGGGCTGGTTGTTTGGCAGCTACACGGTGCTGCGTTGGCGGCGCTTGCCCCTCAATGCGGTGCTGCAACGGGTGCTGATCACCGGAGTGGTCACCCTGGTGGTGGTGGCGCTGGCACGCCTGTTGCTGAACCCAGCGGAGACGGTGTGGCTAGTGCATCGCAGCACACAGATCGCATGGCTGCTGCCGCTGATGGTCTGGTCGCTGCTGATGCGGGGCTTGTTGCGGCGGGGGGTGCTGTTGTCGCCGGAGGCTCAGGTGGCATTGGTGGGCCCTCAGCCAGAGCTGGAGCTGGTGCTGGCGGCCTGGCGGCGCACGCCGGTGCGGCAGCCGTTGCGGTGCCTCAGCCTGGAGCAGGCGATGAACTTGTCACCGCCCGTGGTTCTGGCTCTGGCGCCGTCGCTGGAGCAGAACCCTCAGCAGCGCCGTTTGCTGGAACAACTTGAGGAGCGCGACCCGCGCGACACGAGCCTCACCACCCCGCTGAATCTGTTGGAGCGCCAGCTGGAGCGCTTGCCCCCCGCTCTGCTGCCTGAGCCTTGGCTCAACTATCAGGAGCTGCCCTGGAACCGGCTGTTCAGCCTTGAGCGTCAGCTGAAGCGCGTGGCGGATCTGTTGGTGGCAGCGGGGCTGCTTACCCTCACAAGCCCGTTGTTACTGATGGCGGCCCTGTTGATCTGGTTGGAGGATCGCGGTCCGGTGTTTTATGTGCAGCAGCGCAGCGGTTGGCTGGGGCGCTCGTTTCAGGTGCTCAAACTGCGCACGATGCAGGTGGCCCCCGCCGATGCACCCCCGGCCTGGACGGTCCCGGGTGATCGCCGCATCACCCGCGTGGGCCTGTGGTTGCGGCGCCTACGCCTGGATGAACTGCCTCAGCTGCTGAATGTGCTGAGTGGCGATATGAGCTTGATCGGCCCTCGTCCGGAGCGTCCGGAATTTGAGCAGGAGCTGGAAGCACGCATTCCCCACTACCGCAAGCGCCACTGGATGCGTCCGGGCCTCAGCGGCTGGGCCCAGGTGTGTGCCCCGTATGCCGCCAGCGTGGAGGATTCAGAGCTGAAGCTCTCTTACGACCTCTATTACCTCAAGCACTTCAGCACCTGGCTGGATCTGATCATCCTGTTCCGCACCATCAAAACCGTGCTCAAGGCTGGGGGGCGCTGAGGAGCAGCTCAATCGGTTGCGTCGCAGATCACCACATGCCAGCGTTTGATCTTGCGCTGTTGGCGGGGTTGGCAGGCTGGCGGTAGCTGGGTCGTGTCGATGGGTTGTTTGCTCACCACGGCACCCAGTGGAGATCCATCGAGCGCTGTTTGAGGATCACGGAGCACATCAGCGGCGCTGCGACCGAGCACCGGCCAGTTGGGTTGGGTGAAGGCACGTCTCTGGCTGTGATAGGCGAAGGCTGAGCTCCAGTCGTCACCAATGACCAGGATGGCGCTGTTGGTTGGTGTGTTCTTGTCGATCAATTGGCCGATCGCAAGTTTGTCGCTGCTGAAGCGTTGGCTACGCGGCCAATCTTCGCGGGCAAAGTGATGAAGATTGGCAATGATGATAATTGTGAGGGAAGCCAAGACGAGGCCCTGCGTCCAGGGCTGGCGCTGTGGTTGATCGAGCAGAAGGCCGGCTGCACCGGCCACCACCATCAGCAAAAAGATTTGGTTGCTCGCCTGGTAGTAAGTGTGGGCGATGTGGAGGTTGGTGAAGAGCAGCAGCGGTGCGAAGGCCAGTGCCAAAGAGCCCAGCAGAAACGTGCGGCTTGGTGGCTTGCTGATCCACACCCCTGCTGCCACAACCCCGGTGATTGGAAGTGCCGCGATTGGGAACAGCATCCGTTGCAGCACCACACCATCCCAGAGCTCGGCCTGAAGCCGTTGGCTGGGTTGGCCGAAGTTCCAGGCTTTCAGTGCTGAAGAGGTGAGCTGGGCTCCGATCGGCTTGAGTTGTTTGAGGGCATCAGCATGGTGGGTCCAGCTGTAGAGGAGCGCAAATGCCACGGCTAAGGCGCTCGCGACGAAGAGTTGCCGCTGCAATGGCCGATGCCTTTTGGCGGTCTGATGGGTTTGCCAGATCCAGTCGACTCCCATCAGGGCCAGGGCCGGGAGTGCTGTGGTGGCTTTCACCACCAGAGCGATTGCAAGGGTGAGGGCTAGGCCGCTGCTTCGCAGGCTCAGTTTGAGGGTCCCCGGGGTTGGTTCTAGGCGAATCTGGCCGTAGCAATCCAGGCTGACCAGGGTGAAGAACAGAGCCGTGCTTTCCATCAGAAAGGCCCGGTTCCAATACAAATAAATCGACGACGTGCAATAAAGCAGGATCATCACAACGATGGATGTGCCGCCAAGGCCTGCCCTTCGCATCAGGCGGCTGGCTGGCCAGAAGCATCCCGCCCCAAACAACACACTCACCAGCCGGCCGCTGCTGCTCAGGTTCAAGCCTGTGAAGTTGGCCAGTTGATGGCTCAGCCACTGAAACAGCGGAAATTCAAAGGGGATGCTCCAGGGTGCTCCCACCACTGGGGTTTGGTAGTTCAGCAGGCCGTCGCCCCCGGTTTCAGGAAAGGTGTCACCCCTCTGATCAGTACACCCGGGGGCTTGAGGACATGACCAATGCGTCGTTACAGCGAGGCCGTTAAAGCTGATGTGAGGAGGCGGATGAGTCCGCCTCGCAGGCAGAGCGTGGCTCAGATCTCAGCAGAGCTGGGCATTCACATCGTCACCCTCTACAACTGGAGAAAGGTCTGGCGGTTGCAAGGAGAGGTGGTCCCCGCATCCGAGAAAGACCCTGATGGCTGGAGTGCTGCCGACAAGTTCACGGTGGTGCTCGAGACCGCTGGGCTGAACGCCACTGAGCTCAGTGCCTACTGCCGTGAGCGGGGGCTTTACCCGGAGCAGGTGGAGCGCTGGCGTCAGGCGGCCCAGGATGCCAACGAAAAGTTGAAGGAGCAGAAAGAGCTGGAAAGGCTCCGTGCCCAGGACCAGCGGGAGATCAAGGCCCTCAAGAAGGAGCTGCAGCGCAAGGAGAAGGCCATGGCTGAGATGGCTGCCCTGCTGGTTCTGCGAAAAAAGTGGGAGGCCTTCTGCTCGGAGGACGCGGAAGGCTGACCAGCGCCGTTCACCGGCGCAAGGCGATCGAGCTGATCGGCGAGGCGCATGCTGCTGGCGCAGGCCTTCTCAGTGCCTGCGGCGAGATCGGCATCTGCCTGCGCACACTCAAACGCTGGCGCAAGGCATGTCTGGGTGATGGCGGAGGCCACGATCGCCGCAAAGGCAGTCACCGCCTGGTCTCTCACAAGCTGAGCGAGGAGGAACGCCAACGCATCCTGCTCACCTGCAACCAGGCGGAGTACGCCTCACTGCCACCAGGGCAGATCGTGCCAGCTCTTGCTGATCAGGGTCTGTACATCGGCTCGGAGAGCAGCTTCTACCGGGTGCTCCATGCCCATGGCCAGGTTCACCGTCGCGGTCGTGCAAGGCCACCACAGGAACCGCGCCCCGTTCCACGGCTCAGGGCCTCAGGAGCAAACCAGGTGTGGAGTTGGGACATCACCTATCTGCCCACCACCGTGCGCGGGATCTGGCTGTACCTCTACTTGGTGATCGACGTCTGGAGCCGCAAGGTCGTGGCCTGGGATGTTGCTGAGCGAGAAGATCCAGCCATTGCAGCGGATCTGGTCAGCCGTGCTTGCCTGAGAGAGCGGATCAGCAAGGGCCGGAAGCAACCGCTGATCCTCCATGCCGACAACGGCAACGCCATGCGTGCGGCCACGCTGGAAAGCCGCTTGGAAGAACTGGGCGTCCTCAGGTCGTTCTCTCGGCCACGGGTCTCCAACGACAACCCGTACTCGGAATCACTGTTCAGGACGGTGAAGTATCGGCCTGATTACCCCCGCAGGCCATTTGCCTCCAAAGAACAGGCGTGTCAGTGGGTCGCCGAGTTCGTCGGTTGGTACAACCACCAACACCGCCACAGTGGCATCAAATTCGTGACGCCCCAGCAACGTCACGATGGCCAGGCCGTGGAGATCAGTCGCCACCGCGCTGTCGTCTACGAACGAGCCCGACAGCTCAATCCAAGGCGCTGGTCACGATCAACCAGGTGTTGGCGTCAACCGGAGGTGGTCTGGATCAATCAGCCGACGGATGAGCTCAATGAACCAGGGCAGCTACCGTTGATGCAGGCCGCCTGAAAGGCAGCCCAGGAGTGACACCTTTCCTGAAAGTCACCGTCGAGGCCGGGCTGCATGAACAGAGCGCTCAGGGCCGTTTGCGTTTGCCGGAATTCGTGGCGATCGATCAGCGGCTGTTGAAGGGTGCCTAACCAGAACGCACAGGCCAGGAGAGCTGCTGCGCCAGCCACCATCCAGATCCAGAGAGATCGTTGGCGCATGGCTTCAGGACCGTCGATCACTCCAGCTTGCAAGGGCCGCCAACGACGTGATCAGCCACACGCTGCAGAGGCGGCGCAGGATCGCGATGCTCAGCCCGAGGGAGGTGGGGATGCCCGCTTGCCCGAGCAGCAGCGTGGTGGTCGCTTCATTCACACCGAGGCCGCCGGGCAGCAAAGAGGCCATGCCGGCAGTGCCCGAGAGCAGATAGGTGCTGATGGCCTGGCCGGTGTTGAAGGCGGCGGTTGGGCTGATCGCCTGCACCAGCAGCCAGAGGATCATGGCTTCCAGACCCCAGATCACCAGGCTCAGGGCACAGGCGGGTAGGCAGGCCTGGGCCAGGCGACCACTGGGTAGGTGGTGTTGCCAGTGGGAACGGTGGCGCCAGATCCAGATGCTCGCGCCCAGGCCGAGCAAGGCGGCGAGTGCGCTGATGCCCAGGGTGGAAGCTGCCGGAGGGCTCAGGCGCTGCAGCAGTTGGCCAGGCACCAGCACCGCAAGCCAGGCAACCACAGCGGCGGCATCACAGAGCCGCTCCGCCAGGAAGGCATGCAGCAGCGGCTGGCGGGGGTAGCCCAGTTGGCGGTGCAGTTGTTGCACCCGCGCCAGTTCACCGAGTTTTCCAGGGGTGGCGGTGAGGGCGAAGCCCTGGAACCACACCCAGGCTTCTGAGCGGCTGATGCGCCCGATCCGTTCCGCACCCAGCAGCATTCGAAAGCGCAGGTAGCGGCCTGCGTAGCTCACGGCTAGCACCGCAAGAATCGCTGGAATCCAGGCGGGGAGCTGCCTGAGGCCGCTGATCAGGCTGCTTTGGGTGGCTGGATCGAGCTGCAGCAGACCAGCCAGGGCCGAAAGCAGCAGCACCAGAGCGAGGGGTGTCAGCCAACGGTTCAGTCCTTGAGCCGTTGGGTAGGGACGACTCTCGGCGCTGAAGCTGCGCCAGTGGGGGTGTGCGGCGTGTTGCAGCAGTTCGCGGTCGCCGCGGCTGTCGCCGTAGGCATGCAGCTCGGTGTGGCTGAGGGGCTGGTTCTCCAGCCAGGCCTGTAGGCGCCGAATCTTCTCCGCGCCTTTGCAGTTGGCGGAGCTCAGCTCGATTGGTTTGCCGTTTCTGGGATCGCTCGTTTCGGTGGCGATCAGTTCCACGCCCAACCGCTCGGCGATCGCTTGAAGCAGGCAGCGGGGTGAGGCCGACACGATCACGATCCGGTGACCCTGCTGGCGATGCCACTCCAGGCGGGCCAGGGCTTCGGGCCGTAGCTGCCGCCAGAGGGCGTTCGCCAGACTGTGCTCCAACAAGGCTGAGCGCTGCTCCGCTGAGCGCCGCTGCATGGCTGGGGTGAGCAGCTGTTGCAGCACCCGCTGTTTGAACCAGGCGGTGCTGTGCTGGCCGCTCTTCCAGAGCAGGAGATCTGGCAGTAGCAGCAGCCCGTCGATCAGTTGGCCCCGGGGGGAGCGCACCAGCCGGTGCAGGATCAGCAGCGTGTCGCCCGCGAGAAGGGTGCCGTCAAAATCGAAGGCCGCCACAGGCCGGGATCGGGTGGCCACGGGGCTGGTTCCGCTCATCAGCGCGCGCGGAAGGAAATGTGTTTGTGGCCGAAATAGCTACTCAGCACTGGCACGGCCACGCCGATGCCATGGGCGATCAGATCGCGCAGCACCACGATGCCGAGCAGGGGCAACAGCCAGTTGCGCAGGCCAACGCTCACCAGCCAGGTTTGCAGCACGGCAAATAGGTTCACCAGGGCGAAGGCCGCGAAGGAGCGACGCACGCTGGTGCGGCTCTTGAGAAACACAAACTTCCGGGCCAGTACATAGGCCGTGAGCATCCCCACCCCGTAGGCCAGCAGCACCGCTAGCTCAAAGCGCAGGAGCTGCGAAAAGCCCACTCGGCTCACCACATTCACCAGAGCGGCCACGCCGCCGGTGATCAGGAACAGCACAAACTCCCGGCGGGGTGAATGGGCGGCAGGGGCCTTGGTTGTCATCGCCCGCTGGTGTGCAGCTCACGAACGACCTGCTTGGCCAGTTCACGGCCGTAGCCCACGCTTTCGGCGATGCCTCGATCTTCCGGGTAGTAGACGGTGGTGTCCACCGTGGTGATCCCGGGTAGGGGCTGCAATGGCGGCAGGGTTTGTTGGAAATGTGTGCCGCATACCGGCTGGGCGTAGCGGTAGCGGCTGCAGTGGGCCGCCAGCACGTCGGTGTCGCCAAGGTCGGGGTTGATCGCTTTCAGGCAGGCGATTGAATCGGCGATGAAAGCCTCATCCGGGCGCTGGTAATCCGGGTGGCTGGCGGGCATGTAATAGGGCACATAGGTGATATGCCCTTGCAGCGGCCGCAGATTCGAGAACTCGATGATGCCGGGGATGGCGAAGCGCCCGTCGTTGATGTTGGTCCAGAAGTTGCCGGTGATCGGCTGGCGGGTTTGCAGCACCACGCAGGCGCAGGCCACCGACAGCTGATCGCTGTAGCGGCCCACGAGTGCCGCATCGGCTCCGCCGGCCTGCAACATCGGCGCCACCAGCGGCAGTGGCACAGTGGAGATCACCGCATCGAACTGGCGCAAACCAGCCGGGGTTTGCACCACCGCTCCCTCACTAGGGCCCCGGGAGCGGATCGCCTGCACCGGGCTTGAAAGCTGGATCTCGCAGCCCAGCTCCCGCAGGCGCTGCTCCAGGGCATCGATCCAGCGCTGGGAGCCGCCCTCCAGGTAGCCGAGGGTTTCCTTGAGCCAGCGGCGCGATTGCCCCAGGCGGCGGATGCGGCTCCAGATCCAGGCGGCCGAGAGCGTGTCGCTGTGTTCGTAGAACTTGTAGGCAAAGAGCTTTTGCCAAAGCAGGGCATAGCCCTGGGGGCCGAGCCAGCGCTTGAGCCAGTCGGTGGCTCGGATGCCATCGAGGTGCTGCCAGCGGCGCAGGCTGAGGCAGCGGGCTGCATGCAGCAGATAGCGGACACGTGTGAGCAGGGGTAGGCGACGGAAGCTCAGCACCGAGCCCGCACTGCCCCAGCGGTAGAGGCGCCCATCCACAAAGAAGCCCATGGACGTTTGCTTCCAGCGCAGCTGATCGGCCAGGCCCAGCTCCTCGAGTAGCTGGAAGAAGGCGTGGTCGCTGAGGCAATGGAAGTGGTAGTAACGCTCGAGGGTCTGCCCGGCGAACTGGAAGCTGGCCGCCATGCCGCCGAGGCGATCGTCGGCCTCCAGCAACACGGGCCTGGCGCCTTCGAGGGCCAGTTGGTAGGCCACCGCCAGGCCCATGGGGCCGCCGCCCACCACCGCGATCGTTGGCGCCATCAGAAGGGAATCACCACCTGGGAATAGCGCGGATCCTGGTAGGTGATCCGCAGGGCATCGGCCAGCCTGGTGGGCTGCACCGAGAAGATGCCGGGCCAATCGATCACGTCGAATTCATCGCCGGCCGTGAGGGCCGTGAGCTGCGACCGGGTGAAGGCCGGCTGGCGGCTGATCAGGGCCCAAAGCTGCAGCAACCAGCCGAACAGCGGGATCGGCAGGTGGATGATCCAGGGACGGGCCTGCACGGCCTGGCGCAATTGGCGCATCAGGCTGATGTAGCTCACCTGCTCCAGGCCCGTGATGTCGTAGGTGCCGCTGAGGCCCGGCTGCTCAAGGCAGCTTTGAATCACTTGGCAGAAATCCCCCACGTAGAGGGGTTGGCGGATGAAGCGGCCGCTGCCGGGGATCGGGAACACGGGCAGCTTCTGCATGAACCGCGCCAACCAGCCCAGATGTTTGCGGTCGAACCAGCCGAACATCAGGGTGGGGCGCAGGATCACCACACCGGGCCAGCTGCGTTGCACCAGCTGCTCCTGGGCGCGCTTGGTGGATGTGTAGAGGTCGGTGGCGACTGAGTTCACCACCGAGCTGCTGATGTGCACCAGCCGGGGGATGCCTTGGCGCTTGAGCTGCTCGAGCACCACTTCGGTGGTGCGGATGTTGTTGCGCTCGAACTGGCTGGGGTCAGTGTTGCCGATCTCGGCCTGAAGCATCACGCAGGCGTTGCAGCCCGCCAGGCGTTGGGGCCAGCTCACGCCGCTGGTGGTGGTGAGGTCTTCGCAGAGAAACTCCACAGCGGGGAAGAGCTGGCGGCCGGCGTTCACGGCTTCGCGCTTTTTGTCCACCACCAGCAGCTGCCAATCGGGATGGTGCTGCTGGAGCAGCGCGATCAAGTTGAGCCCCACCAGGCCGGCCCCGCCGGGAAGAAACACCTTCATCAGAGCTTCACGCGACGGGCCAGATCGGAGCTGAACACACCGCGGGGATCGAGCAGGGCCCGCTGCTGGCGCCACTCATGCAGGCGTGGATAGCTGCGCTCGAGCATGGTTGCAGATTGGCGCGAGTCTTTCGCCAGGTAGAGCCGTCCGCCGGCTGCGGCCACCTGCTCATCCAGCTGAGCGAGCAGCTCGAACAGGCCCGGTACCGCGGCCGACACATCGGCGGCGAGGGTCCAGCCAGGCATCGGGAAGGAGAGGGGTCCGGGGTTGCCTGGCCCGAAGCGTTTGAGCACCGTGAGGAAGCTGGGGGCACCGATGCGGCGCAGCGCTTCGAGGCTGGTGCCCACCAGGTGGGCCGCGGCATCCGGCACGGCGAACTGGTATTGCAGGAACCCGGCGGGGCCGTAGATGCGGTTCCAGTTGCTCACCCCATCGAGGGGGTGGAAGTAGGGGCTGATCGCCTGCAGCTCGCCTTCCCGTTGTTTGGGGGCCTTGCGATACCAGGCTTCGTTGAAGGCCCGCACTGTCCAGGTGTTCAGCAGGCCGCCTGGTAGCAGCGACGGAGCACCGGCGAGTGCTTTGGGGTCGTAGTGGAGTGGGTCGACGCCGCTGCCTTCCACCTGTTCGCGGCTCGCGTGTTCACCGCAGGTGAGCACTCCGCGTCCGGCAGGGTTGAGGCTGTCGACCCAGGCCACGCTGTAGCGGTAGCGGGCATCGGCCTCCACCATCGCTGCCATCAGGGCATCAAGGTCGCGGAAGCGGGTGGTATCCACGCTGATCAGCGAGCTGCTGATCGGGATCAGCCGGAAGCAGGCTTCCACGATCACGCCGGTGAGGCCCATGCCGCCCGCTGTTGCCCAGAAGGCCAGGGCGGTGGCGGGATCACTGGGGCTGAGCTGGCGCAGCTGGCCGCTGCCATCCAACAGCTTCAGCCATTGAACGTGGTTGGCAAAGCTGCCCTCCCCGTGGTGGTTTTTGCCATGCACATCAGCGGCGATGGCGCCGCCCACGGTCACGTTGCGAGTGCCAGGGGTGACGGGAAGGAAGAAGCCCGCCGGCACGATCACCCGCAGCACAGCGTCAAGGCTTGCGCCGGCGCCGCAGGTCACGCAGCCGGTGGCGGCATCGAGCTGGATGGCATCCAGCCCTGTGAGCTCCAGCACCGTGCCACCGCCGCATTGGGCCGGGTTGCCGTAGGCGCGGCCGAGGCCCCGGGCAATCAGGCTTCCGGGCGATGCCGCTGCTACGGCGCTCTGGATCTGATCGATGGCACTGGGCACGCACACCAGAGCGGTGCTGGGATCAGTGCGGCCCCAGCCGGTGAGGGATGTGGTGGTGCCGGTGAGGGTGGCGTTCATGGTGCTCAGAGCCGGGCGGCGAGGCGGGCGGGCAGGCGGCGCACCAGGGCCATCAGCGGCGTCCACCACCAGGGAATCGTTTCGATGCCGCGGCGCCGGGGATGGCGCAGGAGGTCGCTGGCGATTTGCTCAGGGCGGGCACAGAGCAGTGGAGGGGCTTTGCCGTCGGTCATCGGGCTGGCGATGAAGCCGGCCTTGAGGATGCGCACCGCAAAGGGGGTGCCGTGGCAGCGCAGCAGCAAGCCCTCGCAGAAGCGCAGCAGGCCGGCTTTGGCGGCGCCGTAGTGGTAATTGGAGGGGCGGCCGCGATCGGCGGCCACCGAGGAGAACACCCAGAGGGCACCGGGCTGCTCGATCCGCTCGGGCGACACGATCGCCGTGAGCCAGGGGATCAGGCCGGTGAAGTTGGCCAGGGTGATCGCCTGGGCTTCGGCGGCATCGCTGCGGGCCCGTTCGGCATCGCCGAGGCTGCCGGCAGCCACGAGGTAGAGGTCGAACGACTCCTGGAGTTGGGGTTGGGCCAGCTGTGGCGCCAGGAGATCGATGGCTTCGCAGCTCACCTCCGCGCCGAAGCGATCGCGCAGCTCGCTGGCGAGGGCCTGATTGCGCGCTGGGTTGCGGGCCAAGAGGTGGAAGCGGCGACAGCCGCGTTCGGCCAGGCCGCGGCAAATGGCGATGGCCACGGTGCTGGTGCTGCCGAGCACCCAGGCGGAGCGAAGCGCCGTCGTCATGCCAACCAGCCCATGCGGTGGCCCATGCCTACCACGATCGCCGTGGCCAACCAGCCCAGCAGGGTGAGCTGAATGCCGCGGTCGCCCAGCAGGATTTCCTCGGGCTTCTCGCAGTTGCGATCCGGGTAGCGGGCGCAGCGGCGCTCGGTTTCTTCGGGGTCGCTGAGCAGCTGATAGCGAAAGATGCCGGCGATCACAAAGGGCACGGTGAGCAGCATCCAGCTCGTGGAGGCGCCGCGCAGGGTGGGGCCGGCGCTCCAGAGGGCGTAGGCCATGAAGGCACTGCTGGCCACCAGCGATTCGAGCCGCTGCAGCAGGGGCAGGGAGTAGCGCAGCAACACCTGGCGGGTCACCACGCCGCGATCCAGGGAGATGCGCAGCTCCGCCTTGCGCTTCTCCACCGCCAGAAACAGGGCCAGCAGACCGATGGTGAGCAGAAACCAGGGCGATGCCCCCAGCCCCGTGGCCACCAGCCCAGCCAGGGCCCGCAGCAGAAAACCCGAGGCGATGCAGAACAGATCCAGCAGCGGCTGGCGCTTGAGCCCCAGGCAATAGGCGATCTGAATCACGGCATAGCCCGCGATCACGGCCGCCAGGCCGGGGGTGACGGCGGCACCGATCACCAGGCTGAGCAAGGCAATCAGGGCCGCGGCGATCAGGGCCACTGGCACCGGCAGGGCACCGGAGGCGATTGGGCGGCGGCATTTGCTCGGGTGGGCGCGATCGGCGTCGCGATCGATCACGTCGTTGAGCAAATACACCGCGCTGGAAATCAGGCAGAAGGCCAGCAGCGCTTCGGTGGACGCCCACCAAATCGACGCGTTGAGCTGAAACGAGAACAGGGCCGACGCATAAACCAGCAGGTTTTTGGTCCACTGGCGGGGCCGGCAGGCGGCGATCAGGGCCTGGATCACACCGGGTTGCTCAGCCATCGGCGCTGGGATCCTCCCAGATCTGCACGGCCTTGGTGGGGGTGCCTACGCGAACGCCCTTCAAGGGTTGGCCGTTGTGGTTGCGAGGAATGGCCGCATCAAACCCAACGTTTTTGTTGGCCAGATGGTGGGCGCGTTTGACGTCACGCCGGGGTTGATTCACCGGGATGGCCAGCTGTGGGTTAGTGCCATAGTCGGCGAGGAGATAGAGCTGCTCGTGTGGGGCGGTGGTGAGGAATGCCCAGCCCTGCAGCCGGAGGCTTGCGGGGCTCGGCGTTTGTTGATCGAGTTGGTGGCGGATTGCTCCGCTGGTTGCGGGTTGGGCACTCAGAAGCTCTTGGTGCCATCCCAATGGCTTCACAGGCCAGACGCCCTGGAAATAGCGATCCACCATGCGTTGGCGCGGATGGATCTCCTTGCACGGTTCCAGCAGACGCAGGTTCTGCTTGTCGAGAGAAGCCTGCTCGGCATGGCAGATGAAGCGCTGCCGCTTTTGCTCGGACCAGCGCTTTCCTTCGGCCCAGGCGCCCGCGTAGCTGAGCCCACCGGCTTGCAGGCCCTGGGGGAAGGAACCGATGGTGGTGAGCAGCACCAGAAATCCCCCAAGCAGCGGCGTGGTTTGGCGCTTGCTGCGGTCGTCTGCCAGGGCGAGGGCCAGCAGTGCGGTGAGACCCAGCATCAGGCTGTGGCTGATGTAGCGCGACGAGTTGGCCTGTTCCACTCCAAAGCCCGCACGGGAGAGCGTGATCATTCCCGCGAACAAAACACTGAACAACCCAGGCATCAGCAGTGCTGGCCAATCGGATTGGGCAATCGGTTGGCGACGCCCCAGCAGCACCGCGGCGATCACCACAGCCAGCACGGCGAGGCCTTGCCAGGGGCCACCCAGCCAAGCGCGCAAGAAGTAGTCAAGCTGGAAGTTGAGCTCCGGGTGCCCAGCTGGCTTGCTATAGGGCAGCAGCACGAAACATGTGAGGCTGGCCAAGGCCGTGGAGGCCGTCACTAGGACGCTGAGCCGGCGGCTGTGTAACCAGGCACAGGCTGTGAAAGCCACAGCCACGGCCAGCCCTTGGCCCGTGCTGCTGAGAGCCAACCAGGGCAATCCCGCAGCGGCTACGCCTTGAGGCCACCGTCCTTCAGTGGGGACACTCAACAGCAAGGTCCCCAGCAGCACTAGGGCATTGATCAGAAACCAGGGGGTTTGAAATTCCCAGCCGAGGTTTTCGTATTGCCAGGGATTGATCAGCAGTAGCCCGCCTGCGAGGGCGGTGATCAGGCAGAGGTCGCTGCGGTGGAGCAGACGCCGGCACAGCCAGCTCCAGAGCCCCGCGCAGCCCAGGATCAGGGCCAGGTTCTGAAACAAGGCGCTTTGGCCAGGCGGGAGCTTGAGCAGCTCGGTTTCCACAACGCTGGCAGCCTTGGCCCAGAGGATGCGGTGCTCGTTGTGTTGGGCGGTGAGCCAGCCGGGCTCAGCACTCCTTTGCACAAAGGCGAAGCTGTCACCAAAGAGATTTGGTTGCGCCCAGTGGGCCTGAGCCAACGCCAGGATCTCGAACAGGCCATGGGCGATGCCTGCTAGCAAGAGCCCCAGGATCAGGAGAGCTGCAGGTTGTTGGCGAAGAGGCTGCATTGCATCAACGCCCCAGGGCACCGCTGGCCACCAGATCCATCAGCTCCAGCTGGCGCGGTAGGCAGCTCTCGAGGCTGTAGCGAGCGAGGGCATCCTTCCGGGCCTGGGCGCCGAGTTGCTTAGCAAGCTTGCGATCGCGCAGTAGCTGATCCACGGCTTCAGCAATGGCCTTGGGGCTGAAGAAATCCACCAGCAGGCCGTTGTGGCCATCGCGGATCACTTCCATCACCGGGGCGGTGGCGGAGCCAACAATGGCGCAAGCGGTGCTCATCGCCTCCAGCAGGCTCCAGCTCAGCACGAAGGGATAGGTGAGATACACATGCGCCTGGCTGAGCTTCAGTAGGGTGAGGAAGTCTGCGTAGCTGAGGCTGCCGGCGAAATGCAGGCGTGAGGGGTCGTAGGAGCCCTCGATTTCGGCCATGAAGCGCTCTTTCCATTCCCCTTGGGGGCACACGGAGCCATAGCTCACGCCCTGCTCAGCTCCCACGATCACGATGCGGGCGTTGGGCTGGAGCTCCTGAATCAGGGGAATCGAGCGAATGAAGGAATGGCAGCCCCGGTAGGGCTCAATCGTGCGGTTCACGAAGGTGATGATCGGCTCGCCTTGGCGCAGCTCTTGTCCATCGCGCAGGCTGAGGGTGAGGCCGGTGTTGGCTTTGGCGGGGGCGGCACCGGCATCGATGCCGTCGTGAATCACGGAGATGCGCTGCTGGAAGCGTTCGGGAAAGCTGCTGCGTTGAAAGCCGGTGGGGGCGACGTTCCAGGTTGCGGCTTCTAGATTCAGGAGCGTGTTGGCATTTTTCATGTGCGCTTTGGCGCACTTCTGCCAATTGAGCTCGGCTTGAAATTCAGGGTCGAAGTCGTAATCGAAGCCGCGAATCTGGTAGTAAAACTCCTGATACATCAGGATTGGCACATCGGGCCACACGTAGGGAAGAAATAAGAGTTCTCCCCAGCCGGGATGGCCGCAGATGATGTCGGGCTGGAAGCCCTGGCGCTTGAGTTGTTCGGCGGCGGTGGCGCAGGCTTCAGCCCGAATCACCTTGGTTTCGGTTTCAAGGGCCAGCGGGTGCACGTCTTGGCCATTGCCCCTGGAGGCGCCATAGATCACGTGCTGCACACCTTTGGGTAGCGGTGTGCGGGGCTGTTGCATCCCCATCGCCACCAATCGATGGTTGCCCTGTTGGGCCAGAGCGCGGCAGATGTGCAGGTATTGGCCTGGAAATCCCTGGTGAACAAAGAGAACGTTCACACTGCTTGCGCGCCGTGGCGGCAGTGTACGGGTGGTCAACGGCCGCCGAGCTCCCACAGGCCAGCAGGGAGGCAACCAAAGCCGGGATTCCTAAATCTGTACGGGATGTACAGATTCTTTGATTGCTGTTTTGAGGTACAGCCAGCGGCCTCTCCTACGCTCCCACGAGCTCAAGGCCCCCATCGGTGCAGGATCTCTTACCGCAGGGCACCGCCCGGGTGCTGGTCACCGGAGGTGCCGGCTTCATCGGTAGTGCCGTGGTGCGGCGCTTGCTGGCCGATAGCTCTGCTGAGGTGTTCAATCTCGACAAGCTTGGCTACGCCAGCGACCTCACCAGCATCGGCGACCATCCTCGCCACCATTTCATCCAGGTGGATCTTGCGGATCCACAGGCCACCGCCGAGGCGGTTCGCGCGGCGGATCCCGATCTGGTGATGCACCTGGCGGCTGAGAGCCATGTGGATCGCTCGATCGATGGGCCGGCTGCCTTCATCGAAAGCAATGTGAGCGGCACCTTCAACTTGCTCCAGGCCGTGCGGGCCCATTGGGAGCAGCTGCCTGCAGCCCGGCGCGAGCGCTTCCGCTTTCATCACATCAGCACCGATGAGGTGTTCGGTTCGTTGGGGCCTACGGGCCGTTTTTCAGAAACCACCCCCTACGACCCCCGCAGCCCTTATTCCGCCAGCAAGGCGGCCAGCGATCACCTGGTGAGCGCCTGGCACCACACCTATGGCCTGCCGGTGGTGCTCACCAACTGCTCCAACAACTACGGCCCCTGGCAGTTCCCCGAGAAGCTGATCCCCGTGGTGATCCTTAAGGCTGTAGCCGGCGAGCCGATCCCGCTTTACGGCGATGGCGCCAACGTGCGCGATTGGCTGTATGTGGAAGACCACGTGGAGGCGCTGCTGTTGGCGGCCACCCGCGGGCGCCTTGGCGAGAGCTATTGCGTGGGCGGCGCTGGGGATCACGGTTCCCCCAGTGAGCGCACCAACCGCGATGTGGTGGACACCATCTGCACCCTGATGGATCAGTTGCGGCCTGAAGGTGCCCCCCATGCCCGCTTGATCACCCGGGTGAGCGATCGCCCTGGCCACGACCGGCGCTACGCCATCGACGCGGCCAAGATCAGCACAGAGCTGGGCTGGACACCGCGCCACAGCTTTGAGCAGGGGTTGGAGGCCACCGTGCGCTGGTATCTCGAGCATTTGGATTGGTGCCAACAGGTGCGCCATCGCGCCGGCTATAGCGGCGAGCGCATCGGGACGCAGGCATGAGTCGGCGCTGGCCGCTGCTCTGGCTCAGTGTGGGGTTGGATCTGTTGGGGGTGCTGGCGGGAGCGCTGCTGGCCGCTCAGCTGCGCCATCACAACCTTGGGCTGGTGCTGCAGGCCGACGGCCTCGCCTTTGGCCTGGTGTTTCTGCTGTTGGCCTGGTTTCTGGGGGGGTATTCGTTTCTGCGTTGGCCCTGGATGCCCTACCGGCAGCTGGTGCAGCGCTGGTTGCTGGTGGTTGGCAGCGCCCTGGGCCTGGCGGTGCTGGCGGGTTGGCTGTTGAACGCAGCGGCCACGGCGGTGTGGTTCCACCGCAGCACCTTGGTGATCCTGGGGGCGGTGTTGGCGCTGTGGGGATTGTTCCTGCGGCGATGGTTGCAGCCGCTGGCGCGGATTCAAGCCAGCCAAAGGCTGGCGGCTTCCCCTGTGGCCGAGGGCAGGCCGAGCGCTGGGCGACAGCCCTCTCCTAAGCAGCAGCCCGCCCAGCGGGAGCTCTTGCTGTTGCTGGTGGCCTATCACCCCTCACCCCTAGAGGTGCAGCAGTTGCAGGCCTGCCTGGCCGAGTTGCCACCTGAGGTGGGCTATGCGGTGGTGGTGAATGATCATCAGCCCGGTGAGCCGGTGGAGCAGCTGGCGGCGCGAGCCGATTGCTTCCTCACCAACCGCGACAACCCCGGCTACGGTCGCGCCGTGAACCGCCTGGTGGTGCGCCTGGGGCAGCTGCCGCCTTACATCGGCGTGCTCAACACCGATCTCTCCTGGCCCAGCGGCACGTTTGAGCAGCTATTGGGCTGGCTGCAGCAACATCCCCAGGTGAACCTGGCGGTGCCGCAGATCCTCGATGAGGCGGGCACACCGCAAAAGCTCTGTAAACACCACCCCACGGTGCTGGGCTTGTTCAGCCGCCGCTTCCTGCCGGATGTGCTCAAACCGGCTTGGCTAAAGCGCTACGACCGCTGGTATGTGATGGCTGATCAGAACTACCAAGAGGTGTTCGAGGCGCCTTATCTGAGTGGTTGCTGCATGCTCATTCGCAGCGATGCCTTCCGCCGCGCTGGCGGCTTCGATGAGCGCTACTTCCTCTATCTGGAGGATGCTGATCTCACCCGCAGCCTGGCCCGCGATGGCCGCTGTGTGCATCTGCCGGTGGCGGGTGTGGTGCATGGCTGGGGCCGCGGCAATTACCGCAACCTGGGCCTGATGGCGGTGAACCTGGCCAGCGCCTGGCACTACTTCCGCAAATGGGGTTGGGCCCTGTGGTGAATGCCGCCGCCATCGAGGTGGTGCTGCCCACATACAACGGAGCGGCTTATCTGGAGGCGCAGTTGGCTTCGATCAGCGCGCAAACCCTCCGCCCTGAGCGAGTGCTACTGCGCGACGACGGCTCCAGCGATGGCACCCAGGCGTTGATTGGCCAGCTGCACCAGCGTTACGGCGCCTGGCTGCAGGTGTTGCCCGCTGATGGCAATCTCGGTTGCACCGCCAATGTGAATCGGCTGCTGCAAGCCACCACGGCTCCCTACGTGGCCCTGGCGGATCAAGACGATCTCTGGCTGCCCCACAAGCTCGAGAGCTCTTTGGCGCTGATGCAGCAGCTGGAGGCCAGCCGCGGCAGCACCACACCACTGCTTGTGCATGGCGATCTGGAGCTGGTGGATGCCGCAGGCGAGCGGTTGGGCTGCCGCTATCTCCAGCGCCAGCGCTTAGATCCCCAGCGCACCGATCCGGTGGATCTGGCCCTCACCAACGTGGTGACCGGTTGTACGGCCCTGCTGAACCGGGCTCTGCTCCAGAAGGCCCTGCCGATCCCTCCGGAAGCGCTGATGCATGACTGGTGGCTGGCCTTGGTGGCCAGTGCCTTTGGTGAGATCGCGCTGGTGGAAGAGCCTGGGGTGCTCTATCGCCAACACGGCAGCAACGTGCTCGGAGCTCAGGGGCTGGGCCTGCCCTATTGGCGGCAGCGGCTTCAGGCGCTGCTGGCGGATCCCGCTGCCGGAGGCCACACCCGAGCGGCGTTGCAGCAGGCAGAGCTGTTTGAACAGCGCTATGGGTTGCCAATTTCGGCGCTTCCCTCTCTGCTGCACCTGCGGCGGAGGCGGCGCTGGTGGGCGCTGGTGCGCCTACCAGCCGAGCAGCTCCCCTGGAAGCATGGGCCCCTGCGCACGCTCGGGCTTTACGGTCTGGTGGCTTGGTTGCCCCGATGAAATTCCGCACCCTGCTGCGCCGGCTGCGCACATCAGCTCAGGTGCTGCGGGGTGATCCGGGGGTGCTGTTGCGTGCCCCTCGGTTTGTGTGGCGCACCTTGAAAGAAGGGCCGAGAGCGAGCCTGGATCGGTTGCGGCGCATCAGCGATCCGCTGCGCTTCTCGGTGGATTACGAGGCCTGGCGCGCGGAGTTCGGAACCACGGCTGAGGAGAAGCAGGCCATGGCGGCCTGGGCTGAGGCGTTGCCCCAGCCGGTGCCGATCGCCGTGCTGATGCCGGTGTTCAACCCGAAGCCGGAGTGGCTGCAGGCGGCGATCGATTCGGTGCGGGCGCAGCTGTATCCCCACTGGCAACTCTGCATTGCAGACGATCGCTCCACTGACCCGCGCATCCAGCCGCTGCTGGAGGCGGCGATGGCTGCCGACCCGCGCATACAGGTGGTGTTCCGCGAGCGCAACGGCCACATCTGCGCCAGCTCGAACAGTGCGCTGGAGCTGGTGCAGGCGCCCTGGGTGGCGTTGCTGGATCACGACGATCTGCTGCCGGATGAGGCGCTGATCTGGGTGGCCAAGGCAATTGCCGAGCACCCGCAGGCGCGGCTCTTCTATTCCGATGAAGACAAGCTCAGCCCGGCCGGTGAGTTGTTCGATCCCTATTTCAAGGGCGATTGGAACCCTGTGTTGATGGAGGGGCAGAACATGTCCTCCCATCTGGGTGTGTACGCCACCGATCTGGTTCGGCGGGTGGGTGGCTTCCGCGAAGGCTTTGAAGGATCCCAGGATCACGATCTGGTGCTGCGTTGCAGCGAGCAGCTCCGGCGCGAGCAGATCGTGCACATCCCACGAGTGCTCTATCACTGGCGCGTGCATCCCCAGAGCACAGCCGGCGGCGCCAAAGCCAAGCCTTACACCGTGCAGGCGGCCGAGCGGGCGATCAGCGAACACCTGCAGCGGCGCGCCCTGCCGTTGCGGCAGATCAGCTGGACACCCGTTGGCTTCCGGGCCGAGCTGGCGCTGCCCGAGCTGCCGCCGCGGGTGAGCGTGATCATCCCCACGCGCAATGGCCTCCAGGTGTTGCGGCCCTGCCTCATCAGCCTGCTGGAGCGCACGCGCTATCCAGATTTTGAGGTGCTGGTGGTGGACAACGGCTCCGATGACCCAGCCACCCTGCAGTTCCTGGCGGGTCTGGAGCAGCAGGGCCAGATCCGTGTGTTGCCTGATCCCAGCCCATTCAACTACTCGGCTCTGAACAATCGGGCTGTGAATCATGCCAGCGGCGAGCTGATCTGCCTGCTGAATAACGACATTGAGGTGGTCGATCCCGGCTGGCTGGAGGAGCTGGTGGTGCAGGCGCTGCGGACTGGCGTGGGGGCTGTGGGCGCGCGTTTGCTCTATCCCAATCGCACCCTTCAGCACGGGGGGGTGTTGCTGGGGGTGGGCGGTGTGGCCAATCATGCGCATCTCGGCTGGCCGGGTGATCACCCTGGATACTTCTCACGGGCGCAACTCACGCAGGAGATGGCGGCTGTGACAGGTGCTTGTCTGCTGGTGCGGCGTAGCCATTACGAAGCGGTGGGCGGGCTGAATGAAGAGCAGCTCAAAGTGGCGTTCAACGATGTGGATTTCTGCCTGAAGCTGCGTGAGCAAGGCCTGCAGAATGTTTATGCACCGGCAGCGCGCTTGATCCACCATGAATCCGTGAGCCGCGGACAGGATCTGAGCGCTGAGAAGGCGGCTCGCTTTGCGGCGGAGGTGGATTGGATGCAGCAGCGCTGGGGTGATCAGCTACCGCACGATCCGGCCTACAACCCCAACCTCAGCTTGGATAATCCCCATTTCCGTCTGGCCTGGCCGCCGCGTGTTGAGCGGTGGGCGTCGTCGTGATCTCGGGATTCTTCCTTGCAAATCAGGAGCCAGGGTCCGGATTTGCAAGGATGTTTTGCAGCCAGCGGATCCGGTAGGCGGTGGTGCGGGTGAGGCTGAGGGCCTTGCGCAGGGTGAGGCCGCCCTCAAACCCTTCCGGCTCCGCATCCAGGAGGCGATTGAGCAGTTTGCGCTGGCGCGGATTGAAGCTGGTGTGGCGGTGGGTCCACCAGAAGAGAGCCTGGGCGCGCACGGCGTTCACCACCCGGCCGTTTTGCTGCGCAGCAGCGCTCAGCTGCTCCAGGAACCACAGCAGCCATTCGGTGATCTCGAGTGTGCCCTTCTGGCAGCGCTCGAGCTGGAGGTAGTAGCTCTCGCGTTCTTCCTGGATCCGCGCCGAGAGGGTCAAGGCGTGGTGGATGCGGATTTCGTGTGCGTCCACTTGGCCAGGGCGCGATCGGTGATGGCTCTGGCTAGGCGGCCATTGCCGTCGTCCTAGGGATGGAGGGTCACGAATCAGACGTGGGCGATTCCGGCTCGAATCAGCCCATCCAGATCGCTGGGAGGGTTGTTGAACCAGTGGATCAGTTGCTGCAGCCCTGTTTCAAGGCCCTGGCGTGGCGGCGCCTCAAAGTGAACGATTTCCCGGCTCATCGGACTCAACACCACCTGCATTGGATCGTCGCCCCTTAGGCCCCCGATGCGGATCGCACGCAAGCCATCTGGACCTGGGGCGAACAGCTAGCTGTGCCAGGCATCCAGGGTTGCCAGGCTCACATGGGCAGTAGCGCCCCACCCTTGTTGCTGGCGGGACTAACGTGATGTAAGTCCATGATCTGGGGCGTCTCTGTGGCCCAATCTCCATACCGCGTGACGCCGGCGCGGATCGGCAATTCCTCTGGCTTGCGCTTGCCGGCTTCGTTTTATCGCGATCACCCTCAGTTCAATGGCGCTTCCGGGCAGATCGAGGTGCTGAGCGATCGCACGCTCCTGCTTCATCTAGAGCCGGCCCAGCCCGCTCTAGACGAAGCAGAGGATGAAAGCCTGATGCTGGGGCTGTTTCTCGACTTCCTTACTCGCGAGGCACTCAGTGCAGCCGATGGACCTGTGCTGTACAGCGAAGCGATGGCAGCCGACGATGAGGAGCTGTTGGCCGGTGTTGTGGTTGATCTCGACACTCCAGCGCCGCAGGAATGACCCCTCCCCTGCAGCGCCATGGCTGGGAGATTGCGTTTCAACCTCAGCTATTTGCGCGCCAGTATGCCGATCTTAAGCGCGAGGTTCGTCGTCTCAAGCAAGAATTGGATGCCGAGGCTTACGGCAGACATCCGCAGGTGAAGTTGTTGGCCGCAGTGATGTTGGGGATCAAAGAGCACATTGCTGCTGATCCCTATGCAGCTCGCTTTGCTCTGAGTGGCCCGCTTCGGCGTTACGGTCGATTGAAAGGCCTTGGTCTACCGGATCGTTATCGCTTGTTCTTTCGGCCGTTTGAGGCGCAGGGCCGGCGTGTGTTGTTGATTCTGTGGCTCGGTTTTCCTCGCAAAGAGGGCGACCGTGATGACTGTTATGCCGTGTTTTCGAGGATGGTGCGCCGAGGCGATCTCCCCGACACGTGGGCCGCTCTTCAGCGGGAGTTGGAGGCTGGTTGAGTTGGCCACATCGCCTGATCTCGCGCTTGGGGCAGCTCCAGCCAGGGATGGCGCGCCTGGAGCAGGCGGCTCAGGCGGCGTTCCTGGCTGGTGGTGTGGGCGGCGCGCATCGAGCTGCTGTGGCTGGTGTAGGTGGCGAGCACCTGGGGGCAGAGCTGGCCGTGCCAGCCGGCGTTGATCAGGCAGCACCAGAAGTCGAAGTCTTCCCAGCCGCCGGGGATGTGGGCGTAGCCGCCCACGGCTTGCCAGGCCTCTCGGCGCACCAGCGCCATGGCATCGATGTAGTTGCCGCGCTTGAAGATCTCCTGCTGCCAGGGCAGATCGCTCACCAGGTGGCGTGGGTCGTGGCAGCCGGCTTCCGGTTGCACACGGATCAGGCTGTGGATCACGGCGCAGCTGGGATCCGCTGCGTCGGCCAGCAAGCCGCAGTGGGCCACGGCTAGGGGATCCAGTTGGTTGTCGGCATCGAGCACGAAGCACCAGGGGCTTTCGGCAGCGGCAAAGGCGGTGTTGCGGGCTGAGGCGAGGCCGCCATTGGCGGTGTGTTGCAGCAGCAGACAGCGGGCAAACCTGCCGTGGTGCTCGTTCATCCAAGACCGCACAACGGCGGCGCCGTTGTCGGTGGAGGCGTCGTCGACCACGATCAGCTCCAGGCCGCTGGCCTGCTCCTGATGGAGCACGCTCTCCAGTGCCTGATGAATTCGAGGGCCGTAGTTGTAGAGGCTGATGCACACGGCGGTGTGGCAGCGGCCTTGGCTGCGCTCCAGCAACACCCTGTGCTCGGGCTCTGGGGTGCAGCAGGGTTCAGGGGGCGGACAGCCCTGGCGATACCAGTGCAGTTCCTCCAGCAGTTCGCTGGCACCGATCGGATCGCTGAGCAACAGGATCGGGGTGCGACCGGTCTGCTCAGGCTGGATCAGCAGCCTCCATCCCTCCAGCTCTTGTTCAGCGGGTGTGGGTTGGAACCGCACCAGCTCGAGGCCGGCATCCAGACAACCCTGCAGCCACAGCGCCTGCAACCTGGCTTGCTCTGGGCCAGCGATGCTCAACCCATCGAACCCAGGCACCCCCAGCAGGGGAGGTTGGAGCCCCTGATCACAGGCTTCCCCACCGCTGCCGAGGCAGACGGTGTCGCCCAACCGGCGCAGGGCATCAGGCGCGGGCAGGCCCAGGACTGCGCTGCAGGCGGCCCAGTCTGCGGCGCTGCCGCGAAGCGCTCCATTGCCAACGGCGGCCGCTTGCAACCAGGAGGCGTTCACCCCGAACTGGCGCAGCAGGCGCACGCGCTCCGGGTTGGGATCCCACACCCGCTCCAGGGCGGTCATGGCTAGCAGCTCAGCGGCGCAGGCCAGCCCGGGGCTGAGATCCGCGAGGTTGAGCGCGATGGCATCGGCCTCCGCGGCTGCCAGCGGTGCGGCTTGGATGGAAGCGGCCCCTTGGATCGGGCAATGCTGCAGCCAGGCATGGGTTGGCCATGCGTTCAGATCACCCCCACGCACCTGGAGGGTGACGGCGTTGCCTGGCGCTGGCCAAGGCATGGCGGCCGGACAGGCACCCGCCAGGGCTGCCCACTGGTTCAGCTCAAAATCTCGAAAGCCATGCTCCAGCCAGAAGGCGAGCTGATGCTCGGCGGCTGGCCCCTGGCTGCCGCAGGTGATCTCGGCCAGGTAGCCCCAGGGGTGGGTGGCCACCTGCTTGCTGGGAGCATGGCCGCGCCGGATCTGGATGGCGCGTTTGAGTTGGCTGCGCCGCCGGGGCAGCGGCGCCAAGGGCGAGAGGGGGGGCTGCTGATCCAGCCACTGCTCGGTGGCCGACCTTTGGGAAGGCCTGAGCGCCAAGCGCTCCAGGTGTTGATACAGCTCCTGGACTGGTGGGGCTAAGCGAGCGGGCAGCGGTTGCCGCTGGCTGCGGCGGTGTTGCGGCTTGATCGCCTGCAGCGCCTGATGCCGTTGCTCCTGGCTGATGGTTGGGGCCAGTTGCTGCAGCTGGGCCAGGGCTGATTGCGGCTGAAACCAGTGGCTGTAGCTCACCACTTGCAGTGGCAGATCACGGCCTTCGCGCAGCACCTGGGCGTTGTGCTGCCACCAGAGCCGTTGGGCCCGCCAACCGTCCATGCCCGTGGCGGCCTGATCGCGCCGCACCAGCGACACCATCACTTCGGCGGGATCGCGCACAGCTAGCAGCAGCTTCAGGGGAATCTCAAGCCGCTGGCAAGCCGCGATCCACAGTGGCAGCAACAGGCTGCTGCGGGGGTCTTTGATTGCCCACGGGCCTGGCTGGTGCTTGGCTTCCGGTTCCAGCAAAGCGATCAGGTCTGCCAGGGCCGTTTGGCCCAGTGAGCTTTCCAGCCAGCCCTCGGGCAAGGGCTGCATGCCCCGGGGCGCTGGCCACCAGCGCTCCAGATCAATCAGCAGCTGCTCCTGCAGGGCCGTCACGTCGGCCCGCTCGAAGTAGCCCTCGGGGTTGTGCGTGTCGCCCGGGATCAGGGGGCCGGGCATGGCGATGCCGCAGGCCGGGAGTAGGGAGCCCAACAGAGAGGTGCCGCTGCGGTGCATGCCCACGATCAGCAGGAGCGGGCTACGCATCAGGCCTGACCCAACTTCTGAGCCAGGGCCAGCAAGCGCCGGGCAGACGCCAGATCTGGCAATGCATGGCGCAGGTGATCCACCCAGAGTGAGGGGCCCGTGAGCCTCATGCGGCGCTGCGTCGCCGTGGAATTGGCCCCAGATCCGGCTGACTGCTGCCCAGGGCTGACAGTCGACGAGCGCTCGTTCTCACCGCATAGCGGCTGGGCTTGAGCCAGCAGTGCATCGTGGAGTTTCACGGTAGTGCGCACGGCCTACAGGTGCATCCTGCCGGCTCAGCCTCCTTCGTAGAGATCAATACCCTGAATCAAGGCTGCCGATTACCCTCTGCAGAACTTGTTGGTACTCCACTTGCAAGGCGTGGGGCTGCTTTCGAACTTGGCAAGCCACCTGCCTGGTTGCTGTTGCGCATCGCAGGGTTGCCCAAGATCTGTGCTGCTGTCGTGGTGTGTGGAGAGGGCTTATTGCCATCACTTGTTGCCATCATTTAACGCGCGTATTGTTAGTCACAGACCCTGTGGGCTCAGGCGCCCTTCTCATGGTGATGATTCATCACTATTGGAGTAGATGCCTCGTTGAGGAGCTGCGCGTCAAGCCATTTCCCGAGGCGCTCATCGCAGGCGTTGAAGATCAACTGGTGCAACTCCTCAACGGCGTCACATTCACGCTTCGTAAACATCTTCAAGCCATGGGTTGTGAATGAGCCATGAGCCACCATGTGACGGAGACTGCGTGCGATCAGGAAAACATTGTGGTTCGGGGTGATTGAGGTCAACCCCGGCCAGTAACTTGTTGAGCCTGAGAGCGAGTTTCTGATCATTCTTCTCCCATTCATGAACCTTTGTTCCCATGGCCGCGGCCAGTGCTTCCATGCCTGAGTACGCCAGGGAAATCACCATTCCTGTGCTGTAACCACGTTCAGTTGCATCGCTCACGTCGATCGTGATCACTTGCCCCTCAGTCTCCGTTGTTGGAGGCGAGGCTCGCTAGTGATCTGCAGCAATTGCCAATCCGTCCTTAGCTCGGCTTCGGTAGGTAGCCATTGGCCAGAAACTGCTCGCGGTCAAAGTGGTTCACGCTGTGGTTGTCAAGGCAGTGGAAAACAACTTGATCGGCGCTGGCTTCCATCTGTACGTCTATGTGGTCAAATGGCATGCTGCTGAATACGCAACAACTGATCACGCCAACCTGCACGATATCATCTTTGTAGCGGGCCGAATGATACTCAAATGCGTGAATGCCTGCCTCACGCATGTTCTGCCCAAGCTGTTGGCAGAAATTGGTATCCACGGGATCGCGTAGCTTCCGCTGCAGCTCTGATGAGGTTGAATTCTGTAATTTCAATGCCATTGGCGTGCGCATTTCCACTTGAAAGAGCGTTTTGCGCAGTGCAGAGCATTTGGGGAAGGGCCGCTCTGGCCCACTTTGAAAGACAAATTCGTAATAAGCTCCCTCGACAAGACAGCCAAAACGACTGCGTGAGCCATAAAACAGCCCGCGCTCCCATCGGCTTGCAAATCGAGATCCGTGGCGTTTTTGGTAGCGAAACGGTGCCAGCAACAGGCGATGCCTGAAAGGGCATTCTTTGGCATCGGGGGCATCCGGTTTGCTGTCTTCCAGAAACCGTTCGAGCCAGGCCTGTTCATCCAGGCTGTCTGTGAGCCTCCGTGTGGCCTCAGCCCCCTGTTGCTCGACCAACCTCATCACGACACCGTCCAGGTCGATGAGGTCGCTGAGGTCCGGATTCAAGGCCGGCCTCGCATGGCGTCGAGATACTGCACGAGCTCCACCAGCTGCTGCGGATCCTGCAGTTGCTCTCTCGGAACCCCGCCGGTGTGATGGTTGCCGGTGTTGATCCAATGCCGCATCAGTTCTGTGTCGTCGCCAACGAGTGCCGACAAACTGCGATGCAAGCGCAGCATCAGCGCGAGCATCTGCAGCGTGTGCCGATCAATGCGACTGTGACCTCGTGCCCGCTCAAAAAAGGTTCGGCTCTTGCCAATCGCCTGAGCCGTTTCCTGTGCTGATAAGCCCAGTTCTTCTCCGGCACGCTGCAGGGCCTTGCGCAGCACCAGGCTTTCGCTCAGCGTAGTTGCGCTGGCATGCTCTTGAACCGCCACCCTCTTGCCCTTCACTTACGCCAGTATGCCTCATTTGCGGCTGAAGAGCCCTGAATTCCTCGGAAGAGGGTGCTGACGAGTCTTGGCTGAAGCGAGGCTCGTTGTCGTGGGCGGGTCTTGTGGATGGCCTTGCACCGGTGATGGGTGCTCAGCGCTCCTGTGCAGACCCTGACCGACGGTCAGATCTGAGCCAGGGTGTTGGCGCTCATGTCGCCGTTGTCTTGCTCCAGCTGCAGAAGCAGCCATTGGCGCTCCGCTGCGGGCAGGCTGCGGATGACGTCAAGCAGGTTTTCGGCAAGCTGAGGGTTGGTTCTGTCGCAGGGTCATGATTCCTCTGAGGGACGCAATGGGGCCATCCAGCGGATGGGGCCGGGATAGCGAGCTAGCTGCTCATCGGCGGTGATCAGGAGCAAGCCATCGGCTTTCGCCTGTGCAAGAAGCAGCCGGTCGAATGGGTCACGGTGCAGTGGTGGCAGGTCGGCAACAGCCAGCGCGTGGTTGGCGGTGATCGTGAGTTCTTGCCAGCCACACTCCAGCAGCGCGCGGCGTAGCAGGGCAGGCTGCACGTTGAAGTCTGGCTTGTTAGGCGCCTGCTTGATCACGAGCTCCCAGAGGCTGGCCACGCTGAATAAAGGCGTGTTGCCTGGATCCTCGAGCATGTCTGCAAGACCGTTGGGAAGCCGCTGCGGGGAGCCCATGGCCCAGATCAGCAGGTGTGTGTCCAGCAGGAGATGCATCGCCGGTTCATGCCCCCTCGAAGAGATCGGCGATGGCCTCACTGCCAAAACGATCAAAATCGTCTGGTACAGAACATTGGCCCTCCAGCAGCCCCAGGCGCCGCGGGAGAGGCCTTGGGGCGTCGCTCTGGTCGATGGAGGTGACACGCACCATCGGCTTGCCCGCTTTGCAGATCAGAAAAGACTCACCAGCTGCAGCCTCTTCCACTAGGCGAGAGAGGTGGGTTTTGGCCTCGTGCATGTTCACTTGTCGCATGCCGGTATCCAACAACACCTTTGATCCTAGTCGACTAAGTTGACCTCCTGCCTGTCGGGGGGTCGCCTCCGGCTGTGCGTCGTGATCTGCTCTGGGCTGATCAGCCCTGAGGATCGGCCTGAAGCTGTTGATCCAGCCATTGGTTCAGGCGTTGATCACAGAAGCGAAAGATCAGCTGGCGCAGCTCCTCCACGGCGTCACATTCACGCTTGGTGAACATGTTGAGGCCGTGTGTGGTGAAGGAGCCGTGCGCCACCATGTGCCGGAGGCTTTGGGCGAGGAGGAACACGTCGTTGCTTTGACCCACCTGAAACTCCTGTAACTTTCTGAGCAAGGTCACGTTGCTGAGAAGCCAGCCGATTCCTTCCTGTCGATCGGGATGGCTGAGATCCAGGCCGCTCAGGATTTTTCTCAGACGTTTGGCTAGGCCTGCATCGTCGTGTGTCCAGGTGTGGGCTTCTTCGCCCATGGCGGACGCCAGAGCTTCCAGGCCCGAATAGGCGAGGAAGATCGCGATGCCTGTGGTGTAGCTGCGTTCGGTGAGGCTGCTGACGCTTTAAAGCGTGACGTTCTGAAAGGCCCGTGCACACGCAGACGCGCCTGAGCTCGGCTGAAGCGCGTTCGTTGTTGGTCGCTGAGCCTGAGTTTTTCCGTCTTGGTGGCTTGGAAGTAGCGATTCCAGGGACTCTGCTTCATGGTGAGCCGTCACGGTTGCTCAGCTCCTGGGCAATCGTCCGAGCCCAGTTGCTTGCGGTGAGCGGCCCCGGGTGATTGTCAAAGGGCATCAGCGTGTCGTGCGTCCACAGGCCGTTGTTCTGCGGGCGCAGGTCGAGGATGCGCACGCCGCGCCGGCGCAGGTGGATGATCGGCGCACTTTGATCGCTGCCTTCGATCCAGAGAATTGTGGGGCGGGCGCCGAGCTGCTGCACCTTGGCCAGAGCCGCATCGAGCAGCGCGATGGTCACAGCGTCTTGCTCGCCCTGGCTGGGATCCGGGCCGTTGTGGGCCTGAAACAGGGGCACCGGATCGATCTGCAGCTGACCCTGGCGGAGGCTTGCGCGGGGATGGAAGAAGGCTTTGGCTTGTTCAGCGGTGGGCTGCAGGCCGCTGCAGCGGGGTTGGAACGTGCGCAGCCGCGAGGGTGCGGCCACGTTGCGGCGCGGGTAAAAGTCGGCGTAGCCGAGCAGCACATCGCCGCCGCGCAACTGGCGGGCCAGGGCTGCTGGAATCAGCCTTTGATCGCCTGTGGCATCACGCAACAGCAGTAATTGGTGGATCGTCCCGAAGCCGCCGCCTGCGTAGTTCGCTACGGGGCGATCGGGCACCAAGCTCTGGAGTTGCCAGCCCAGGGAGGAGTTATCGGAGAGACCGGCGCCGAGGATGAAGCTGTCGCCAAGAAGAAGAACCGATGGGGATCCTGACGGCAGGGACGTAGCAGACAGTGGTCGGCTGAGCCGTTCACCCCAAGGGCCTGTGCCGATGCTCCATACGTAGCGGTCAACTTTGCCCACGATCCCATCTCGCTGGATCGGCTGGGCCAGGTTGATGGTGCCGCTCGCACTGGTCTTCGCGCGATACCAGTAACCCAGAAGGGGATCAGGCTGGAAGGGTGTGTTTGGTCTCCAGCTGGTTGTCGTGGAGCAGCGGGTTTGTGTTTGCTCAGGTCCCGCAGGATCCGTCTTCAGGCGTTCGGCCAGCCTCATAAGCGCTAGAGATTTACCCTCCCGGCTCTCAATTAAGCTTGCTGTGGTTTCGGCCACTGCAAGCAGAGCTACGAATACCAGCAGATTGATCGCCAGGAGCTTGCGCATTAGCTAAAGCTTCAGAACAAGCTGTAAATGAAGGGAGCCACAACTGATCCCTTTGTAAACACTAGTAGAGCACCCATTGCCACGAGAGAGAGTATTAGGGGCGCCAGCCAATATTTTTTTCTAACTCTAATAAAATCAAGAAAATCAACTATTAGCTCAAAAATACCCATCATTTGGTTGGTAATTCTAGATTGGGCGCTGGCGCCGAAGAGCTCTTCTGAGGGATTCCTTGATTGCAAGTTAGAGGCACAAAGACAGAAAAAGGGAAGCCAAAAGGCTTCCCTTGTTGATAAAGCCCTGAATGAATCAGGCGAAGTTCGAGGCAGTAAGTGTAGTAAGGTTAACAGACTGGAGGATAATAGAGTTGTTGCTTGCTGCAAGTGCAGCTGCAACTGTTTGACCAACGGCTGTTGTGGTTACGAGAAGGGTATCACTGCCGCTGTTGTTGGTAACGGCTGTGAAGACGCCGGTGGTTGCGTTAAAGCTACCAGAGACAGAGTAGACAGTCCCGGCTGCGTTTGCGGCTTGCTGGGCTGCTGTTTGTTGGTTGAAGTTGGTGGGTGCTGTAGCGCCACCGCCCATTCCGCTGATGATGTCACCGTTCAGGCCGAAGGCGAAATCGGTGATGAAATCAACCGCACCTGCGCCATAGGTGTAGACAGCGCCAGCAACAGCTGCGAAAGCCGATACACCCGAAGCTGCACCACCTTGGATATAGGTGTCAGTACCAGAGCCGCCGGACATGGAATCACCGCCAGCACCGCCAGTAATACGGTCGTTACCGTCACCCCCAGAAACAGTATCAGATCCACCGCTGCCGGTCAGGTTGTCAGCGCCAAGATCCCCTGAGATGAAGACGGCACGAGCAGCATTGCCAGCAGCGGAGATGGTGTCGCTACCCTGACCACCATAAATTGTCGAACCGCTTCCAGTCATGGCAGCAACGTTCGTGATGGTGATTGTGTCATCACCATCCTGACCGTTAACAATTCCGCTCGTCAGGGTGACTGAGAAACCAGCAGAGCCCAGAGTGATTGCGTCGTTTCCTTGGCCACCAACAAGCTTGCCGTTGTTGGTGAAAGTCGACAAAGCAGTGGATCCACTGCTCATTGTGTCGTTGCCATTGTTGCCATTGACCAGGCCACCGTTGATGTTCTGGACGGCAATGGTGTCGTTACCTTCAAGGCCGGAAACGGTGGCCGTTTGAATGGTGCCAGTGATAGTGATTAGATCATCACCGTCATCGCCGGTAACCAGGCTGTTGCGGAAGCCTGCAGCATTAATTGTGTCAACACCAGCACCACCGCGAATGGTGTAGTTGTTGGCTGGGTTTGTTTGCAGCGTGATGAAATCGGTATCGCCTTGTGCGCCGATGAAAACTGCGGTTGCGAGAGTGCCGGGCGCAAAAGTGGTTGTATCAACACCAGAAGTGCCGATCAGGGAAGTACCGCCGGCGCCGACAGTTGTGGTGAAAGCCAAGGTTCTCAGTCGAAAGAGAGCTCGGGGCCATGTTAGAGCACGGACTCCCGCAGGTCAATTATACAGAGCGCTGCTGTGCCAGCAAGTGAGTTGGAACCTTCGATTTTGTCAGGGGTTGATGACGCGTGGCGTCAGATTTTGCGGAGCGAATCGGCTTTGTCCTTGAAGCTGCCCAGCAAGAGCTGCAAATAGCTCACTTTGCGCAGCTTGATGCTCGCTTGCAGGCTCATGCCCACCTGGAGCGGGAGAGACCGGCCGCTTTTCAGCTTGAGCTGCTGAGAGGCCAGGCGGATCCACACCGGGAATCGATATTCCTGCTTCAGCTGATCCGGGGGCAGCGCGTCTGATCCCACCTGGCGCACCTTTCCCTCCAGCACCCCGAAGTCGGTGGCAGGGAAGGAGTCGATGCTCAGGTCGGCTTGTTGTCCGGTGTGCACAAAACCAATGTCACCGCTGGGCACTTCCACCCTTGCCTCGAGTTTGTCGAACGGCACCACCTTGAGCACCGGATCAGCGGTACGGCTCACGTAGCCAGGCGCTTTGGCCTTCAGTTCAAACACAAGGCCGCTTACCGGTGAACGCAGCGTTTGGTAGCGCAGATTCAGGTTTTGCTCGGCGAGGTCGCTGCGCATCTGGGCCACCTGGCCTCGCAGTTGCTGAACGGTTTGCTCCAGGATCAGCACCTGGCGGCGGCGATCCACCTGGGTTTGCTCGAGTTTGCCTTGCACCTCGGCTACCTGGTTTTGCTGTTGGAGCAATTGCAAGCGGGCACTGGCGCCTTCACGTTCGAGCTCGACGTAGCTGCGTTCGATTTCCTGTTGGAGTGCCAGGTTTTTGCGCAGCATCTGCTGCTCGGTGCTGTTCAGCTCGAGGTATCGCTCGAGCTCCTGTTGCTTGAGGGCCAGCTCCTGCTGTTTGAGGGCGATGCTTTTTTCAAGGTTTGCCTGCCGTTCGCTGCTGGCTTCGGTGTCGAGCTGGAGGAGCACCTGGCCTTTCTCCACCTTGTTGCCTTCCTTCACGAGCACCTGCTTCACCACTCCGTTGAGCGGGATCTGCACTTCGCTCACGCTGCCGATCGGCTCGAGCTTGCCCGGAGCGCTCACGATTTCCTCGGTTTGCGCTAACGCCAACCAGGCCAGCGCAAATCCGGTGGTGCCCACCAAACCCCAAGCCGAAGCCCGCATCCACACCGGTGATTGCTGCAGCGCTTCCTGGCTGTGGGATTGGCGCACCCGTTGTTCGATGGCGCTCTGCGCCCGCTTGAGCAGCTGCATCAGCTGGCCTCCTGTTGGCGGAACAGGGCGAAATAGCGGCCCTGCTTGGCCATCAGCTCATCGTGGCTGCCGGTTTCCACCACAGCACCCTGATGCAGCATCACGATCAGATCGGCGTTGCGGATGGTGGAGAGACGGTGGGTCACAAAAAATACCGTGCATCCGGTGAGCGCTTCCCGCAGGTTGTTGCATACCCGGCGTTCGGTGTCGTAATCCAGCGCGCTGGTGGCTTCATCCATCACCAGAAGCTTCGGGTTGGCGAGCAGGGTGCGCGCGATGGCCAGGCGCTGGCGTTGGCCCCCTGAAAGGCCCGCGCCCCGTTCGCCCACATCGCTGCTGTAGCCAGCCGGTAGACCCATGATGAATTCATGGGCGCAGGCCACTTCGGCTGCGCGCACGATTGCTTCGCTGGTGGCGTTGGGATCGGTGAGGGCGATGTTTTCGCTCACGCTGCCGGAAAACAGCAGCGGTTCCTGGGGCACGATGCCCACCTGCCGGCGCAGGGAATAGAGCTCAACTTTGTCGATGTCGTAGCCATCGATCAGGATCCGGCCCTGGTTTGGGGCGTAGAGCCTTGGGATCAGCTTCATCAGCGTGCTCTTGCCGCTGCCGCTCTGGCCCACCACGCCCACAAAGGTGCCCTGGGGAATGGTGAGGTTGATGTGCTTGAGCACCTCCGGTGTGCCGGGGTTGAAGCTGAAGCTCACATCGTCGAATTCCACAGCGCCGTGCAAGGGCGGCAGGGGGATCTTCTTCTTGTCGGCCTCGTTGGATTCCTCAGGTGTGTCCACCACATCCGCCAGGCGCTCGAAGCTCACGCGCAGCTCCTGGATGTTTTGCCAGATGTTCGAGAGGCGCAGCAGCGGCTGGGTCACATAGCCCGAGATGATCCGGAACGCGATCAGTTGGCCGAGGGTCATCTCGCCCTTCAGCACTAGGGTGGCGCCCACCCAGAGCACCAGCAGCTGGGAGAGCTTCTGAAGCACCTGGCCTGTTTCATTCAGGGCTGTGCCGGTGATGGTTTTCTCGAAGGTGCGCGCGATGTATTGGCCGTAGCGCTCTTGCCACTTCCAGCGGCTCACCATCTCCACGTTTTGTGCCTTCACCGTTTGGATGCCGGTGAGCACTTCCACCAGGTGGGCCTGGGTGCGTGCGTTCTCTTCGGCGGCCTGGCGGAACTGGCGGCGGAATAGGGGCGCCCCCAGCAGTGTGAGCCCCACCTGGATGGGCACCACAGCCAGCGCCACAAAGGTGAGCACCCAGCTATACAGAGCCATCACCACGATGTAGATCACCGAATAAGCCGCATCCAGCACGGTGGTGAGGGCCTGGCCCGTGAGGAAATTGCGGATCTTCTCCAGTTCGGCAACGCGAGTGCCCAGTTCACCCACGGGGCGGCGATCGAAGTAGCCCACCGGAAGGCGCAGCAGGTGATCGATCACCTCCGCGCCCAGGCGCGTATCGATGCGGTTGGTGGTGTCGGCAAACAGGAAGGTGCGCAGGCTGCCGAGCACGCCCTCGAGCAGGGTCACCACCACCAGGCCAATGCCGAGCACCTGCAGTGTGTCGAGGCTGCGCTGGGTGATCACCTTGTCGATGATCACCTGGATCAGCAGCGGGTTCGCGAGGGTGAACAGCTGCACCACAAACGAGGTGATCAGCACCTGGATCAACACGCCGCGGTAGCGACGCAGCGCCGGCATAAACCAGCTGAGGTTGAACTTCTGTTCTGGTGTGGCGGTGGTGCGATCCACCAGCACCAGCTCGATGCCTTCGGGGTAGTGGGATTCGATCTCCTCGGGGGCGAGCTGCACCCAGCCCTGCTTGGGACTGGCCAGCTTCAGGCCGCGGGCATTGGCATCCACCGCGAGGGCAAAGCCTCCGTTGAAGGGCAGCAGGCAGGGAGTTTGCATGCGGGTGGCCATGGCCGCCGGGATCCGGGCACCCACTGCGTGCAAGCCCATGCCTGCTGCCAGTTGCCCCACCAGCGGAATGCTCGGTTGTTGGCCGCGCCGCAGGGCATCGCGCACGGTTTTTTCAATCGCATCGCGCCGGAAGGGCAGCTTCAGCAATTGCGCCAGCATCTGGAAGCAGGCCAGCGTTTCTTCCAGCGGCCCCTCGCCGCGTTGGAGGGTGATCTGCTCCGCCAGGCTGGCTTGTCCCAGGCTCAAGCTGGTGGCCTGGGGCAGGGCTGGGGCTTCGGCTGCGGCTGAGGCCGTTGCTGTGGCAGCGCCTTCAGCCGAGTTGGCTGTGTTTTGGCCGTGTTCGAGAGCGTCGGCCAGCTGCTGCGGGATGGCGATCAGCCGTAAGGGCAGGGGCGGCTTGGCGGAGGGGAGTGGATTGTTGTCCACCAGCGCGTCGCCCAGCTCCGCACCCTCGGCGTTGGCGCTGGCCACATAGAGCTTCAGCTCGGTGGCTCTGGCTTCGGCGATGGCTTCAGGGTTGGCCGCCACCAGCCGCGCTTGCTCCAGCAAGGCATTGAGGCTGTTCACCAGGCCATGGGGAACCTGGCGTGCACGGGCGGCCAACACGGCGGCCAGCTCGGCCAGTTCAGCAGGGAACAGCTGGCGGTGGCACCAGGCCTGAAATCTGGGCTCGCTTTGGTACAGCTCCAGCACCAGCGCATCAGGCAGGCTCCAGGCCTCCAGATCGGTGGCGGCTGTGATGTCTTCACAGCCCTTCACGCGCAGCAGGGAGGCCAGGCCCACCACCGCTCCAGGGCCCATGCGGCCGAGGGTGATCAGGTTGTGGGCCTCCAAGCCGAGCAGGCGTGCGGTGCCCTCACGGATCAGCAGCACTTGGTGCGGGATCAGGCTGCGCTCGCACAGTGGCTGACCGATCCGGAATTGCAGCAGCTGTGCGCCTTTCTCGAGCTTCTGGCGGCCCGCTTCACTTAGCTCCGAGAAGGCTTCGTGTTGCAGCACCGAAGCAAAGGAGGACACCGTCATGCGGGAGAGGTCTGCTGGCCGGTGTGGTCCGACGCCTGATTGAGTCGCTTCAGGATACCGACCGTTTCCTGCTGCACCCATTCTTCAAACAGTTCGGCAGCCATCTGTTCGGCCACGCTGTCGTCGAACCGAGCGGGTGTGTAGCTCTCCAGGCGAGCCACCAGCCACCACTCCTGGATCTGAAACGGGGCCAGCAACGTGCCCGGTGTGCTGGTGCGCAGCCGCTCAGCCAGCGCCGGGTGGGCCTGGTTCAGCGGCACAGGGCCCACGATCCCTTTGGTGTTGCGCTCCGGGCCCTCCGCGTAGCGATGGGCCAGATCCGCAAAGTTGGCTTCACCCCCGCTGATGCGTAGATACAGCTCCCGGGCCAGGCCTCCGTCTTGCACGCGCAGCAGGCTGTACACCACCCGATCCAGGCGCTCTTTGCGCTCCAGGAAGCGTGCTTCCGCCTTGCTCAGAAACTCCCGCCGGTAATGGGCGCGCACCCGCAGGGGCAGCAGCACCTGCCAACGCCAATGCTCCGGGTTGATGCCCTGGTCGCGCAGGTGCTGCTCAAGGGCCGCCAGGTCGTCGTGGCCGGAGCGCTCGAGTTGTTGGGCGAAGGCTTGTTCGGTTTCCTCTTGGCTCAGCGCTTCCTGGCCCACCGCAGCGGCCACCACCTCCGCGCGCACCAGCTGCTGCCAGAGGTTGTGGCGCTTGAGCAGCTCGATCGCCTGCGGATCCAGAGCTGTGAGGGCCTGCATGAACAGTGGGCTTGGGTTGGGATCCGGTTTAGCAGGGCCATTTGACCAGCGGCACCTCCGTGGTGCATGCTTTCGGGGTCGGCGACGCCGGCATGCTTGCCTAGCAAGCTGCGGATGTAGCTCAGTGGTAGAGCATCTCCTTGCCAAGGAGAGGGTCGAGAGTTCGAATCTCTTCATCCGCTTGATTTGTGTCCTCCGGCTATTTCGTGATGCCTGAGGAGATCACGCTGTTTCATCCGGCTGGTTATCTCCAGGCTCCGGAGGGCCAACCATTTGGCAAAGATGTAGCCAATGTTGGCCTCTTTTCAGCGCTCGCGCGGCATGGCGGCTACCGCCGCATCAATGTGTTGCACCGCAGCGGCGCCGGTGCATCTGAGCTCGGGCAGCAGTTTTTCCCCCCCCATCAGCCCCAGGGCGTGCTGGCCACCGGCGGCCTGTGGGATACCGACTTGGCCCAGCGTTCCGGCATGTTGCTGCGCGGCGCTGCTGCGCTCTCCGAGCTGGCCTGGCTGCGGCGGACAGCCGCTGCCGATGCGGCCTACAGCCTGGTGGGGTTGATTCACACGATCGCCCCGCCCTTCATTCGCAGCCAGATCGCCGCCTCCGCCCAGGCGCCGGTGCATCCCTGGGATGCGGTGATTTGCACCTCACCCTCCGTGCAGGCGGCCATGCAGGAGATGTTTGCCGCCCAAGAGGCCTGGATGGCCGAGCGCTTTGGGGCCACACGCCAGCCCAGGCCGCAGTTGCCCTTGATCCCCCTGGGGGTGGATGTTCCGCGGCTGATGCAGCAGGGCGCCGATCAGGCCGCCCGGGCCAGCCTGCGCAGCCGCCTCGGCCTGGCTGACGACGACCTGCTGGTGCTCTGGGTGGGCCGCCTCTCCTATTTCGAGAAGGCTTTTCCCCAGGTGATGATCCAGGCCGTGCATCAGGCCGCCGAGCGCTCGGGCCGGCGGATGGTGCTGGGCCTGGCGGGGTGGTTCCCCGGTGGCGAGGCCGATCAGCAGCTGTATCTCGAGGCTGCCCAGCAGCTCGCGCCTGGGCTGCAGGTGAGCATCCTCAACGGCGGGAAGCCCGAGCTGTTGGCTCAAACCTGGGCTGCGGCCGATGTGTTCCTTTCCTTGGTGGACAACATTCAGGAAACGTTTGGTCTGGCGCCGGTGGAGGCCATGGCGGCAGGCCTGCCGGTGGTGGTGAGTGATTGGGATGGCTACCGCTACACCGTGCGCGATGGAGAAGAGGGTTTTCTTGTGCCCACCCTCGGCAGCCCCGGCGGTGCCCCCGGCGAGCTGCTGGCCCATCTCCACAGCCTCGAACTGGAGACCTATCAGACCTACGTGGGCGCCGTGGCCCAGCACACCGCGGTGCACGTGAACCGCGCCGCCGATGCCCTGGTGGCCTTGGCTGAATCGCCCGAGCTGCGCGCTCGCATGGGAGCCGCCGGCCAGGCCCGGGCTCAGGCTCTGTTCGATTGGCCGGTGGTGGTGAGTCAGTACAACGATCTCTTTGCCGAGCTGGCGGAGCGCCGTGGTCAAGCGCTTCAGGCTTCCTCTGTGGCTGGCGGCGCGCGGATCCAACCCAGCCGCGGCGACCCCTTTGCTGATTTCCGAGGATTTGCCACCAGCGTGCTGGAGCCAGATTTGGTGTTGCGCCTGGCCCCCGGCGTGGTGCCCGCTGATCTGGAGGCTCGGCTCGGCGTGAAGCTGAACCGCCTTTACAGCGGGCTGCGGGGCAGCAATGCCGAGGCCCTGGCGTTGCTTCAGGCCCTGGACGCCGCTGGCGGCGCCGGGCTGCTGGTGGATCAGCTGCTCGCCGCAGTGGCCGCTGATCGGCGTCCTTATCTGGAAACCACCCTCGTGTGGCTGGCCAAACAGGGCCTGGTGGATTGGCTCTGAGCGCCGTCTAGCAGCTTTTCCAGTTGCTTCGGAGCGTCTAAGTCGAATCCGTTGACTTTGCTTGAATGTCGGGAGGCGTTGATGGCTCAGGTGACGGCCCGACTGCCCGATGACCTGACGGCCGAACTCGATGCGGTCGCGCAGCAGCTGAATCGATGCCGAGCTGACGTGATTCGCCAGGCCATCGAGTACTACCTCGATGACATCGAAGATCTACGAGCAGGAGCCGCTTCCCTGAGGGATCCCGCCGATCCTGTTCTGGATTGGGCTGAGGTGCGCGATGTGCTGCTCGCTGCGGATTAAACGCAGCGCTGCCAAGGCGCTGGCTGAGCTTCCCAACGCCGACCGCCTCCGCCTCGTGGCTGCCATCGACAAGCTTTGCGAGGTTCCGGCAGCTGGCTCAGCGCTCAAGGGCGAATTCGAGGGACTGCGTCGCCTGCGCGTGGGTCGCTATCGGATCGTGTGCGAGTGGCAGCAGCAGGAGCTGGTGGTTCTCGTGGTGCGTGTTGGGCATCGCAAGGAGGTGTATCGCTAACTCTTAATTAGGGGCGCAGCTCGCGGAGCCAGTCCTCCAACGGTTCGCAGCGGATGCCATCGATCAGCAGCGGCTCTGGACAGAAGGAGAGCAGCAGGCACTGCGCTTCCGGATAGTCCGCCTGGAAGGCTTTGAGGTCCTTCAGGTCTGCTGAGGTCACTTTGGCCGCGCGCTTCACCTCAATCGCTTGGAACAGGTTGGGGCCGTACACCACGAAGTCCACCTCCAGGCCTGCGCGGGTGCGCCAGAAGCTGAGTTGTGTGCCATTCGCGCGCAACTGGCAGAGCGCCCGCAGGTGTTGGGCCACAAGGCTTTCCAGCGCCAGCCCTTGGATCTCTTCCGGCGCATCCAGGGGGCCCCGCGGCCGCAGTGAACGGAACACGCCCGCATCAAAGAAGAAGAACTTTTGGTGCTGCACCAGTTGCCGCTGAGCGCGGCGCTGAAACACCGGCAGGCGGAAGCCCAGCAGCAGATCCTCCAGGATGCCCAGATAGCTCTCGGCCCGTTTGCGCGGGATCTCAGCCTCCCGGGCCAGGCTGGCCAGGTTCAGCAGGCTGCCTTGCGAGAAGCTGATCACCTCCAGGAAGCGGCTGAAATCGCCGATCTGGCGCACCATTGCTTCCGCCTGCACCTCCTCCTGGAGATAGAGCGCGGCGTAGGCCGCCAGCGTGGCTTGGGGATCAGGCGCTTCCCAAACCAACGGCACCAGGCAGATCTGGAGCGCCCGCTCCAGGCTGAAGCTGTCGCCCAGCTCCGCGCCCATGAAGGGCGGCATGTGGGCGGCCACCAGTCGCCCGCCCAGCAGATTCTCGGCTCCATGCCGCAGCTTGCGTGCGCTCGAGCCCGTGAGCACGAAGCGAAGCTCGGGCCGCTCCTCCACAAGGCTGTGAACCACATCCAGCAGCTGGGGCGCCTTCTGCACCTCGTCGATCACCACGGTGGTGAGGCCGGGCTCCTCCGCGGCGATCCGATCCCGTAGGCGTTCCGGCCTGGCCTGATAGGCCCGCAGCACCTCCGGAGCCAGTAGATCCAGCCTTAGTGCATTGGGAAACCGCTCCTGCAGCCAGGTGGATTTGCTCGCGCTTGCTTGGTTGTGGTGATCAGCGTGGCGGTGTTCAGGCTTCTGTACAGACCGTGCGGAATCCTGGACAGGGCAGGTTGATCGACTGATTCACCTCCGTCTTTCTGTCAGAGCCTGCTCTCCAGGTCATGATGGCCAAAGGGTGCGAGATCACCCATGGGTTTGCCAGATCCATTCGTGCTGCGATCGGGCCTGGCGTTGTCGCTGTTTCAGGCTGGATTTCTATCAGTGGGCTCAGCGGCGCGCATCGCCGGGGTGCCGCTACGCATCTTTCTGGAGAACTTGGCCTCGCTCCGGATTCCTCTGGCAGATGACAACGACGTCGACCTGGATGATGAGCTCGTTCAGGCCCGCCGCTGGCTCGGGTAGGGAGCCTGACTAGGGAGGCTCTGGAAAACCGAAGCGATTCACGGGACAATGACCCTGTGATCGCGGGCCAGGACTGGAGTGATGGGTGGCAAGCAGCTCGGCTTCTCGGATTACGAGCTGACCACGGCCAAGAAGCAGACCAAGCGGGAGAAGTTTCTCGCTGAGATGGAGGCGGTGGTGCCATGGCAGGCGTTAACCGCCCTGATCGAGCCTCACTACCCCAAAGCAAGCAAGAAAGGCGGACGACCTCCCTATCCCCTGGCCACGATGCTGCGGATCCATCTGCTGCAGCAGTGGTATTCCCTCAGCGACCCGGCGATGGAGGAGGCCCTGATTGAGGTGCCCACCATGCGCCGCTTTGCCGGCATCGAGCTGATCAGCGATCGGATCCCGGATGAGACCACAATCCTCACCTTCCGCCACCTGCTGGAGAAGCACAAGCTGGGCGAGCAGATCTTTGAGACCGTGAACACCCATCTCAGCGAGCGGGGTATGACGATGCGGCAGGGAACGATTGTGGATGCCACCTTGATCGCGGCGCCCAGTTCGACCAAGAACAAGGAAGGGAAGCGGGATCCGGAGATGCACCAGACCAAGAAGGGCAACCAGTGGTATTTCGGCATGAAGGTCCATGCCGGTGTGGACAAGGACTCGGGCCTAATCCATTCAGTGGTCGTCACCGCCGCCAACGTGCATGACCTCATCCCCGCTGCTGAGCTGTTGTATGGGGAAGAAGAAGTGGTTTACGGCGACGCCGGATACCAGGGCATCGCCAACAGGCCTGAGATGGCGGGCAAGACAATGGAATTCAGGGTGGCAATGCGGCCCGGCAAACGCAGGGCCCTACCAGACACACCTGAAGGAAGGCTGCAGGATCTCATCGAGACAGCCAAAGCTCACATCCGCTCCAAAGGTGAGCACCCCTTCCGAGTCATCAAGCAGCAGTTCGGCTTTCAAAAGACCAAGCTGCGGGGCCTGGCCAAGAACCGCTGCAAGATCAACGTGCTTGCAGCGCTGTCGAATCTGTTCCAGGCACGACAGCAGTTGCTTGCCACAGCCTGACCATAGGCTTGGTGTATCTGAACACCTCGATTCAGCCTCAAATCCAGCCCAAAGTGGCTGAACAGGAGGCCAAAAGTCCTCGGGGAATGGCCTCAGAGGCAATTCACGGCCAAAGGCAGTCTTTCCTGCTCACTAGGGTCGCTCAAACACCGCTTGTCCAGAGATTCCTTAGGGAAACTCTGGACAAGCGGTGTTTGAGCGGCGGCAGCGAGCAGAAAGAGTGGTTTTGGCTGCAAATTGCCTCTGAGGCCATTTTTTGATGACCTTGGCTCACATATCCAGCCACTTTCGGCTGGTTTTGAGGCTAAATAGAGGTGTGCAGGCACACCAAGTCCCTGTTCACACTGTCGCGAGTAATTGTCGTCGGGCCTGGTACAGATTCGACAGTGCCGCAAGCACGTTGATTTTGCAGCGGTTCTTGGCCAAGCCTCGCAGCCGGGTCTTTTGAAAGCCGAACTGCTGCTTGATCACACGGAAGGGATGCTCAACCTTGGAGCGGATGTGAGCTTTGGCCGTCTCGATCAGATCCTGCACCCTCCCATCCGGGGTGTCAGGAAGAGCCCTGCGCGTGCCGGGCCGCATCGCCACTCTGAACTCCGCTGTCTTGCCAGCCATTTCTGGTCTCTTGGCGATGCCCTGGTAGCCAGCATCGCCGTACACCACCTCCTCATCTCCATGCAGTAGCTCAGCTGCCGGGGTGAGGTCGTGCACGTTGGCGGCGGTGACGACAACCGAATGGATCAGGCCTGAGTCCTTGTCAACGCCGGCGTGGACCTTCATGCCGAAGTACCACTGGTTGCCCTTTTTGGTCTGGTGCATCTCCGGATCCCGCTTCCCATCTTTGTTCTTGGTGGAGCTGGGCGCTGCGATCAAGGTGGCATCGACGATCGTGCCCTGACGCATGGTTACGCCCGAGCGGCCAGGAGCGCTTTGACGGTGTCAAAAATCTGCTCACCCAGCCATGCTTCTCAAGCAGATGGCGGAACGTGAGGATCGTGGTCTCGTCCGGGATCCGATCGCTGATCAGCTCGATGCCGGCAAAGCGGCGCATGGTGGGCACCTCGATCAAGGCCTCTTCCATGGCCGGATCGCTGAGGGAGTACCACTGCTGCAGCAGATGAATGCGCAGCATCGTTGCCAGCGGATAGGGAGGCCTGCCGCCTTTCTTGCTCGCCTTGGGGTAGTGCGGCTCGATCAGATCGATGAGTGCCTGCCAAGGCACCACAGCCTCCATCTCGGAGAGAAATTTCTCGCGCTTGGTGCGCTTCTTGGCCGTGGTCAGCTCATAGTCCGTGAAACCGAGCTGCTTGCCGCCCATCAACCCAGTCCTGGTCTGCGATTACAGGTTCATTTTCGCGCAGACGGGCTGGGTTTTCCAGAATTTCCTTAGGCAAGTGTATGCGTGATGTTGCAGCTGCTGCGTGATCTCTTCACCCCTGTGTGGATCACCGAGGTGATTGCCCATGAGTTGGGTCTCACTGCAGTGAGAGGTAATGAGCCGGTCCTTGAAGGCATTGAGGCTGTGTTTGGTTTGCTTGTCGGTCGTTCGGAGCGCACGGCAAGCCTCGAGGAGATTCATAAAGCCGCGGCTGCCGGCTGGGCCAGCTGGCGCCACTCCTCTAGCGGCCCTGGAGCAGCATCAGCCGCTGGCTGTCCACGGCCGTGAAGCCCAGCTGTTCGTAGAAGCCGGAGCTGTTGGTGGTCATCAGATACACGCGCTCCACCCCCTGCAGGGCCGGCTCCTGCAGCAGCGCCTCCACGAGCCGTCGGCCCAGACCACGGCCCTGGTGCTCGCTGGCCACCACCACATCCCAGAGCACGGCGCGGAACACGCCATCGCTCGTGGCGCGGCCAAACCCCACCAGGTGTGAGCCCTGCCAGGCGCTCACCACGGCCTGACTCCCGGCCAGCATCCGGTTCAGCTCCCGTTGCGAGCGGCCGCTGGCCCAGAAGCTATGGGCATCCAGCAGCTGCTGCAGCTGGCGCAGCTGGCCCGGGGCGCGGCGCAGGCGCCAGGCGCCGCGGCGGTGCCGGATCAGCTGGATGGGCGCGGCGCTCAAGCGGGCACCTTCACATCGGTGTATTGGAAATCCTCGCCCTTGAACAGCAGCGGCGCATCCATCGACTTGGCTAGCCCGTAGCTGAAGCAGTCGCCAAGATTGAGCGCAGCCTTGTGCCGCCCTTTGCCGTAGTGGCGCCAGCCGTGCAGCGCCCAGCGCATGTGGTCGGCGTTGAAGGGCACCACCTGCACGCGCAAGTTGCTGAGTAAAGCTTCGAGATCAGCGCTGGTGCTGTTGAAACAGCTGCCTTCCGCCACCAGCGTGAGCTCCAGACGCGTCGCGGCGGAGAGCAGCACGCTCTCGGTGCGGGCGGCGCGATCGAGGAGTGCCTCGGCCTCGGGCTCCCGCAGGAGCAATGCCATCAAGGCTGAGGTGTCAACAACGAGCCTGTGAGTCACGCCGGCAGCCCGTTCTCGTCATAGAGGGCATCCTGGAGTTGCTTGCTGTTGAGCCCTTGCCATTCGGGCAGGGCGCTGGTGCGGCGGCAGATCTCACGAATAGCGTCCTTACGGGCTTCCACGCTCGCTTCGCTCAGCGGATCCGGCAGCCGTTCCAGCTCGGCGTTCAGCGCCTGCCGCACCGCGTCGGTGACGCTTGTGCCTCGGCGGGCCGCCAGCTCCTTGGCCATGGCGTGGACTTGGGGGTCCTTGATGTTCATTCCCATGGCACTGCCTGGGTAGAAGATTGCTTTCAGTCTACCCTCGCTGATGGCGGCGGCAGGCTGTTTGGTGCCGGTGCTAATTCTGTACAGAATGTGCAGAATTGGTGTTGTTTGGTGTGCGGGGTGTTGCTTGTTGGTTGTCTTGCCGTCGTTCCTCGCAAGTTTTCCCGCCAACTAGCCGTCACCGGCGACAAGACCCCGGCTGCTGCAGGCGTGAATCCCGCCCGGGGCCGCCCTGCCCGCTCTCAGTAGGCTGCTTGGAGCGCATATCGGCCCGATTCCATGCTCAAGCTGCTGCTGGGTGATCCCAATGCCCGCAAGCTGAAGCGCTATCAGCCGATCGTGTCGGACGTCAATCTGCTGGAGGAGGAGGTGGCTCCCCTCTCCGACGACGACCTGCGCGGCCTCACCACTGAATTCCGCGGCAAGCTCGCCGCCTTGCAGCTCGAGTGCCAGAACCGTGGCCTGAGCCTCGAGGCCACCCTCGAACGGGAGCGAAAACTGCTCGATGAGCTCTTGCCGCAGGCCTTCGCAGTGGTGCGCGAAGCGGGCAAGCGCGTGCTCGGCATGCGCCACTTCGATGTGCAGCTGATCGGCGGCATGGTGTTGCACGACGGCCAGATCGCCGAGATGAAAACCGGCGAGGGCAAAACCCTCGTGGCCACCCTGCCCGCCTACCTCAACGCCCTCACCGGCCGGGGCGTGCACGTCGTCACAGTGAACGACTACCTGGCCCGGCGCGACGCGGAGTGGATGGGCCAGGTGCACCGCTTCCTCGGCCTCTCGGTGGGCCTGATCCAGCAAGACATGGATCCCGCCACCCGCCGACTCAACTACGGCTGCGACATCACCTACGCCACCAACTCAGAGCTCGGCTTCGACTACCTGCGCGACAACATGGCGGCCGACATCGCCGAGGTGGTGCAGCGCGACTTCCACTACTGCGTGATCGACGAAGTCGACTCGATCCTGATCGACGAAGCCCGCACGCCGCTGATCATCTCCGGCCAGGTGGAGCGCCCCCAGGAGAAATACCAAAAGGCCGCCGAAGTGGCCGCCGCCTTGGTGCGCGCCGCCGAACTCGGTAAAGACGGCATCGACCCTGAAGGCGACTACGAAGTCGACGAGAAGCAACGCAACTGCACCCTTACCGATGAGGGCTACGCCAAGGCCGAGCAGCTGCTCGGCGTGAGCGACCTGTTCGATCCCCAAGACCCCTGGGCCCACTACATCAACAACGCGCTCAAAGCCAAGGAGCTGTTCGTCAAAGACGTGAACTACATCGTGCGCGGATCCGATGCCGTGATCGTGGATGAGTTCACCGGCCGCGTGATGCCTGGCCGCCGCTGGAGCGATGGCCAGCACCAGGCGATCGAAGCCAAGGAGGGTCTGCCGATCCAGCCCGAAACGCAAACGCTCGCCTCGATCACCTACCAGAACTTCTTCCTGCTCTACCCGCGCCTCGCCGGCATGACCGGCACCGCCAAAACGGAAGAGGTGGAATTCGAGAAGACCTACAAGCTCGAAGTCACCATCGTTCCCACCAACCGGATTCGCTCCCGGGCCGACTGGACCGATCAGGTGTACAAGAACGAAACGGCCAAGTGGCGCGCCGTGGCCCTGGAAACCGCCGAGGTGCACAAAACCGGCCGGCCGGTGCTCGTGGGCACCACCAGCGTTGAGAAATCGGAGCTGCTATCGGCTCTGTTGGCTGAACAGCAGATTCCCCACAACCTGCTCAACGCCAAGCCGGAAAACGTGGAGCGCGAGGCCGAAATCGTGGCCCAGGCCGGCCGCGCCGGCGCCGTGACCATCGCCACCAACATGGCCGGCCGTGGCACCGACATCATCTTGGGCGGCAATGCCGACTACATGGCGCGTCTGAAGCTGCGCGAGGTGCTGCTGCCGCGCTTGGTGCGCCCCGAGGAAGGCCACAAACCGCCGGTTCCTCTGCAGCGTGCCCCCGAAGCAGCCCCCGGTTTTGGTGCCGCCTCCAGTGCCGCCGCCGCCAAGGCTCCCTCCGAGGCGCGTGCCATCGGCGCCCTCTACCCTTGCGCCCTCACCGACGCCACCGAGCACTCCCTCTCCGAGCTGGCCCACGATCTCGTGAAGGCCTGGGGCGACCGCCAGCTCACCGTGCTCGAGCTGGAAGACAAAATCGCTCAGGCTGCTGAAAAAGCCCCTACCGACGACGCTCAGATCCAGGCGTTGCGCTCGATGATCGCCCGCGTGAAGGCGGAATATGAGGTGGTCACCGGCAGCGAAGATGAGCAGGTGCGCGAAGCCGGCGGCTTGCATGTGATCGGCACCGAACGCCACGAGTCCCGCCGGGTGGACAACCAGCTCCGCGGCCGCGCCGGCCGCCAGGGCGACCCCGGTTCCACCCGTTTCTTCCTTTCCCTGGAAGACAACCTGCTGCGCATCTTCGGCGGCGACCGTGTGGCCGGCCTGATGAATGCTTTCCGCGTGGAGGAAGATATGCCGATCGAATCCGGGATGCTCACCCGCTCCCTCGAGGGTGCCCAGAAGAAGGTGGAGACGTACTACTACGACATCCGCAAGCAGGTGTTCGAGTACGACGAGGTGATGAACAACCAGCGCAAAGCCGTGTATGCCGAGCGCCGGCGCGTGCTCGAGGGCCGCGAGCTCAAGCAGCAGGTGGTGGGCTACGGCGAGCGCACCATGACCGACATCGTGGAGGCCTACGTGAACCCCGACCTGCCCCCCGAGGAGTGGGATCTCGATCGCCTGGTGAGCAAGGTGCAGGAATTCGTGTATCTGCTCGAAGATCTCAAACCCGAGCAGCTCCGGGGCCTTTCGGTGGAGGAGCTCAAAGCCTTCCTGCAGGAGCAGCTGCGCAACGCCTACGACATCAAAGAAGGCCAGATCGAGCAGCAGTGCCCCGGCCTGATGCGCGAAGCCGAGCGATTCTTCATTCTCCAGCAGATCGACACCCTCTGGCGTGAACATCTCCAGGCGATGGATGCCCTACGTGAATCCGTGGGCCTACGCGGCTACGGCCAGAAGGATCCCCTGATCGAATACAAGAACGAGGGCTATGACATGTTCCTCGAGATGATGACCCAGATGCGCCGCAATGTGATCTATTCGATGTTCATGTTCCAGCCGGCACCTGCTCCGCAGGCGGCCTAATCAGGAGTGTGATCCGTGATCATCAGCGATCGCTTTATCTGGCTTCATCTTCCCAAAACTGGGGGCACCAGTGCATCGCGGATGTTCACGGAGTTGGGCCTTCCCTCGGTTGTGGCGGATGATCAGTCGCTCGATAGCAAGCACGAATCGATCGAAGCACGTTTGCCCGACTGGGACTATGAGATGGAATCCAGGCCTGTGTTCATCACGTTGCGGCGACTACCGCAGTGGCTCTTGAGTGATTGGCATCACAAACGCCTGAAAATGGGCCTTGACATTCCCTTTGAGCCCGTGAAAAGTGGTTTGTTTTACTCGTTGAGGTTGGGGGGTGTTTGGGTTGCGGCAGATTACTGGCTCAGGTATTTCCGGATCGAGCGGTGTAGCGGTGTGATTCGTCTCGAGCATCTTGAGGAGGATGTGCAGCGGGAGATTGTTCCGTTGCTGCCTCTGCAATCAGCACCTTTGTGCTTCCCCAAGGATAATGAGAATCGATACTCGCGGGATCTTGGGAGTTATTTCCGCTCATCTGACCTGAGGCGTCTCTACGAGAACAACCCCATTTGGCGGCAGCAGGAATTCTCGGCTTATGGGAGCACCACGGTCAAAACCTCCGTTTCGACGATGGCCAAGCTACGGGGACTTTTCCGATGACAGCCATTCTGGGTATCTCTGGCTATTACCACGACAGCGCTGCTGCTTTGGTGTTGGATGGAGAGGTTGTGAGCGCTGCGCAAGAGGAGCGCTTCAGTCGCAAAAAGCACGATGCAGGTTTCCCGCGTCACGCGATTCAGGCTTGTCTGGAGATCGGAGGTTTGGCCCTCGAGCAGCTTGACGCTGTTGTCTATTACGAGAAACCGCTTCTCACCTTCGAGCGCTTGCTGGAAACCTATATCGGGGCTGCTCCGAGGGGCTCACGCTCGTTCATCTCGGCCATGACCGTATGGCTGCGCGAGAAGGTTTTCCTGAAGCAAGCACTCCGCGACGAGTTGAATCAACTTCGCACAGATGGTAGTGCCTCCCTCCCGCCGTTGTTGTTCAGCGAGCACCATTTATCCCATGCTGCTGCGGCGTTTTACCCCAGCCCCTTTGAGGAGGCTGTGGTGCTTTGCATGGATGGCGTGGGTGAATGGGCGACAACAACAGCCTGGATGGGGCGTGGTCATGAGCTAACGCCACTCTGGGACATCTCCTTTCCCCATTCCCTGGGACTGCTCTACTCGGCTTTTACGTATTACTGCGGATTCAAGGTTAATTCTGGTGAGTATAAGTTGATGGGTCTTGCTCCTTATGGGCAGCCCATTTACGCAGATCTTATTCGTGACCATTTAGTTGATGTCAAGCCTGATGGAACGTTTCGGCTTGATCTCCGCTACTTCAAATACCATCGTGGCTTCCGGATGACGAGTCGTCGCTTTGCGACGTTGTTTGGTCAACCACCACGCAGGCCTGAATCAGAGCTCACGCAGTTCCATATGGATCTCGCGGCGTCGATTCAGCGCGTGACAGAGGAGATTGTGCTGGCTCTTGCCCACTCGCTTCAGGCCGAAACCGGTGCCAAGAATCTCTGTCTAGCCGGAGGTGTAGCCCTCAACTGCGTGGCCAACGGTCGGCTTCTCAGGGAGGGTTTGTTTGAACACATCTGGATCCAGCCCGCCAGCGGCGATGCAGGGTCTGCTCTGGGTGCGGCTTTGGTGGGCTGGTATCACAATCACCCTGAGCGCTTGGTCCGTGCCGGCGACGCGATGCGTGGCACTTATCTGGGGCCAAGCTTCAGCAACGCCACTATCGCTAAAGAGTTGGATGCACTGTCTGCTCCATCTCATGAACTGCCAGATGATGAGCTCTTTGCCCGGCTCGCCGACTATCTCGATCAAGGCAAGGTCGTGGGATGGTTCAACGGTCGTATGGAATTTGGACCACGCTCTTTAGGCGCGCGGTCGATCCTGGGAGATCCACGCAACCGCACGATGCAGAGTGTGATGAACCTGAAGATCAAATACCGCGAGAGTTTTCGCCCTTTCGCACCCGCTGTGCTGGAGGAAGAGGTGCAGAACCAATTTGAACTCGTTCAACCCAGCCCCTATATGTTGTTGGTGGCTCCTGTGAAGAAGGAGCTGTGTCAGCCCATGACGAGCGATGAGGAGCAGCTGTTTGGTATCGAGAAGCTGAATGTGTGTCGTTCGAGCTTGCCGGCCATCACCCATGTGGACTATTCGGCTCGCGTTCAAACGGTCAGCGCTCAGACCAACCCTCGCTTCCATGCACTGCTCCAGGCTTTTCAGCAGCGCACGGGTTGCCCAACCCTGGTGAATACCAGTTTCAACGTTCGTGGCGAGCCGATCGTGTGCACGCCATCCGATGCCTACCGCTGCTTCATGCGCACGGATATGGATGTTCTCGTTCTCGAGAATCACCTCTTGCTGAAGGATGAACAGCCCCAGGCCCCCGATGACCAGAGCTGGATGGAGGAATTTGAGCTCGACTGATGGCTAACAACGTTGCACATCCCGTTCCCTCAATCCGCCAACTCCGAGAGTTTGGGCTAGTCGTGGGTTCTCTCATCGCCGTGGTGTTCGGCTGGCTTTTGCCAGCTCTCCATCGTCATCCACCCATTGTCTGGCCCTTCTGGGTTGGCATCCCCCTCTTTATCTTGGGTCTGTGCGCTCCCAGCCTCTTGCGCCACCCCTATCGAGCCTGGATGGCTCTAGGCCATGCCCTTGGCTGGGTGAATGGTCGGATCGTGTTGGGAGTTGTTTATTGGGTTGTGCTTCAGCCCATTGCCTTGGTGATGCGGCTGTCGGGCCATGATCCTCTCCGTCGTCGTTGGGACCCCAGCGCTTCGACCTACCGCGAACTTCGCAAGCCTGGGTCAATTAATCTCAACACCCCTTTCTGATCTCTGTTTGAGTCAGCAAGTGACTAGCTTCGGCGCATCTGCCCGCAGATCGCAAAGGCCGAAGGTGCTGCTGGGCTCATGCTCTACCACCTTGAAGGTGTCGATATCAACGATGCGATGCAGGAAACGTCGATCTTCACCTCGCCACAAGCCGGCACTGATGAAATAGGTGCCAGCGATCAGGCCGCCGCGGAATAGAAAGTCGAGACTGAAGCGGTCGGCGTGCTCAAGCGCCCTAACCTCTTCAGCGGTGGGGTCCCAACGCTGCCCTGTGATCTGAATTCCGTCCTGCGTGGCGAGATTGCAACCTGCATGCAGTTCTTGAAGGTCACGCCTGTCGAGAGGCTTGTCCAAGCTGTAGTGGAACCTCAGCCGGAATGGTTCGCCCATGGCGCACAATTTGATTGGTTCCTCGATCCCATTCAGGATTTCAAGTCCTCTGATCGCACCTCCGTTTTCCGGATAGCGCACGGTGGTGTGGGGTTGCACGGCTTGCGCTTGTTCCGCTTCCCATGGGCTGTCACCGCTGGCGCTGCTCAGTTGTTGGTACGCCGTCACCACGCGCTTGGGCGTGTCGTGCAGGAGGAGTTGTCCGTGGTCGAGCAGCAGGGCCTCGTCGCAGTGCTTAATGATCTGCGGGCAGCTGTGGCTCACGAGCAGGATGGCTGTACCTTTCTCGCGGAGCCTATTGATGTGATTGAAGCACTTGCGCTGAAAATACTCGTCTCCTACGGCTAAGGCTTCGTCAACAACCAGCACATCGGGTTCGATGTTGGCCTGCACGGCAAAAGCGAGCCGCAGCGCCATGCCGCTGGAATAAGTCTTAACTGACTGCTGCACAAAATCGCCAATGTCGGCGAAGCTGAGAATCGCGTCGAGCCGTTCGTTTGTTTCGCGATCGCTCAGCCCTAGCAGAGCCGCGTTGAGGTAGATGTTCTCAAGCCCGGTGAACTCTGGATTAAAACCGCTGCCGAGCTCCAGTAGAGCCGCAACTCGGCCCCTGCATTGCATGGATCCGCTGGTTGGAGTGAGTGTTCCACAGAGCAGCTGTAGAAGTGTGCTTTTCCCTGATCCGTTACGGCCCACCACTCCAAGCGTGCGGCCCTTTTCGAGGCGGAAACTCACATTTCTTAGAGCCCAAAACGGTTCATAGAAACGGCGCTTGCCTGGCCAGAGCCCCTGCAGCAACCTGCCCCTAGGTGAACGGAAGACTCGGTAGCACTTGCTTAGTTCCTTGGCCTTGATGGCTGGTTCGGTATCCATGGCTCGTTTTCAGATCACGTCTGCAAAACCGCGGCGTGCTCGCCCAAAGAGCTGATGGCTCCATTCACATAGGATGAGGCTGGCAGGAATCCCGATCAAAAGATAGAGAAAACTTGGTGCTTCAGCAGTGATCAGTACGCGCCGTGTCTGTTCGATCACCAGCACCAGAGGGTTAGCAAGAAGGACGGGCTGCCAGCGCTCTGGCAGTGCTGTAACCGGATAGAAGATGGCACTGAGAAACATCAAAACGCTGAGTCCAACACTGACCAGTTGTGGAAGATCCCGCAAATAAACGCCTAGAGCTGACAGTAGCCATCCAAGCGCAAGGCAGCCAAGTAGAAGAGGTAGCCAAACCACTGGTAGCCAAAGTGCCGTGATTGGGATCGACCCGATGGCCATCAGTTCAAAGACCCCAAGCACAATCAGACTGGTGCATGCGTGAAAACCGGCGGCAGCTACGCTGGTTGCAGCCAATAGCTCCAGCGGAAACACCACTTTTGTAACGTAGCTTGGCTGGCTCAAGATGAGCGTGGGTGCTTTGCTGATGCATTCAGCAAACAGGTTGAACACGATCAGCCCCGCGAAGAGATTGATTGCAAACCCCAGTGGACCAGCTTGTTGGAGATCAGGCCAACGCGCTTTGAAGACCGTTGAAAACACAAATGTGTAGACGGCCAGCATCAACAATGGGTTGAGGAGGCTCCAGCTCCAACCCAATACCGAGCCGCGATACCGACCAGCCACCTCCCGTTGGGTCAATCTCCAGAGGAGCGTGCGGTGTTGCAGTAGTGATCGTGGAAAACCCAACACGATTACGCTCGCTCATCCTGACCGAGAAACTCAAGAATCTCACGGTCCTTGAGGCTCTGAGCTTCGCCGCGGCAGGGTTCCAGCAGCGGCCGCCCCGCCGCCAGCTCCCGCAGGCAGGCCTGGGTGCGTGCCAGCTCCCCTTCCAGCTGATCGATCCGCTCCATCAGGTTGCGGATCACCCGCGCTTCGGCATCCGGCAGGGCCGAGTGGGCGAGGGGGTCGATGCGCACGCCGCTCTGGTGGATCACGCGGCCGGGGATGCCCACCACGGTGCTGTCTGGCGCCACATCGCGCAGCACCACCGAACCGGCCCCGATGCGCGTGTTCGCACCCACCTTGATGGCCCCGAGCACCTTGGCGCCGGCGCCTACCACCACGTTCGCGGCCAGGGTTGGGTGGCGTTTGCCGTGGGCTTTGCCGGTGCCCCCCAGGGTTACCCCTTGATACAGCAGGCACTGATCACCGATCACGGCGGTTTCACCGATCACCACGCCCATGCCGTGGTCGATGAACACGCCTTTGCCGATCTGGGCGCCGGGGTGGATTTCAATCCCGGTGAGCCAGCGGCCCAGTTGGCTCAGGACCCTGGCGGCCAGGGGCGTGAACGGCCAGCGCAAGCGCCACAGGCTGTGGCTGAAGCGATGCAGCGTGAGGGCGTGCAGGCCTGGATAGCAGCACAGGATCTCCAGCACCCCGCGAGCTGCCGGGTCGCGCTCCTTGATGATCGCCAGATCGGCGCGCAGGGCGTTGAGCATCGGCAGAGTCTGGCGTGCGGCGCGCCGAGCGGCAAAAGTAGTATGACAATGAGATATGACGGTGAGGCTGTGGTGCGGGCGCGATTGTTCATGAGTGGCCGCAGTCAGGCCCTGCGCTTGCCGGCGCGGCTGCGGCTACGGGGGCCGGATGTGGAGATCGAGCCCATCGGCGACGGTTTGTGGGTGCAGCCCTGCGCCGATCCTTCTGAGGGGTTGGGCGATTGGCTCGAGCGCTTCTATGCCGATCACCCTCCGCTGCCCGTGGAGTTTTTGGAGGATCGCCAGGATCAGCAGCCCCAGGAGCGCGACTGGGCGTGAGGCGCACCCTCGATACCAATATCTGCAGCTATGTGCTGCGCAAGCGCCCCGTGCAGGTGGTGGAGCGCTTCCGCCAGCTCGATCGCCGGCAGCTCTGGCTTTCCGCCATCGTGGCGGCGGAATTGCGATTCGGGGCGGAAAAGCTGGGGTCCAGCCGATTTCGCGGTTCCGTTGAGGCCTGGCTCTCCGGGTTTGAGTTGCGTGATTGGCCATTGGCGGCCACGCACCACTACGCCCGCTTGCGGGCGCAGCTGGAAGCCAAGGGCACACCCGTGGGCAACCTTGATTTGATGATTGCCGCCCACGCTCTAGCGGAAGACAGCGTGGTGATCACCAACAACGCGCGCGAATTTCACCGCATCCCGGGCGTGGCGGTGGAGGAGTGGCAGTTGGATTGAAACGGCGCCCCGAGCGGTTTCAGACCGCCAGCAGGCCGATCTCCTTGCGCAGTAGATTGATGGTGGCGCTGCCCAGGTAGCTCTGGGCGCAGTGCACCTGGGGCAGGCGCATCAGCTGGGCGCGGTTCTGGCGCAGATTCTGCTCCACCAGCGGCAGGCTGGGGCGATCGCAGAGCACGTGGCTGGAGGCCCGCAAGAGAGCCAGCAGGCGACTGCTCACATCCGGCGTGGCCGTCATCAGCAGCAGCTCATTGCCGCGCATGCTGTGCAGGATCACCTCCGCGGCCCGCAGGATGCCGGGGCTGATGCTCACCAGGCCCACGCAGCTGCCGACCTTGAGGTCTTTTAGCAGATCGAGTTCGTGGCGGAAGTCGTTGAGGTCTACCGGCACGGCGCGCACGCTGTGGCGGCGCGCAATCTCCTCCACGGGCTGGAGGAAGTAGCGGCTCGTTACCACCGTGCCGTTGCTGGAACTCTCAAGCACACTTTCGAGCTCTTCCATCGGCACCACCTCAACGGGCACCTCCAGGTGGGGGGTGAGCTCTTCGGCGATCAGCATCGAAGCGCCGATGTCTTCGCGAGGGGTGCTCACCAGCACCCGGGCGCCGCAGCGCAGGCGCCAATCAATCTCGCGGGTGAACAGATCGCGGGCCTGTTGGAGGGTGCAGCCGGCGTTGAGCAACCCATCCACGCTTTGGCGCACCTCCCGGTCGATGTCGGGCAGGTGGCGGCTGCGGGGGCCCGGGGCGGGCTTGATCTCGCGCGGATTCTGTTGATCGCGCACGTAGATGCCGGAGCCGGCCATGGCTTCCACCACGCCGTCATTCTCCAGCTGGCGGTACACCTTGCTGATTGTGTTGCGGTGCAGGCCGGTCTGCATTGCCAGCTGGCGCGTGCTCGGCAATCGATGGCCCGGCGGGAAGTGCCGCGCGGCGATCGCAAAGCAGATCTGGTTGTACAGCTGGCTCGACGCTGGGATGTCGCTGTCCTGCTGAATGTGGAACCGCAAATCGGAGTGGCACAACGCTGCGGCGCCACCATACGGAGCTTTGGAGCCGGTGACAATTGCAATCCCGGCATAAGCGGGTGTGCCGGTTGTGGTTGGCGGCGCGCGCATCCGTATTCTGTCCAATCTGTACAAAAACCTGGATCGTGTGTTGCAGGTGTTCTGATGTGGTCAATCGCGCGGTTAGTCGCGATCCATCACTCCTGCACCCCGACGCGATGGCGATTCAGGCGAATTGGACTGAGGTGATGACTCCCCAAGGCGTGATGCCCGTTTGGTGGGCTCGGCCTGAGGCCCCCCGCGCCGCCGTGTTGGTGCTGCCGGAGGTGTTCGGCGTGAACGGCTGGGTGCGCAGCGTGGCGGATCGCTTGGCGGAACAGGGTTATGCCGCTCTGGCGATCAGCACCTTTTGGCGCACGGCCCCGCACTTGGAGGCTGATTACAACGAGGCCGGTCTTGCCCTGGGGCGTGAGCATCGCGATCAGGTGCGCGCCGATCAGCTCCGCGCCGACGTGGCGGCTGCCGCCGCATGGCTGCAGCGCAACCACAGCGCTGATGGGCTCGCCAGCAAGCCGCTCGGCTGCGTGGGCTTTTGCTTCGGAGGCCACCTGGCGATGCTGGCGGCCACCCTGCCGGTGATTGCCGCAACCTGCGATTTCTATGGCGCGCGCGTCTCCACCGATCGGCCCGGAGGTGGTGCTCCCACGCTCGCGGATGTGCCGCAGATTCCCGGCCGGTTGTGGTGTTTCTGCGGCGATCAGGATCCGCTGATGCCCCCAGAGGAGCTCAGCGCCATCAACCAGTCCCTGGCTGCGGTGCCCGGCGGCCGCCATCGCTTCGTGCTGGCTCCGGGGGCCGGCCATGGTTACATGTGCGAAGCCCGTGGAGATTTCCACCCTGAAGCCTCAGCAGCAGGCTGGGCGGCGATGCTTGAGCTGTTCAGTGAGGCGCTCTGATGGTTGAGCTGTTGATTGGCTTCCCCCGTCTCACCAAAGCAGCCGGCAGGGGAAGTCGCGAAGGGCAGCATTGATGCTCACCAGCGTGAGTGATTCCAGCTCCGCCTGGGCCACCAGAAGGCGATCGAACGGATCGCGGTGAGCATGGGGGTAGCCGCCGGCTCTCAGCCCATGCCTGAGATCAACGGACAACAGTTCAAAGCCCTGAGCAGCCAGAAGACACGGCAGATCACTCAGAAGGGGTTCGGCGATCTCGAGTTTTCCAAGACGCACCTTGGTGGCTAGCTCCCAGGCCGTCGCCGCACTCACGAACACCTGGTTCGACGATTCTGCGATCGCTGCAGATGCTGCCCCGGACAGCCTGGATGGCTCCGCCAGCCATCAGAGCAAGGCGTGGGTGTCGAGCAGCAACGGATGATCCACGCTCAAGGGAGTGGGATCTCGAAAGCCCGCAACTCATCCTCAGGGAGAGCCTCCAGCAAAATCTCCGGAGGCGGCAATTGGAGCTGGCCGGCCAGAACGCCGGGTTGGCGTTGCGGCGCGGGAGTTTCCAGAGGCACGAGCCGGGCCCAAGGCTTTCCGCCTTTGGCCACCACGATGGTTTCACCAGCGTGAGCGGCATCAATCAAGCGCGAAAAATGGGTTTTCGCCTCATGCACGTTGACAGTGCGCATCCACGCCCTGCGGGAGGTTCCAGCTTGGTCCGGTTGTGGACTAACGGCGGATCGGGCTGACCTTCAGCCCTCGCTGGCTGCAGCGGCGGCTTGTTGCCGCGGCGTTTCGATCGTGCGCACGGCTTTGCTCGCAGCGGCTTCGGCTTCTTTTTCCTTGGCCAGCGGGGTTTTGCGCGGCGTGAGGAACATGATCATGTTGCGGCCCTCGCGCTTCGGGTCCTGCTGGATCTCGGCTTTCTCTTCGAGATCCTTGGCCATGCGCCGAAGCAACTGCTCAGCCAGGGCGGTGTGCTGGATCTCGCGGCCGCGGAAGATCACGGTGCATTTCACCTTGTCGCCGGCTTTGAGGAAGCGAGAGGCCTGACCGATGCGCACGTCGTAATCGTGCTGGTCGATCTTGTAGCGCATCTTCACCTCTTTAACTTCGGTTTGATGCGACTTCTTCTTCGCTTCTTTGGCCTTCTTCTCCTGCTCAAACTTGAACTTGCCGTAGTCCATGATCCGGCACACCGGCGGATCAGCTTTCTCGCTCACCAGCACCAGGTCGAGCTCGCGGTCTTTGGCCACCTCGAGGGCCGCCTCCCGCGTGATCACCCCCAGCTGACTGCCGTCGGCATCCACCACCCGCAACTGGGGGTAACTGATGCGGTCGTTGATGTTGGGGAGCTCCCGCACGGGAGCGCGGCGGTCAAAACGGGGACGGGGTGGCATTCAGGCGGGCGAGAGGACGAAGAGAAAACAGAAGCTGTTCACCCTTCACCCTAGGACGCGCTCGATCGCCTGTAATCCCTGCTGCAGCGGATCGACCCCATCCAGCCAGAGCGGCTGGTGTTGGCGGCGGAACCAGGTGCGCTGGCGCTTGGCGAATTGCTGGGTGCGACGGGTGGTGAGCGCGATCGCTTCTGGCTCCTGGAGCTCACCGCGCAGCAGGGCCCGGGCTTCGCCGTAACCAATGGTGTCGAGCAGTGGGCAGTCGGCGCCGTAGCGCTCCACGAGGCGCCGGGTCTCCTCCACCAACCCTTCGGCGTAGAGGCCGGCGGTGCGCGAGGCGATGCGCTGGCGCAGATCGGGTGGATCCAGCCCGAGTTCCAGCACTCGCCAAGGCGGTGGCGTAGCTCCCTGCTGAGCGCTGAGCGGCACACCGGTGGCGTAAAGCACCTCGAGAGCCCGCTGGGTGCGAACAGCGTCGTTGGGCATGATCCGCGCGCCGGCCGCTGGATCGGCGCCCACTAGCAGCTGGTGGCAAAGGGGCTGGCCCAGGGCTTCGAGCTGTGCCCGCAGCTGGGGCTGCGGTGGCACTGCTGGAGGCGTCATCCCCTGGGTGATCGCTTTGAGATAAAGGCCGCTGCCGCCCACCAGCAGGGCGATGCCGCGGCGGGTGTGCTCCGCAGCGATGGCCTGCTCTGCTTCCGCGCGGAATTCCTGCAAATTGATCGGTTGATCAGGGCGGCGTAGATCCAGCAGCTCATGGCGCACCGCTGCCCGCTGGGCCGGCGTGGGCTTGGCGGTGCCGATATCCATCTCGGTGTAGAGCTGGCGCGAATCCACCGACAGCACCGCCAGATCCAGGGCCTGGGCCAGCTCGATGCCCAGAGCCGTTTTGCCGCTGGCGGTGGGGCCCAGCAGCACGATCACCAGGGGCTGATCGGGCCGTGGATGGCAGCTTGTGGCGAGGCTCTCGGCTTGGCTCATTCGGGCACTTTGCCGGTGGGCCGGAGCGCCGCTGCTTGCACCCCTTGCCGAAAAGCGCGCGGAGTGGCCATCAGAAGCGCCTCTATTGCATCGGTGGTAAATTGGGCCTTCAGGCACGGCCTTTGCGCGCCTCCCTGCCCCTTGCCGCGCTTGCCAACGGGCTCTTGCGGCGGGAAGACGTGCCCCCGCCGGAACCCATGAGCGAAGCCACCAAAGTTCAGGCTGCCTACGGCGCCGAGCAGATCCAGGTGCTGGAAGGCCTGGAGCCGGTGCGTAAGCGCCCGGGCATGTACATCGGCTCCACCGGGCCCCGTGGTCTGCACCACCTGGTGTACGAGGTGGTCGACAACTCGGTGGACGAGGCGCTCGCCGGCCACTGCGACCAAATTCTCGTCGTCCTCAATGAGGACGGCAGCTGCGCCGTAACCGACAACGGCCGCGGCATCCCCACCGACGTGCACCCCCGCACCGGCAAGAGCGCTCTGGAAACGGTGCTCACGGTGTTGCACGCCGGCGGCAAGTTCGGCGCCGGTGGTTACAAGGTGTCGGGCGGCCTGCACGGCGTGGGCGTGTCGGTGGTGAACGCCCTTTCGGAGTGGGTGGAGGTCACCGTCCACCGTCAGGGGCAGGAGCACTTGCAGCGTTTCGAGCGTGGTGCTCCGATCGGCTCGCTGGCGTCCAAGCCCGCTGCCGATCCCAGCCGCACGGGCACCTCGGTGTGCTTCAAGCCCGACATCGAGATCTTCACGGGCGGGATCGAGTTCGATTACCACACCCTCTCGGCGCGTCTGCGTGAGCTCGCCTACCTCAACGGTGGCGTGCGCATCGTGTTCCGCGATGAGCGCCCGGCAGCGCGCAACGCCGAGGGTGCCGCCCACGAGGAGATCTATCACTACGAAGGCGGCATCAAGGAATACGTCGCCTACATGAATGCCGAGAAGGACGCCCTCCATCCCGACATCATTTATGTGAACTCCGAAAAAGACGGAGTTCAGGTGGAGGCAGCCCTGCAGTGGTGCGTGGATGCCTACTCCGACAACATCTTTGGTTTCGCCAACAACATCCGCACCGTGGATGGCGGCACCCACATCGAGGGTCTCAAAACCGTTCTCACCCGCACCCTGAACGCCTTCGCCAAGAAGCGCGGCAAGCGGAAGGATGCTGATGCCAACCTCGCTGGTGAGAACATCCGCGAAGGCCTCACCGCTGTGCTCTCGGTGAAGGTGCCCGAGCCGGAGTTTGAGGGCCAAACCAAAACCAAGCTCGGCAACACCGAGGTGCGCGGCATCGTGGATTCGCTCGTGGGCGAGGCCCTCAGCGAATATCTGGAGTTCAACCCCTCGGTGATCGATCTGATCCTCGAGAAGGCGATCCAAGCGTTCAACGCAGCTGAGGCTGCCCGCCGCGCCCGCGAGCTGGTGCGCCGCAAGAGCGTGCTCGAGAGCTCCACCCTGCCCGGCAAGCTCGCCGACTGCTCCTCCCGCGATCCCGGTGAATCTGAGATCTACATCGTGGAGGGCGATTCCGCCGGTGGCTCAGCCAAGCAAGGGCGCGATCGTCGCTTCCAGGCGATCCTGCCGCTGCGCGGCAAGATCCTCAACATCGAGAAAACCGACGACGCCAAGATCTACAAAAATACCGAGATCCAGGCCCTGATCACAGCCCTAGGCCTCGGCATCAAAGGCGAAGAGTTCGACGAAAAGAATCTCCGCTACCACCGCATCGTGATCATGACCGACGCCGACGTCGACGGCGCCCACATCCGCACGTTGCTGCTCACCTTCTTCTATCGCTATCAGAAGGCGCTGGTGGAAGGCGGCTATATCTACATCGCTTGTCCGCCGCTCTACAAAGTGGAGCGCGGTAAGAACCACAGCTATTGCTATAACGAAGGCGATCTCAAGCGCGTGGTGGAAGGTTTCGGCGAGAAGGCCAACTACACCATTCAGCGCTTTAAGGGTCTGGGCGAAATGATGCCCCAGCAGCTCTGGGAAACCACCATGGATCCCACCACGCGCACGATGAAGCGTGTGGAGATCGAAGATGCTGCCGAAGCCGACCGCATCTTCACAATCCTGATGGGCGACAAGGTGGCTCCCCGCCGCGAATTCATCGAAACCCACAGCGCCGAGCTCGATCTGGCGCAGCTGGATATCTGAATGGGGTGCTCCATCACCGCATCGGCTGAATCACGTCTTGGCGCTTGGCGCTGGGGCGCCGTACTTGCCTTCGCGTTGTTCGCGCCTGTAGCTCTGCCTGCCGGAGGAGCCGACCGACGCCAACCGGAAGTACGGCGCCGCACCACCGGTGAGCCCCTGCTCAGCACCAGCAGCCATGCGTTGCAGGCTGCTCCCGATCAACAAGCCCCTTCCCTGGCTCAGATTCACGCCGATCAACCGCTTCGGGTGGTCCGCAGTTGGCGGGAACACGGCGGTGAGCAGTGGGTTCAGGTGCACGCTGGCGACCGGCGTGGCTGGCTTGCCGTGGCCTGAGGCCATGCGAGATGCCCTCCTGGTGGCGATCGGTGCCGTGCCGGGTGCCTGGCTGCGATTCCGGCTGGTGAACCATTTCGAGCCCCTGGTGCCGCGCAAGCACTGGGCCACCTTTGGTGTGAATGTGACGGCCTGTTTTGCGCTCGGATTGATAGCGGCTCTGGCGGGCCGGTGTGGTCCTAATCAGCAGATCGCTTTGCTTCTCGCCACTGGCTTCTTGGGCAGCCTCAGCACCTTTTCCACGTTCGCGGTGGAGCTCTTGCAAGCCTGGCTGGGAGAGCAGAGACGCCAAGCCGCTGGCTTGATGGCTGGCTCGGTGGCGGCCGGTTTACTGGCCGTGGCGGCGGGGATGGTGATCGGTGGCTGATCAGCTGGAGGCCCGCCGGCTGAGCTTTGAGCTCAGGGAGTTGGCTTTGGTGGGTTTGGGAGCCGTGCCAGGTGCCCTGTTGCGCTGGCAGAGCGGCGTGCAGCTAGGCCCGCATCTCGGGGGCACTGCTGGTGCCGATCTGTTGGTGAACCTGCTCGGCTCCTTCATCCTCGGGTTCCTGGCCGGGCCGATCCCGCGCCGCACCAGCTTTGTGTTGCTGCTCGGCATTGGTTTTTGCGGCTGCCTCACCACCTTCAGCAGCTGGATGCTTGATGTGGCCAAGCTGATCCAGGCCGGTCGTCCGGCCTGGGGGCTGCTGCTGATTGCCGTCAGCTTGGCGCTGGGGCTGTTGTGTGCCTTGGCTGGCCTGGCCTTAAGCCGGCGGGTGTTCAGACACACCGCCGGCTGAACCTCAGGCGATCAGGCCGCGAGTGCCGCTTCGATGGCGCCCTTGAGCTCCGCAGAGTCGGGCTCCACACCGCTCTTGTAGCGGGCGATCACAGTGCCGTCTTTGCCCACCAGGAACTTCTCAAAGTTCCAGGCCACCGGGCCAGCGGGCTCGGCCTGCACCAGGGTGTCGAACGGGGCGGCGCTGATGGCCACCTTTCCGTAAATCGGGAAGTCCACGCCGTAGGTGGTGGAGCAGAACTGCTGGATCTCCTCAACGCTGCCGGGCTCCTGGGCGCCGAAGTCGTTGCAGGGGAAAGCGAGCACCGAGAAGCCTTGGCTCCCGTACGCAGCCTGCAGGGCCTGAAGGCCGGCGTATTGGCGTGTGAAGCCGCAGCGGCTGGCCACGTTCACGATCAGCAGCACCTTCCCGTTCCATTCCCCAAGCTGTTGTTGGCTGCCGCTGGCAGTTGTCACGCTCACGTTGTCAATCTGAACGGGCACGGATCTCAATCTCTGGCCGAAGCACTTTAGTTGCTGCTCTACTGTTCCGTGACTTGCCGCTGCGTGGTTGGGCCGTTCATCAGGGGCTTCGGCTTTTTACGAAGGTATTGATTTTCTTCGGGCTGCAGCTGTTTTTTTGGTGTTGTGGTCCCATGGTGGCCCGTTGGTTCCGGCTGCTGATCACTCGCTGCTGTATTCGCAGTTTTTCAGGCCTGGTTTCTGGGGCGTGACCCTATTTTTCTCGATCAGTGGCTTTCTGATTGTTGGTCAGCTTTTGGATATGGCAAGTGGTCGGCGTGATGAAAGTCTGAGGGTGTTTATTTATCGGCGTTGTTTGCGCACGATGCCCACCTACTGGCTCACAACGCTATTGGTTCTGGTATTCGGGCTCGCTGCATGGCCTGGTGCACTGCAATTGCTGGCCAATCTGCTCTTCGTTCAGGATTTTGCTGCGATCGGATCGGTTCTGCCGGTAGCTTGGAGTCTGGTGATTGAGGTGTGGAGTTATCTGCTCTTTGCTGGATTGGCCTGGGGATCGCGGGCACTGGCTTATCGCGCCTCCAGGAATTTGGACTGGTTTCCACTGCTGCGCTCCTGGGATTCGCTGCTGTTGGTTTCCCTGGTTTGTCTCCCATTGGTCGCTGCCTTGATTCGTCTCGACTGGGCGGTTCAAGGGGCGTCTGTGCAAGAGATCAAACAGAGCTTTGCGCCTCAGATTGATGCGCTTGCCTATGGCGGCATGTTGGCTTGGCTGAAGCGCTATCAATCGCCTTTGTTCGAGAGGTTGACGCGGCTCCGATGGTTAATCCCTGTATGCCTCCTGTGTATGGCCTTGGCTACAGCAACTGTGCCAGAGCTGTTTGCAGCTGTGCAGCAGCCTGTTGAGGCTCGACGAGTGTTTTGGCTCGCAGTCGTGTTTTACCCGTGCGCTGGCTTTCTGGCTTCACTCCTGTTGCTCTCTTTTTGGAATTTTCGATATGTCAGCTTGTTTGCTCCCTTGGCCGCCCTGTGTCGGGCTTTAAGCCGCTGTAGTTACTCCGTGTATCTCCTGCACGTTTCGCTGGCGGCCTGGCTCACGTCATGGGGTTCGGGGCTGGGTCCCTTTGCGGCGTACCTCATCGGCTCCATCCTGCTCGGTGCTCTCGGTTGGAGGGTGTTGGAGCGTCCGTTTACACGTCTGCGATACCTCCTCTGACGCCTCTTTAGACTCCACGCACACAGGTCAAGGCGATGAGCGAGGCGTCTGCAGCTCCAGCCACGCCTGCGATCAACGGCCCTGCCTTGGCGGAGGTGCTCACGCAGCAGCTCAAGGGCCTGCTGGAGGCTGGCAATTACGACGGCGTGAAGTTGCTCCTGCAGCCCGTGCAGGAGGTGGATATCGCTGAGGCGATCGGTGGCTTGCCCCGCACCCTGCAGGCGTTGGCGTTCCGCCTGCTGCCCAAAGACGAAGCGATTGAGGTTTACGAATACCTCGAGCCCAGCGTGCAGCAGTCGTTGCTGGAGCGGTTGCGCTCCGGTGAGGTGCTGGAGCTCGTGGAGCAGATGGCGCCCGACGACCGGGTGGATCTGTTTGATGAATTGCCAGCGAAGGTGGTGCGGCGGCTGCTGGCGGAGCTGAGCCCAGCGGAGCGTCGTGTGACGGCCCAGCTGCTCGGCTACGAGCCGGAAACCGCTGGCCGGTTGATGACCACTGAGTTCATCGACCTCAAGGAATTCCACAGCGTGGCCCAGGCGCTTGCGATCGTCCGCCGCCGCGCCCGCGACACCGAAACCATCTACGCCCTTTACGTGACCGATGCGTCGCGCCATCTCACCGGAATCCTGTCGCTGCGGGATCTGGTGGTGGCGGATCCAGAGGAGCGGGTGGGCGATGTGATGACCCGCGAGGTGGTGAGCGTGGGTACCGACACTGACCAGGAAGAAGTGGCCCGCGTGATCCAGCGATACGACTTCCTGGCCGTGCCGGTGGTGGACCGGGAGCAGCGCCTGGTGGGGATCGTGACCGTGGACGACGTGATCGACGTGATCCAGCAGGAGGCCACCCGCGACCTCTACGCCGCGGGTGCCGTGCAGGCCGGCGATGAAGACGACTACTTCCAGAGCAATCTGTTCAGCGTGGCCCGCCGGCGCGTGGTGTGGCTGCTGGTGCTGCTCCTGGCCAACAGCGGCACCGCCGCCGTGATCGCCTCGATGGATGGCGTGCTCAAACAGGTGGTGGTGTTGGCCGCGTTCATCCCGCTGTTGATTGGCACAGGCGGCAATGTGGGCGCCCAGAGTTCCACCGTGGTGATTCGCGGCCTCAGCACCCAGCGCATTCAGAGCCTTGGACCCGCCAAGGCGATCGGACGCGAGGCGATTGCGGGAGCCCTGCTCGGGCTGTTGATGATGCTCGTGGTGGTGCCCTGGTCGGCCTACGTGAGCGGAGGTAACTGGTTGGTGGCCAGTGCGGCAGGGATCAGCCTGGTAGCGATCACCACCCTGGCGGCCACCGCTGGTGCTGCGCTGCCGCTGCTGTTCAACCGCCTTGGCCTGGATCCAGCTCTGATGTCGGCCCCGTTCATCGCCACCGCCACGGACGTGGCCGGGGTGTTCATCTACCTCCAAACCGCCAGCTGGCTGCTGAGCCGCTCTGGGGGCTGAGGCCATCGGCCTGCTGCCTTTCTGAGAGATCCGCGAGCTTTCTGAGAGACGCTTCACACTTCTTCAGGGTAGGCTTTACATCAGTTCACAGGCCTTGCCGTGGTCGCTGCTGTTGATGCCTCGGGGCTGAGCACCGATCTGGTGCGCTCCTACCTCCGCGACATCGGTCGCGTACCGCTGCTCTCCCACGAGCAGGAGATCACCTTGGGCCGCCAGGTGCAGGAGCTGGTGGCGTTAGAGGAGCTCGAGCAAGAGCTGGAGATGCGTGCTGGTGGCTCCAAGCCCGACCATGAGCAGCTGGCAAAGGCGGCTCAGCTCACCCCTCAGCAGCTCAAAAAGCGTCTGCGCTCCGGCCAACGGGCGAAGGAGCGGATGGTGGCGGCCAATCTGCGCCTCGTGGTGAGCGTGGCGAAGAAATACACCAAGCGGAACATGGAACTCCTGGACCTGATCCAGGAGGGCACGATCGGCCTGGTGCGGGGCGTGGAGAAGTTCGACCCCACCCGCGGCTACAAGTTCTCCACTTATGCCTATTGGTGGATCCGCCAGGGCATTACGCGGGCGATCGCGGAGAAGAGCCGCACGATTCGCCTGCCGATCCACATCACTGAAACGCTGAACAAGCTCAAGAAAGGCCAGCGGGAACTGAGCCAGGAGTTGGGCCGCACCCCAACGGTGACGGAGCTGGCGGAGTTTGTGGAGCTGCCGGAGGAGGAGGTGAAGGATCTGCTCTGCCGCGCCCGTCAGCCCGTGAGCCTGGAAACCAAGGTGGGCGACGGCGACGACACCGAACTACTCGACCTGCTGGCAGCCGACGGGACCCAGCCGGAAGAGCTGGTGGATGGCGAGTGCCTGCGCAGCGACATGCGTGATCTGCTTGAGCAACTGCCCGACTTGCAGTGCCGCGTGCTCAAGATGCGCTACGGCATCCCCTGCGCCGATGTGCCCGATCCTGATGAGCCGATGAGCCTTACCGGCATCGGCCGCATCCTCGGGATGAGCCGCGACCGCGTGCGCAACCTCGAGCGCGATGGCCTGGCGGGCCTGCGACGTCTCAGCGAAAACGTGCAGGCCTACGTGGCGGTTTGAGGGGGGCGTTAGCCCTAAACCACCAGGCTGTCGTTGTAGGCGGCAGAGGTGAGATACCCGTTGAACAGGGCTACATCCACCCCAGCGGCATTGAGAGGGAATGAGCCAAGGCTCACTTGCTCCGCCAGGGTGGATCGGCCCCAGTACGTGTCGGCTTGCTTCGCCAGCTTGAACAGCTGTTTGCCGCTGACGCGCTGGTCCTTGAACACCAAGGTCTCAATGGTGTTGTCGGGGTTGGAGCGTCCGGCAGGGTCCACCACCAACACCCGCGTATTGCCCCGGCTGATCAGGGCATGGCGGCGATCGATGTTGCGGATTTGCGCCTTCCTGAACGCAAGGCTGTCCAGTACCAGCTCATCCTTGCCGCCCCCCAGATCAGCCACCACAGCCATGCTGCCTGGCGTGATGAAGTACTTGTCTTGGTCTGCTCCACCCACTAGCCAGGGAATCAGGGGCGTCACACCGTCGGCTCCGGGGCTGGTCTGGGCTCCGAGGATGTCGTCGCCCGCTCCGCCCAGCACCACCTGCGCCCCCAGGCCGGTGATCAGGTCGCGCCCCTTGGTGCCGCCCACCATGGCGTAGTTGGCAATCGGGAGTGCGGGACCAGACAACGGCATGGTGCATGAAGCTTCATTGGGGTTATCGGTAACAGCTCACTTGGGCGTCGGCAAGGGCATGGTTTGCGCGGAACCGCTCCAAATGCAGGTCTTGCGGGACGCGCTGCTGGGTTGGTGGCAGGAACACGGCCGCCACTCCATTCCTTGGAAGCTCAGACGGGATGGAGCCCTGCTCTGCCCTGATGAGCAGCTCGATCCCTATGCCATCTGGGTGGCGGAGGTGATGTTGCAGCAAACCCAATTGCAGGTGGTGCTCCCTTATTGGCAGCGCTGGATGGAGGCCTTCCCCTCCTTGGCGGCCTTGGCGGCTGCTGAAGAGCACGACGTGCTGCTGCTCTGGCAGGGCCTGGGGTACTACTCCCGGGCCCGGCGGCTCCTGGCCGGAGCCCGGCAGATGCAGGCGTTATCGCCCTCCGCCTGGCCCCAGGATCTGGAGAGCTGGCTCGCCTTGCCCGGCATCGGCCGCAGTACGGCCGGCAGCATCCTGTCGTCGGCCTTCAATCGCCCGTTCGCCATCCTCGATGGCAACGTGAAACGGGTGTTGGCGCGGCTGATCGCCTGCGAGCGGCCTCCCGCCCGAGAGCTGAAACACTTCTGGGCTCTGAGTGAAGCTTTGCTCGATCCGGCTCGCCCGCGGGATTTCAACCAAGCGCTGATGGATCTGGGGGCCACGGTCTGCACCCCCCGCAATCCCCGCTGCGAGCAGTGCCCTTGGCAGTTTCAGTGCGCTGCCTACGCTGCCGGCGACCCTGCCGCCTTCCCCGTGACCGACGCCCCCCGCGAGCTCCCGTTTCAGGTGATCGGCGTTGGGGTGGTGCGCAATGCCGCCGGCCAGGTTCTGATTGATCAGCGCCTCAACGAGGGCTTGCTTGGCGGCCTCTGGGAATTCCCAGGCGGCAAGCAGGAGCCCGGCGAGCCGATTGAAACCACCATCGCCCGCGAACTCCAGGAGGAGCTCGCGATCGAAGCGGAGGTGGGAGAGGAGCTGATCACCCTGGAGCACGCCTACAGCCACAAGCGGCTGCGGTTTGTGGTGCATCTGTGCCGCTGGATCAGCGGCGAACCCCAGCCCCTGGCCAGCCAGCAGGTGCGCTGGGTGGAGCCCACCGAGCTGGGGGATTACCCCTTTCCTGCAGCGAATGCGCGGATCATTGCCGCTTTGCTGGAGCGTTTGCAAGCTGAAGGCAGTGCCGCTGCGGCCTAAGGCCGCCTGAGCCATGGCTGCTGGGCCGACGCCGCAGGTGATCTGTCTGGGGGAAGCCCTAGTGGATCGGCTTGGTCCCCTCGGTGGTGATCCCTTTACCGCAGGCCCTGAGCAGTCCGACGACCGCCTGGGCGGTGCTCCTGCCAACGTGGCTTGCGCGTTGGCTCGGCTTGGCACCCCTTCCGCCTTTGTGGGCCGTCTTGGCTCGGACGCGATCGGTGCGGCATTTCAGCAGTTGATGCGTGAACGGGGAGTGGATCTCAGCGGTCTGCAGCGCGATCCGATCCACCCCAGCCGGGTTGTGTTGGTGCGGCGTGATGCCAGCGGCGATCGCAGTTTTGGCGGCTTCTCCGGTGATCAGGGCGATGGCTTTGCCGATCAGGCTCTTCAGGCCAGCGGGGTGCAAGCGTCTTTGCCGCCCCTGCTGGCGGGTGCGCGCTGGCTGCAGATCGGCACGATTCCTCTTGCGTCAGCGTTGTCTGCGGAGGCGTTGGTGGCCGCGGTGCAGTTGGCCGTTGACGCCGGTGTGGCGATCGCGCTGGATGTGAACTGGCGGCCCACCTTCTGGGATGTCAGCGCCCCGGCGGATGCCGGGCCCACACCGGCGGCCGTGGCGGCGATCCGTCCGCTGCTGGAGCAGGCCGGCTTGATCAAGCTGGCGGCTGAAGAGGCCCAGTGGCTGTTTGGCAGCCGTGATCCCGTGGTGATCCGCGCAGGTCTGCCCCAACATCCAGCGGTGGTGGTCACCGATGGTGGCGCCCAGGTGGCCTGGTGTTTCGGCTCCAGCAGCGGTGTGATGCCGGCCTATCCGGTGGCAGTGGTGGATAGCACTGGAGCAGGGGATGCCTTCCTGGCTGGGCTGTTGCACCAGCTCTGTCTCCAGCCCCAACTGCTCGATGGCGGCAGCGCCGAGGCGGTTCGCTTTGCCAGCGCCTGCGGGGCCCTGGTGTGCAGCGGTGCCGGTGCGATCGACCCCCAGCCCACCCATGAACAGGCGGAGGCGTTTCTCGCTAAGCGGGTGTAGTGCGCGCCGGCTTAGCGGCTGGCTTGATCGAGACTCAGCTCCGCCCGCCGGCCTGCCTCCGGACGATCGGGATCTACCAGCGCGAGGCTCACGCACCAGGCCCCATCGGGCCGGAAGCTCAGCCTCTCGCTCCACTCCACCGCCATCAAGGCACCGAGCTCCAGCGCTTCCTCTTCTTCCTGGGCGAAGAGTTCATCGGCCGCGAGGGCTCGCTCCAGCCGGTAGAGATCAAGGTGCACCAGCGCCGTGCCGTTGCTCGAACCGACACGGCCTAAGTAGTGCTGCGCCAGGGCAAACGTGGGGCTGGTGATTGGTTCCTCGATGCCCAGGCCGGCGGCGATGCCCTGCACCAGGCAGGTTTTGCCGGCGCCGAGGGTGCCCTGCAGCAACAGGATCGGCGGTTGTTGCCCCGCGCTGCAGTTAGCCCGTTGGCGGAGCCAGAGGGCCGCGAGCTCCTGGCCCAGGGCCTGGGTGGCGGCGGCATCCGCCAACAACACGCTGCGCGATTCCATCCCGGTAGATTGCCCTCACGCGAGCCCGAAGCCTCGGCGTCTCTGCAGATATTTCTAGTTTCCAAACCTTCAAGTTCATGGTGGCAACCCCCACGGCGCCTGCGCTGCAGAGCACCAGCACCTATGTGATCGCCGACCTCGGTCTGGCTGATTTCGGCCGCAAGGAAATCGAGATCGCCGAAACCGAAATGCCGGGCCTGGTGGCTCTGCGCAGCAAGTACGGCGCTGAGCAGCCCCTCAAGGGCGCCCGCATCGCGGGTTCCTTGCACATGACGATTCAGACCGCGGTTCTGATCGAAACCCTGGTGGCTCTGGGCGCCGAAGTGCGCTGGGCCAGCTGCAACATCTTCTCCACCCAAGACCACGCCGCCGCCGCGATCGCAGCTGCTGGCATCCCTGTCTTCGCCTACAAGGGCGAAACCCTGGATGAGTACTGGGCCTTCACCCACCGCATCCTCGAGTGGGGCGATGGCGGCACCCCCAACATGATCCTCGACGACGGCGGCGATGCCACCGGTCTGGTGATGTTGGGCACCAAGGCTGAGAGCGATCTCTCGGTGCTTGACAACCCCTCCAACGAAGAGGAGACCGCCCTCTTCAACAGCATCCGCCAGAAGCTGGCCGCCCAGCCCGGCTTCTACTCCCGCATCAAGGCCCAGATCCAGGGCGTGACCGAGGAGACCACCACCGGCGTGGCTCGTCTGTATCAGCTTCAGAAGAGCGGCGAGCTGCCCTTCCCGGCGATCAACGTCAACGACTCGGTCACCAAGAGCAAGTTCGACAACCTCTACGGCTGCCGCGAATCGCTGGTGGACAGCATCAAGCGTGCCACCGATGTGATGGTGGCCGGCAAGGTCGCCCTCGTGCTCGGCTACGGCGACGTGGGCAAGGGTTCGGCACAGTCGCTGCGTGGCCTCGGCGCCACCGTGATGATCGCTGAGATCGATCCGATCTGCGCCCTGCAGGCGGCGATGGAGGGCTACCGCGTGGTGCGTCTCGACGACGTGGTGCGCGATGTGGACATCTTCGTGACCGCCACCGGCAACTTCCAGGTGATCCGCCACGAGCACCTGATCCAGATGAAGGATCAGGCGATCGTGTGCAACATCGGCCACTTCGACAACGAGATCGATGTGGCGTCGCTGAAGCAATACACCTGGGAGAACATCAAGCCCCAGGTGGATCACATCGTGCTGCCCTCCGGCAACCGGATCATCCTGTTGGCTGAAGGCCGTCTGGTGAACCTGGGCTGCGCCACCGGCCACCCCAGCTTCGTGATGAGCAACTCCTTCACCAACCAGGTGCTGGCCCAGATCGAGCTGTTCACCAAGGGTGATCAGTACGCCAAAGAGGTGTATGTGCTGCCCAAGCACCTCGATGAGATGGTGGCTCGCCTTCACCTCGAGAAGATCGGCGCCAAGCTCACCGAGCTCACCGCCGAGCAGGCCGCCTACATCAACGTGCCGGTGGAAGGCCCCTACAAGCTGGATCACTACCGCTACTGAGCCGGGGCCCGCGCGCGCCTTCGGGCGTGCGCGCAGGTTCAACGATCGTGCTCCGCGGCTGGATATCGATGGATATCCGCCTGTGGAGCATGTTTGTAGGCGGATGCCGCACAATCAGCCCACACACACGCAGGCCGAATGGGACTCACAGAGTTGGTGCAACAGCTGCCGCAGCTGATCGGTGCGGCAGTCGAGGCCAACCCGTGGATGGGGTACGGCGCCATCTTTGCGGCGATGTTCCTCGAGAACCTCTTTCCGCCGATCCCCTCGGAGCTGATCATGCCGCTGGGGGGCTTTTACGTGCACCAGGGTCAGTTGGCGCTGATTCCGGTGGTGTTGGCGGGCCTGATCGGCACCGTGCTTGGCGCCCTGCCTTGGTACGGAATCGGCCGCCTGATCAATGAAGAGCGCCTGGAGCAGTGGCTCGAGCGCCACGGCCGCTGGATTGGCATCAGCACCCAGGATCTGCATCGCACCCGCACCTGGTTCAACCGCTACGGCACAGCCCTGGTGTTCTGGGGGCGCCTGGTGCCCGGCATCCGCACCCTGATCTCTGTGCCGGCCGGCATCGAACTGATGCCGTTCACGCCGTTTCTGATCTGGACCACGGCCGGCAGCCTGATCTGGACCCTGCTGCTCACCGTGGCCGGCATGGCTCTCGGGGAGGGCTACACCAATGTTGAGCTCTGGATCGAGCCCGTTGCCAAAGCGATCAAGGTGCTTCTGGTGATCGCTGTGGTTGCTGCCGGCCTCTGGCTGGGGCTGCGCACCTGGAAGAAGCGCAACTCCAGCCACTGATGACCGCGCGGAGCCTCAGAAGGGAACTTCCTCTTCGGTCGGCTCCCCACCGAAACCACCGCCGCCGTAACCACCACCGCCTTCAGCATCGCGCTTGGAGCCCAGCAGTTCGAGTCGATCCACACGGATCACTGGCTTGCTGCGCTCCTCGCCGGTGCCGCGGTCGGTCCAGCGGTCGAGCTTGAAGCTGCCGATGATGCCGAGCAGTGAGCCTTTGCGCACATAGTCGGCGGCCACCTGGGCCTGCTTGCCCCAGATCTCCAGGTTGAACCAGTCGGGTTCGTCGTTATTGGAGCGGCGATTCACCGCCATGGTGAGGTTGGCCACCATGCTTCCCGATTCGAAGTAGCGAACCTCGGGGTCGCGGCCGGCCCGGCCGACGAGGGTGATCGAGTTGACGCCCATGGCGTTCTCCTGTTGATGCGTTGGGTCAATGATGCAGTCCACCGACGGGCTGCCTCATAGGGAGAGTTCCACCCTTTGGCCCGGATGTTCCATCGAGGCATCCCACCTATGATTCGCGCCGCTAGGTGGCCCCTCAGTGTTCTTCAAACGTTTCCAGCTCTCCCGCGACATCGGCATCGACCTGGGAACGGCCAACACCCTGATGTACATGTCCGGCAAGGGCATCGTGCTGCAGGAGCCTTCGGTGGTGGCCATCGACCTTGAACGCGGCAGTTGTCTGGCCGTGGGTGACGAAGCGAAATTGATGCTCGGCCGTACGCCCGGCAACATCCGCGCGGTGCGTCCTCTGCGCGATGGCGTGATCGCCGACTTCGACGCCGCCGAGCAGATGATCAAAACCTTCATTCAGAAGGGCAATGAAGGCCGCGGCATCGTGGCCCCACGCCTGGTGATTGGCATTCCCAGCGGCGTCACCGGCGTGGAGCGCCGTGCCGTGCGTGAGGCCGGTCTGGCCGGTGCCCGCACCGTGCACCTCATTGATGAGCCCGTGGCGGCGGCCATCGGTGCCGGTCTGCCCGTGACCGAGCCCGTGGGCACGATGATCGTCGACATCGGCGGCGGCACCACTGAGGTGGCTGTGCTGTCGCTCGGCGGCACGGTGCTGAGCGAATCCGTGCGCGTCGCCGGCGATGAACTCAGCGATGCGATCAGCGTGTATCTGAAGAAGGTGCACAACTTGGTGGTGGGTGAGCGCACCGCTGAAGAGATCAAGATCCGCATTGGCTCCGCCTTCCCCGATGAGGTGCACGACGAAACCTCGATGGACGTGCGCGGCCTGCACCTGCTCTCCGGTCTGCCCCGCACCATCAATGTGCGCGCCGGCGACGTGCGCGAAGCCATGGCCGAACCGCTCAACGTGATCGTGGAGGCGGTGAAGCGAACCCTCGAGCGCACTCCGCCCGAGCTGGCGGCCGACATCGTGGATCGCGGCATCATGCTTGCCGGTGGCGGCGCGCTGGTGCGCGGCATCAGCGACCTGATCAGCCACGAGACCGGCATCCTCGTGCACGTGGCCGAAGATCCGCTGCTCTGCGTGGTGAACGGTTGCGGCATGGTGCTGGAGGACTACAAGCGTCTGGAGCGCGTGCTCGATACGCCTGACTTCAGCCGCGTCGCCGCCTGATTCCCATGCCCGGACGCATCCTGCGCGTCCCGCTGCTGCGCAAGGTCGCTGAGGCCTGGCCGTGGTGGTTGCTGTTGCTGGCTCTGGCTGGCGTGCGCCTGAGCAAAGGGGCTGGCTTCATGGATGCTTATGCCCTGCTGAGCCGGCCCTTTTGGCCGGGTTCAGCCCAGTCGGAGTGGTTGAGGTCGGCCCAGCAGCTGCAGGAGCAGGCCAGCCTGCAGCAGTTGCAGCGCGACAACCAGCGCTTGCGCGGCATGCTCGAGCTCAACCGCAGCGGCGGCGGCCGCGTGCCGGCACCCGTGATTTCGCGGGAAGCCGGCGGCTGGTGGCAGCAGCTGGAGCTGGGCAAGGGCAGTGTGGATGGCATCAAAGCCGGTGATCCGGTGCTCGCCCCCGGTGGCTTGATCGGCCGGGTGAGCAGTGTCACCCCCAGCACGGCCCGGGTGCAGCTCCTCACCGATAGCGGCAGTCGCCTGGGGGTGTGGGTGGCGCGGGTGCAGCGCCATGGCTTGTTGGTGGGCCAGGGCACGGCGCGGCCGCGGCTGCAATTCCTCGAGAAAGACACGGGCGTTCGCCCCGGTGATGTGATCACCACCTCCCCCGCCAGCACGCTGGTGCCCCCCAACCTGTTGGTGGGCGTGGTGCAGAGCGTGAATGAAAACTTGGCGCCGGCGCCGGATGCAGCGGTGCAGCTCAGTGCCCCGGTGGATGCGGTGGATTGGGTGCAGGTGGTGACCCGCTAGCCATGGGGGTGTTGCACCGTCAGCGCTGGTGCGGGGCTACAGGCCTGATGGTGCCCCTGCTCACCCTGGCGTCGCCTGGCTTTTTGAAGATCGCCGGTGTGGCCCCCAGTTGGGCGGTGCTCTGGTTGCTGCCCTGGGCGTTGGTGGATGGGCCCGCCTCCGGTGCGATCGCCGGGCTCTGTTTGGGGTTGGTGCTTGATGGCTTGCACCTGGGCCTGGCCAGCGAGGTGCCGGTGTTGATGCTGCTGGGCTGGTGGTGGGGGCGGATCGGCCGGCGTGGTGTCCCGATTGAGCGCAGCTACAACCTGGGCCTGTTGGCCGTGCTCGGCAGCTTGCTGCTCGGCGCCAGCCTGCTTTTGCAGCTCTATTGGGCTGGTCAGCTGCCGCTGGTGGAGGCTGGCTTGCACACCCTCGTGGCCCAGAGCTTGCTCACCGGCTTGCTGGCGCCTGTGCTCTGCTCGCTGGTGTTGCTGCGTTGGCGCCGCATTGCTGATTTGAGGGGTTGATGGGGATGAAGGGCCAAACCGCCACTGGAGCGTTGCGCGGATTCCGCCGCCGCTCGCTGCTGCGCCGCATCGCGACCGGTGTGGCGGGCGCTGCTTTGGCGGTGGGCCTCAGCGCCTGCCGCGGTGCGGCGCCTCCGGCTGGAGCGCAGCGCACGATCCAGTTCTGGACCCTCGATCTGGCGCCCAAGTTCAACACCTATCTCCAGGGTGTGATTGCGGCCTGGGAAGCCCAGAACCCGGGCTACCGAGTGGTGTGGACCGACATCCCCTGGGGTTCGGTGGAGCGCAAGCTCCTGGCGGCGGTGTTTGCGCGCACGGCGCCGGATGTGGTGAATCTCAATCCCCTGTTTGCGGCCAACTTGGCCAGCAAGGGCGGGTTGCTGCCACTGGAGGGCGTGCTGCCGCCGGGGGCGCCCCAGGGTTACCTGCCCCGGATCTGGCAGGCGGGCCGCAGCGCCGGGCCCGATGGCCAGCCCCAACAGTTCGCGATTCCCTGGTATCTCACGGCCCGGATCACCCTGGCCAACACTGGCCTGTTGCAGCAGGCCGGCTACAGCGCCCCACCGCGCACCTGGGCTGAGGTGCCTGCCTATGCCGAGGCTGTGCGCCGCCGCACCGGCCGCTACGCCTTGTTCGTCACCGTGGTGCCCGACGACTCCGCTGAGCTGCTGGAAAGCCTCGTGCAGATGGGGGTGACCCTGCTGGGGCCTGATCAGCGCGCCGCCTTCAACAGCCCTGCCGGCCGCCGCGCCTTCGCCTTTTGGACTGATCTCTACCGCCGCGGTCTGCTGCCCCGCGAAGTGGTCAGCCAGGGATACCGCCGCGCCATTGAGCTCTACCAAAGCGGTGAATTGGCCCAGGTGGGCAGCGGCGCCGAATTCCTGCGCAGCATCCAAACCAATGCACCGCAGATCGCTGCCGCCACCCGCCCCTTTCCACCACTCACCGGTGCTCAGGGCGACGCCAATGTGGCGGTGATGACCCTCGCCATCCCGCGCCAGAGCCGGGTGGCCACCAAGGCGGCGGATTTCGCCTTGTTCCTCACCGATGCCGCTAACCAGCAGCGCTTCGCGGAGCAGGCGCGGGTGCTGCCGTCGTCGCCCGTGGCGCTGCAACAGCTGCGCCGCAATCTCGAGGAGGAGCGTCCGGCTAACCAGCCCGAGGCGTTGGTGCAGCAGGCGCGCCTGCTCTCGGCCGACACCCTCGGCCAGGCGCGGGTGCTGGTGCCAGCCAGCCCGGGGGTGAAGCGGCTGCAGGCGATTGTGTACACCCAGCTGCAGCGGGCGATGCTCGGTCAGATCAGCAGCGATGCGGCCCTGGTGGAAGCGGAGCGCCAGTGGAATGCCTATGCCGCCGGCCGCTTCCCCGCTTCAAAAACTCTGGCCGGAAGAAATCCTTAAGAGTTCGCTGCATAGTCCTGGTTTCAGGGGTTTTGGGCCTCGGTCTGTTCATCCTGAGATGTATCGTTGCGCTTCTTCATCACCTGTTGTGCGTATGGCCCTCGGCGACCAGCACCAGCTCGGTGAGGCGTCGGGAGCCGCATCTGGAGCGGAGGGCCACCGCGCCACCTTGCTCGTGGTGGACGACGAGCCGGCGGTGCGCCGTGTGCTCGTGATGCGCCTGCAGCTGGCCGGTTACCGGGTGGTGTGCGCCGAAGACGGCGAAGAAGCGCTCACCCTGTTTCACCAGGAACAGCCCGATCTCGTCGTGCTCGACGTGATGCTGCCCAAGCTCGATGGCTTCGCCGTGTGCCGGCGGCTTCGGGCGGAATCCTGCGTGCCGATCATTTTCCTCTCGGCTCTCGATGCCATCGCCGAGCGGGTTGCTGGCCTCGATCTCGGCGCCGACGACTATCTGCCCAAGCCCTTCAGCCCCAAAGAGCTCGAGGCGCGCATCGCCACGATCCTGCGGCGTGTGGGCCGCGGCTCCGCCGCTGCCGAGCCCCGTGAGGCCACACCTGGCCAGGGTGTGCTGCGGGTGGGTGATCTGGTGGTGGACACCAACCGCCGCCAGGTGACCCGCGACGGCGAACGCATCGGCCTCACCTACACCGAGTTCAGCCTGCTGGAGCTGCTCTTCCGCGAACCCGGCCGTGTGGTGCCGCGGGCCGAGATCCTCGAGCAGCTTTGGGGCTACCCGCCGCGCCGCGCTGCGGACCTGCGCGTGGTGGATGTATACGTCGCCCGCCTGCGGGGCAAGCTCGAGCCTGATCCGCGCAACCCGGAGCTGATCCTCACCGTGCGCGGCACCGGCTACGCCTCCCAGCGCGTGGGTGACCTGCCCGGGATGGCCGCCGCAGGCTGAGGCTGTTTGGCATCACGGCAGCACCGCGTTCCTGCAGGATGGCGGCACGCTGAGTTGAATCGGGCCCTTGTCTGAGCTGCGCGAGACCCGCCTTGAGAAAGGCAAGGCCCTGGCGGCCCTGGGCCAGGGGCCCTATGCGCTGCGGTTCGACCCCAGCCATCGCACGGCCGAGTTGCAGGCCGCCCACGCTGATCTGGCCAACGGCGAAGAGCGCGATTTGGCCGTGGCGGTGGCCGGCCGGGTGATGACCCGTCGCGTGATGGGCAAGCTCGCCTTCTTCACCCTGGCCGATGAAACCGGCCCGATTCAACTGTTCATCGAGAAGGCCACGCTGGCGGCCTCGATGCCCGATGACCCCGAGGCCTTCGCTCACATCACCTCCCTGGTGGATGCCGGCGACCTGATCGGCGTGCAGGGCACCCTGCGCCGCACCGACCGCGGCGAGCTTTCGGTGAAGGTGAAGAGCTGGCAGATGCTCAGCAAGAGCCTGCAGCCCTTGCCCGATAAGTGGCATGGCCTCTCTGATGTGGAGAAGCGCTACCGGCAGCGCTATCTCGATCTGATTGTCTCGCCCGACACCCGTGAAACCTTCCGGCGCCGGGCCCTGGCGGTGAGTGCGATCCGCCGCTGGCTCGATGAGCGCGGCTTCCTGGAGATCGAAACGCCGGTGCTGCAGAGCGTGCCCGGCGGCGCCGATGCGCGGCCGTTTGAAACCCACCACAACGCCCTCGATCTGCCCCTCACCCTGCGCATCGCCACCGAGCTGCACCTGAAGCGGCTGGTGGTGGGCGGCTTTGAGCGGGTTTATGAGCTGGGCCGCATCTTCCGCAACGAGGGCATCAGCACGCGCCACAACCCGGAGTTCACCTCGATTGAGGTGTACCAGGCCTATGCCGACTACAACGACATGATGGATCTCACGGAGCAGCTGATTGCTCACGTGTGCCAACAGGTGTGCGGCAGCACCACGATTCGTTATCAGGGCAACGAGATTGATCTCACGCCCCCCTGGCGCCGCGTGACGATGCACGAGCTAGTGCAGGAGGCCACGGGCCTTGATTTCGGCGCCTTCGGTTCCCGGGCTGAGGCTGCCGCAGCCATGGAGGCCAAGGGTTTGGCGGCGCCGGCGCTGGCGGATTCCGTGGGTCGCCTGTTGGTGGAGGCCTTCGAGCAAACGGTGGAAACGGATTTGATCCAACCCACGTTTGTGATCGATTACCCGGTGGAAAACTCACCCCTGGCCAGAGCCCATCGCAGCAAACCCGGCTTGGTGGAGCGCTTTGAACTGTTCATCGTCGGCCGTGAAACCGCCAATGCCTTCAGTGAACTGATTGATCCGGTGGATCAGCGCCAGCGCTTGGAAGCCCAGATGGCCCGCAAGGCCGCCGGCGACGACGAAGCCCAGGAGGTGGATGAGGATTTCATCCAGGCCCTCGAGGTGGGCATGCCCCCCACCGGCGGCTTGGGTATCGGCATCGATCGGCTGGTGATGCTGCTCACCGACAGCGCCTCGATCCGCGATGTGATCGCCTTCCCGCTGCTGCGCCCGGAAACCCGCACTGCTGGCGCCGACTGAAGGGCGATACCCGCAATGGGATAATCAACCCTAGTAGGCCAGGGTCCCCATGAGTGGTGAGCGCGTCGGTTTCCGCTTCAAGCACGCTGATGCGGTGGTGAAGCGCAATCCCCAGGGCCGCTCCCGCCGGGGTTGGGTGATGGAGCCGGTGGAGCAAACCACCAGCCGCGGCACCAAGATGCCCGCCTATCGCATCCGCTGGCGCGACAGTGAACGCCCCGAGATCGTGCTGCAGCACATGCTGATTGCCGATCCCGACCCCACCCCGCCGCCCGAGGGCGTGAGCCTTGTTCCCCCTGCTCCCAAGCAGTAAGGCCCTACGACCAGCCTCGTAGCCGGTAGAGCGCGAGGCCGAGATGTTCCTTCAGGGCCACGCTGCTCAAGTGCAGCGCCTCGGCCTCAGGAACCAGCCCTTTCAGCACCGATCCGGCCGTGGGCTTTCCGTAGCGAGCTCGGGTTGGCAGTTGGTAGTCGCAGGCCACTGGAATCACACGCAAGCCGCTGCGTTGCTGGAAGGTGGCCAGGGAGCGCGGCATGTGAAACGCGCTGGTCACCAGCAGCACCGTGCGCCAGCCCCGTTTCCGGGCCAGTTGGCCGATGTCGCGGGCTTCCTCGGCGGTGGTGCGTGACCTGGGGTTGGTGAGGATTCGCTCCGGCGGCATTCCCAGTTCAATGGCCAGCGCTTGAGCCGATAGAGCTTCCGGAGGAGCTGGATCACCTGCGGTGAAGGTCACCTGGCCGCCGCTGGTGAGCAGCACCGGAGCCTTGTTCTGCCGCAGCAGCCGCAGGCCCGTGAGCAAGCGATCACCCCCCTCCGCCACTTCCACGGCTTGGCGGGGCGCCAGCGCCGGTCGCAACCCGCCCCCCAGCACCACCACCGCATCAGCTCGGGGAATCTGGCGAGGTGTGAGCGCAGCGGCCTGCTCCTCCAGTCCCCAGATCAACTGCCGGCTGGTGAGGGGCATCGCAAACAACCAGATCAGGCCGATGCCCGCTCCGCTCAGGCCCATGCCCCAGCGCGGCCGGCTCCGCGCCGCTGCTCCCAGGCCCGCCAACTGCAGCAGCAGGCCCAGCCCCAGGGGGTAAACGAACAAAGGGAGGAGTTTGGAGAGCAGGAAACCCATCGCTGGCGTGATCTCGGCGGCGTTGTCAGCTGCGCTGGCCCTGCCGGCGTCGCAGCGCCTCGAGCTCTTGTTCCACTTCGAAGCGGGCCCAGGCCTGATCCAGGGGATCCGTTCCGGTTGGCTTTTGTCCCGCTGCCGTAGCTGCCGGTTCAGCTTGATTCAGCTGCACCGCCTGGCCCAGTTGCTCGAGGGTGTGCCAGCGCTGGCGGCCGCGCTCCATCAGTTGGACCACCTGCTGCTCGGCCCGTGCCGCCAGATCCAGTGCACCGGCAGCGCGGGCCCGTTGAGCGCGATCGCGCCACTCGCGGATCTGGGCTGCGAGCTGGAGTAGTTCGCTGCGCAAGGCTTCGGCCTGGGCCAGCAACCGGCGCTGCCGCTGGCGTTGTTCCTGCCGCTCCTGCTCTTGCAGCAGCGCCTCCTGGGTGGGATTGGCCCGCAGGAAGGCCTGCAGCTGTTGCTCCAGCCGGGCCTCGAGTTGCTCGAGCCAGTCGGCGGCTGCGCTCAAGGGGCGTCGGGGGCGCGGGTGATCAGCGGCGCTTCGATTTCTTCCTGCAGCGGCGTGATCGCGGCTTCGCGGGAGCGCAACAGCAGTTGGGTGAGCCGGGCGATGCCGCCCTCGCCCAGGTTTTGGGAGGCCAGGGATTCGAAGGCGTTGCCGTAGAGCTCCTCAAGCTGGGTGATCAGGTTTTCGCGCAGCTCGCGCACGGCCCGGCGCTGCTCTTCCCTCGACATGCTGCGGCTCCTCGCTGGCTTCAGTCTGCCTGCACCAGTAGGTGCAGAGATAGATCGCCAGCTGGATCACTCCAACGTTCCGACCCCCGCCAGCCGGCCGAGGCGGCCAGCTCCAGAAACGCCTCCGGGCTGTATTTCGCACTGGTTTCGGTGATGAGCGCTTCCCCCGCCGCGAAGCTCCAGCTGCGGCCGGCCAGCTTCACCTCCTGGGCGCGCTGGCTCACCAGTGCCATCTCGATGTGGCTGTGCTCCTCCACCCAGCGGGCCCGGTAGTGGAAGGCCTCTAGATCGAAGCTTCCGGCCAGATCGCGATTGAGCCGCCGCAAGAGGTTGAGGGCGAAGGCGGCCGACACCCCAGCTGCATCGTCGTAAGCCGCCTCCAGCCGCTCCACAGCCTTGGGTTGGTCGATTCCGATCAGCAGCTGGCCGCCCGGCCCCAGTAGCCGCCGGAACTGCGCCAGTAGATCCCGTGCCGCCGCCGGCTCAAAGTTGCCCAGGGAGCTGCCCGGGAAGAAGCCCAGGTGGGCCGTGCCATTGAGCAGTGGGTGCTCCGGCAGTTCCTCCAGCTGGCTGTAGTCGCAGCAGATCCCCAGGATCGGCACCGCCGGAAACTGCTGCTCCAGCCGGGTGCAGGCGGCTTGCAAATGTTCGGCGCTGATGTCGAGCGCCACGTAGGCCGGTTGGGCCAGGGCCTGCAGCAGCGGCGCCACCTTGCGGGCGCTGCCGGCGCCGAATTCCACGAGGGTGCCGCTGCCCAGGGCCGCGGCGATCGCCGCGGCTTCCCGTTCGAGCAGGGCGGTTTCGGTGGCCGTGAGGGTGTATTCCGGCTGCTGACAGATCAGATCGAAGAGGCGGGAACCTTCTGCGTCGTAGAGGAACCAGGCCGGCAGTTGTTTGCGGCTGCGGCTCAGGCCGTCGATCACCAGCTGGCGCATGTCTGCCGGGGCGGGATGCAGATCGAGCAGCTCCACCGCCCGCTCTACCCCGGTTACCGCGCTCCCACTCATCGCTGCACCTCGCGCACCAGCCGCACACCGCTGGCCATCCAGCGGCTCGCCGGTGGGTAGAAATTGCGGTAGGTGAGCCGCTCGTGGCCGGCTGGGGTAAGGAAGCCGCTGCCGCGCAGCACGAATTGCGAGGTCATGAACTTGCCGTTGTATTCGCCCACGGCCCCGGCTGCCGGTGCAAAGCCGGGATAGGGGCGATAGGGGCTGCCGGTCCACTGCCAGAGGCAGCCGTAGGCCTGGGGCAGATCGCCAGCGGCGGCGGCCAGCTCCCACTCTGCTTCACTCGGCAAGCGCGCCCCGGCCCAGCGGGCGTAGGCATCCGCTTCAAACCAGCTCAGATGCCGCACCGGGGCCTCAGGCTGCCGGGGCCGGCGGCCCGCCAGGGTGAACTCCCACTCCCCTCGCCAGTAGCGGGGCGCTTGCCAGCTCCGCTGCTGCACCACGGCCCAGCCTTCGCTCATCCACAGCTCCGGCCGGCGGTAGCCGCCATCAGCGATGAAGGCCGCGAACTCGCTGTTGCTCACCAAGCGGTTGGCGATGGCGAAGGGCTCGAGCCAGACGCGGTGGCGGGGCGCCTCGTTGTCGAAATGGAAGCCGCCAGGCGAGGGGCCGGGGCCGCTGCTTCCCCCGGATGGCCGATCTCCACCAGCCCTCCCGCAACCTCGATCCAGTTCGGGTCGGCCGGGGCCGCTGCGGCGCCGCGCTCGTAGGCGGCTTCAGGATCCACGCACCCGGCGCCGGCCGGGTAGGCCACCGGCTCGAGCGGATTGCGGCTGAAGCCATCGAGCAGATCCATCAGCAGCAACTCCTGGTGCTGCTGCTCGTGCTGCAGGCCCAGCTCCACCAGCGCGGGATCCAGGTGCTCCAGTTCCTGCTCGAGGGCTGCGGTCACCCGCTGGCGCCAGGCGAGCACCTCCGCGATTGGTGGCCGGGTGAGCAGGCCGCGCTGGGGTCGCGGGTGCCGCTCCCCCACGGCCTCGTAATAGCTGTTGAACAGATAGCCCCAGCGGCTCTCCGCCGGCTCATAGCCGGGCCGCTGCCGCAGCAGAAACTCCTCAAAAAACCAGGTGGTGTGGCCCAGATGCCATTTCGCAGGACTGGCATCGGCCATGCCTTGCAGGCAGAGATCTTCCGGTTCGAGCCCCTCAATCAGCGCTTCGCTGGCCTGGCGGATCTGGCGCAGCCGCGGGAGCAACGCGGAAGGCGTGGCGCTTGGGATTGCGTTAGCTGGAAAGGTCGTTGCGCTGTTCATCATCCGAGGCCTAACAGCATTCCGATCACGTGTTTGGCATGTTTCTCGTAAAGCCTGGCCTGTTCGCTCGCATCCAGGTAGTACCAGGATCCGTGAAAACCGCTTGAATCGCTGTAACTGGATTCATTGAAGAGGCGATTCAGCACAGCTTGTGAGGGCAGCTTGGCGTTCAGGTTCGGATCGTTGAGGTGTCGGGCAAAGAAAATATCTTCGGCTTCGGTGTCGGGTGAAGCGTGGCTGTGCTGTTCACAAATGGCCTGCATCACGCGTGGGTTGCGGATTGAGAGCCCGCCATTGCCGTTGTTGGTGTGGTCTGGCACGGTCTGGCACAGGGCTTGATTGGCCCACTGGCTGCCTGTGCGAGTGAGGGTTGGATCGTAGGTGGGGAATTCGCAGGACGTGATCCGGCCTTTGTTCCAAGGAGGGCCAGCGAAGTCGTAGTGCAACTCCTCCAGCTCCAGGGGTTGGATAACCAAGGCATCAGGCTGAAAGATCAGCACGTGTTCGCCGGTCAAGGTTTTCCAGAAGTCAGCGGATTTGAAAAGGGTGTTGTATTTGTTCCAGCCCAGCGAGTCGGTGATTCCAAAATCATCGAGTGTTTTAATGGTAATGAAGCGGCTGAATGGCTCTAAAAGTTGGAAAAAAGCCTCTTTTTTAGAGTTGGGTGTGTAGATCGTGACCGTTGCCTGCAGGCGCGTCATCAGCAACGTGTTGAGCACGCACGTTCTTGTCTGGCGTGTTGCGCGATCGTCGACTAAGACGCAGTTCCAGGTCGTTCGCTCTGGGTCTTGAGATCTGGCCTGAAGATGTGCTTCCCAGTGCCTGAGAAACAGCTGGTCGATCAGGGAACAGTGGGCGTGGAACAGTTCCAGCCGGTAGTGATTGAGCAGGTGAAGGGGGTTGGGTTGTCCGCTTTGTTCCGGCACGCCTGAACCCGCTTTCCAGCTCGTTATTGTTGCCCAGACCTGCCGAGCCTGCAGCCAGACGATGGGTGGAATCACCTCCGGCTTCGTGGGGGCCGTCGGCAACACGCCGTTGATCCGGCTGAATGCCCTCAGTGAGGCCACTGGCTGCGAGATCCTCGGCAAGGCCGAATTCATGAATCCCGGCGGCTCGGTGAAAGACCGCGCCGCCCTCGGGATTCTTCAGGAGGCGGAAGAACAGGGCCTGCTCAAGCCCGGCGGCACGGTGGTGGAGGGCACGGCGGGTAACACCGGCATTGGCCTCACGCACCTGTGCAATGCCCGGGGCTACAAGGCGCTGATTGTGATTCCGGAAACCCAGTCGGCCGAGAAGATCGGCCTGCTGCGCAGCCTCGGCGCGGAGGTGCGCACGGTGCCGGCCGTTCCCTACCGCGATCCCAACAACTACGTGCGCCTCTCCGGTCGCATCGCCGAGGAAACCCCCGGTGCGGTGTGGGCTAATCAGTTCGACAACCTGGCCAACCGCCGCGCCCACTTCAACAGCACGGGCCCGGAGATCTGGCAGCAAACCGGTGGCAGCGTGGATGCCTGGGTGGCGGCCACCGGCACCGGCGGCACCTATGCCGGTGTGGCCCTCTACCTCAAGGAGCAGAACCCCAACGTGCGCTGCGTGCTGGCCGATCCCTATGGCAGCGCGCTCTACAGCTGGGCCAGCGGCGGTGAGCTGGCCAGCGAGGGCAACTCGATCACCGAGGGCATTGGCAACAGCCGCGTGACTGCCAATCTCGAGGGTGCGCCCATCGACGATGCCGTTCGCATCCACGACCAGGACGCCCTCGCCACCATTTACAACCTGCTCTGGCAGGAGGGCCTGTTCCTGGGGGGCTCGGTGGGCATCAACGTGGCCGCAGCGGTGGAAACGGCGCGCCGCCTGGGCCCTGGCCACACGATCGTCACCGTGCTGTGCGACAGCGGCGATCGCTACCGGTCACGGCTTTATGACGGCCAGTGGCTGACCAGCAAGGGGTTGGAGCAACCTGTGCGCGCAGCCTGAGGACCTCCGGCGTTGGACGTGCCTGCCTCAACCGATCAGGTGATTGCCGGCCGCTATCGGCTCGAGCGCCGGCTGTCCGCCACCGAACGGAGTGAGCTCTGGCGGGCATGCGATCAGCTGGCCGGCGAGGCGCCCGTGGCCCTGCGCTGCATTCCGGCGGAGCAGCCCACGCTGCAAGCCGAAGTCCGCAGCCTCTGGCCGCGGCTGCAGGGGGTGCTGCATCCGCAGGTGCCTCGCTTCGGGGAGCTGATCGAGCAAGACGGCGCCCTGTGGCTGCCGCGTGAATGGCAGGAGGGCAGCACCTTCGCCGAGTTGCTGCAGGGCCGGCGGGAGCGGCAACTGGTGTTTGGCGCCGGCGAGGTGTTGTTGCTGCTCCGGCAGCTGTTGCCGGCTCTGGCGGTGCTCCATAGCCAGGAGCTCTGCCACGGCGATCTCAGCCCCGCCAACCTGCTGCGCCGCGACCGCGACGGCCTGCCCGTACTCCTCGATTTCGGCCCGGGTGGGGTGACACCGGGTTACGCCCCGCCCGAGCGGAGCCGCGGCGAGGCGCCAGCGCCCTGGATGGACCTCTACAGCCTGGCGGTGGTGGCGCTGGTGCTGCTCAGCGGCGAGGAACCGGCTCAGCTGCTCGATCCGACCACGCTCGCCTGGCGCTGGCCCGTGAGCCTGGATGCGTTGCCGGCCTTGCAGGAGGTGTTGGCGCGCCTGCTCAGCACCGCCCCTGAGGAGCGCTTCCCCTCGGCATCGGCGACCCTGCAGGCCCTGCAACAGATCCCGATGCCTGACAGCACCGGGCCCGTGGCCCGGGCCGATCGCACCGTGGTGCTCGTGCCATCGCCAGCTGCTGCTGAACCCGCCCTGCCGGTGGTAGCGGCTGGGGCCACTTCTCCAGCCGCAGCTCTCTTACCGCGCACGCGTCAGGAGCTGAAGGAGGAGGCCGCCGAGGGCCGTTTGTGGCCGGTGGTAATCGCCTTGGTGGTGTCGGCGGTGTTGGGAACCGGGCTGGGCTGGTTGGTGCTGAGCCGTGGCCGGGTCTCGGGCCCTACGGCGGCGCCGAGCTTGCAGTTGCCCAGCAGCCTGCCGCCGGCGGAGGTGAATCAGCGTCAGCAGCTGCTTAATCGCCTGCGGGCCTTGCAGATTGATCGGGGCTGGTTTCTCAAACTCGTGGATGCCAGCCTGCTGGCCCAATACCCCGAGCGGGGCGGGCGGCTGCCCAGCGACAGCCTGGATGACGCACCGCTGCGCAAGGTGTGGAACCAGCTGGCGGAAGACTGGCTGAGCCGTGTGGAACAGCTGCCTCTAGAGCTGCGCACCCGGCTCGGACGCTTCACCGCCGGTGATTGGCGCCGCCGCCAATCGGCGCTAGTGAGCCAGGGCTTGAGTGGTGCAGTGGTGGAGCAGCTGGTGTCGGGCAGCGCTCAGAACCTGTTACCTGGGCGCGCCGGCAGTGAGATCCCGCCGGAGCCTTTCCGCCAGCTTTGGTATGCCGCTGCGGAGCAAGGCCTGGCCCAGGTGCGCATCGAAGCGATTCAGGCCCGGCTGGGGGAAACCACGGTGATCTCAGCGTCGGTACCAGCGGGTGGCGCGCGCCTGTTTCCGATTCGCTTGCCGGTGGGTAGTGGCCTGGTGCTGGGGGTGAACGGTTCGCCCCTGATGCAGATGAGCGTGTTTGGCGCTGATGGCGCCGTGCTGGAGGCCCGTGGCCCCCTGCGGGTGGTGAATCTCGGTGAGGTGCGGCGCTCGCCGGTTCAATTACTGGTGACCAACGAAGGCTTGGCCGCGGCGCTGATCACCCTGTCGCTGCGCGCCGATCCGGCGGCGCTGCGTCCCGTGGCCCCGCCCGAGCCTCCGTCAGCGCCTCTGAACGCCCCTCTCGCGCCGGCCAGGCCGGAAGCTGCTCAGCAACAGCCTGAGGACACCAACTAAGTCGGTGCTCGCTCGGACGGCGTTTGGTTGGCGCCTGATCGTCAGAACCGCGCGATGGCGGCTTTGGCGTCCTTGATGTCTTGCTTGCGGCGCTCTTCCTGGCGTTTGTCGTGCAGCTTTCGGCCTTTGCCCAGGCCGATCGTGGCCTTGATCCAGGAGCCTTTCAGGTGCAGGTTGAGCGGGATCAGGGTGAGGCCTTTCTGATCGAGGGCCACGCGCAGTTTGTCGATCTCGCGGCGGTGGGCCAGGAGCGGGCGTACGCGTAGGGGGTCGTGGTTGAAATAGGCGCCAGCGTGGCTGTGGGGGGAGATGTGCACGTTGTGGAGCTGCAGCTGGCCGTTGCGGATCAGGCAGAAGCCATCGCGCAGGTTCACCTGGCCAGCCCGGATCGATTTCACCTCGGTGCCCAGCAACTCCACCCCGCATTCGAGGGTTTCGAGAATCTCGTATTGATGGCGCGCAAAGCGGTTGTCCGCCAGCAGCTTGTTGGCGGCATCCCGCAGGGCTTTGGCGCTCTTCTTGCCCCCGCCCTTGGCCATCACCCTCGCCGTTGCTGCACCGACCCTAGAGATCTCCCGTCCCGCCGCCAGCGCCGGTACCCTCGAGCGATGGCGATCGTGTCTTCCGGATCAGGCTCCGCCGCCGCTCGCGGGCCGCGGGAGCCACGGCGCCTGGTTGATCCTGTGGTCCACGCCAGCGAGGAGAGCACAACAACTTCCCCAGAGGCGCCGATCCAGCGGGAAGACTCGCTGCGCCCCCGCCGCCTGGCCGACTACATCGGCCAGCGGGAGCTCAAGCAGGTGCTCGGCATTGCGGTGGAAGCCACTCGCGCCCGGGAAGAAGCCCTCGATCACGTGCTGCTCTATGGCCCGCCGGGCCTGGGCAAAACCACCATGGCGCTGGTGTTGGCCGAAGAGCTTGGGGTGCGCTGCCGCATCACCAGTGCGCCGGCCCTGGAGCGCCCCCGCGACATCGTTGGTCTGCTGGTGAACCTCGAGCCGCGGGAGCTCCTGTTCATTGATGAGATCCACCGGCTCAACCGCGTGGCTGAGGAGATCCTCTATCCGGCGATGGAAGACTTCCGCCTCGATCTCACCGTGGGCAAAGGCACCACCGCCCGCACCCGCAGCCTGCCCATTGCGCCTTTCACCCTGGTGGGAGCCACCACCCGCGCCGGTTCGCTCAGTTCACCGCTGCGGGATCGCTTTGGCCTGATCCAGCGGTTGGAGTTCTACGGGCTCGACGACCTCCAGGCGATCGTGCTGCGCGCCGCCGGCCTGTTGCAGATCGAGCTCGACTCCAGCGCCGCCCTCGAGGTGGCCCGCCGCTGCCGCGGCACTCCCCGCATTGCCAATCGCCTGCTGCGGCGTGTGCGCGACGTGGCAGCTGTGGGTGGCCACGGCCGCGTGAGCCCCGACTTGGTGCATGAGGCCCTCAGCCTGCACCGGGTGGACGGGCGCGGCCTGGATGCCAGTGACCGCCGCCTGCTGCACTTGCTCCAGCACGGCTATGGCGGGGGGCCCGTGGGGCTCGACACCCTGGCGGCCGGCCTCGGCGAAGATCCCGCCACGCTTGAAGCCGTCGTGGAACCGTTTCTACTGCAGCAGGGTTTGCTGCAGCGCACGCCGCGAGGTCGTGTGATCACCGAAGCAGGCTTGGCCCATCTGCAGGCCCATCCGGAGCCCAGCGCCGCGTGACCCAATGACGGCCCTTCTCTCCGTGCTCTTGAGCCTGCAGCTGCTGGCGGCTACAGCTTTGCCGCAGCTGTTTGATCAGGCCCTCAGCGCCAGCCGCGATGGCGATTTCCGCCGGGCCCTGCCCCTCTGGGATCAGGTGCTGGAGCTGGCGCCGGACGACGCCGCTGCCTGGAGCAACCGCGGCAATGTGCAGCTGGCCCTGGGGGATCCCCAGGCGGCCATCGCCGATCAAACCCGAGCGATGGAGCTCGATCCCATCAGTGCTGATCCCCATCTCAACCGCGGCACGGCGGAGGAAGCCCTGCAGCGCTGGGATGCGGCAGAGGCGGATTACCGCTGGATCCTGGAGGCCAATGCAGCGGCGGGGGAGCCGCCGGATGCCTCGGCGCTCTACAACCTCGGCAACGTGCAGGGTTCCCGCGGCCAGTGGACAGACGCCCGCGACAGTTTTGTGGAAGCGGCGGATACGCGACCAGGCTTCGCGATGGCCCGCTCCAGTGCCGCCTTGGCTGCGTTTCAACTGGGAGAACTCGATCAGGCGGAGGCGGAGTTGCGCCGGCTGATCAGGCGTTATCCCCTGTTTGCTGACGCCCGCGCTGGCCTCACGGCGTTGCTCTGGCGGCGGGGAGCGCGGGGCGAGGCGGAAAGCCACTGGGCTTCGGCGTCGGGGCTCGATCCGCGCTACCGGCAGCCAGAATGGCTGCTCGAGATACGGCGCTGGCCCCCTGAGCCGGTGCAGGCTCTCAGCGATTTCCTCGCCCTCGATAACGGATGAATGCAGCGCAGCTCAAGGCGGCCGTGGCCGCGCAGCTGCCGGAACTGGTGGCGATCCGCCGCCATCTGCATGCCCACCCTGAGTTGAGCGGTAATGAGCATCAAACGGCTGCTCTGGTGGCCGGTGAGCTGCGCAGCCTTGGCTGGCGGGTTCAGGAGGGTGTCGGGCGCACGGGGGTGCTGGCGGAGTTGGGGCCTGAGCGCGCCCCGATCGTGGCGCTGCGGGTGGATTTGGATGCTCTGCCGGTGGAGGAGCGCAGTGGTGTGCCCTATGCCTCCGTGCATCAGGGTTTGATGCACGCCTGCGGCCACGACATCCACACCACGGTGGGGTTGGGGGTGGCGCGGATCCTGGCGCCCCTGGCGGATCAGCTCACCGCTCGGGTGCGTTTGCTGTTTCAGCCCGCTGAGGAAACGGCCCAGGGTGCCGCCTGGATGCGCGCTGATGGCGCCATGGAGGGGGTGGAGGCGCTGTTCGGCGTGCATGTGTTCCCCAGCCTGGAGGCGGGCAGCATCGGCGTGCGCAGCGGCAGCCTCACGGCCGCGGCGGGTGAGCTGGAGGTGGAGGTGCTCGGGGAAGGCGGCCATGGGGCGCGCCCTCACCAGAGCACCGATGCGATCTGGATCGCGGCGCGGGTGGTGAGCGGTTTGCAGGAGGCGATCAGCCGCCGCCTGGATGCCCTGCACCCGGTGGTGGTGAGCTTTGGGCGGATTGAAGGTGGCAAGGCCTTCAACGTGATTGCCGATCACGTGCGCCTCCTGGGCACGGTGCGCTGTCTGGATCTGGAGCTGCATGCCCAGCTGCCGGGCTGGATTGAAGACACCGTGAAGGCGATCTGCACTGGCTATGGCGGCGAGGCCCGCGTGCGCTACCGCTGCATCTCGCCGCCGGTGCACAACGATCCCGAGCTCACCCAACTGGTGGCAGACGCGGCCACGGAGCTGTTAGGGCGCCAGCAGGTGCTGTGGTTGGAGCAGCCCTCACTGGGCGCCGAGGATTTCGCGGAACTGCAGCAGGGCACCCGCGCCACGATGTTCCGGTTGGGGGTGGCGGGGCCCGAGGGCTGCACGCCCCTGCACAGCAGTACCTTCCGGCCCGATGAGGCTTGTCTGGCCGTGGGGGTGGAGGTGCTCAGTGCCAGCCTGCTGCGCTGGATGGAGGCCTGCCGCTGATGGCTTCCCGTTCGCCCCTCAGCCGTGATCTCCTGGCCCTGGCCACGCCGCTGTTGATCGTGTTGGGTCTGGTGGGCCTGGTGCTACGCCAGGGTTCCGATCGACTCCAAGCCGTGCCGGCCCTGGTGATCGGCGTGGCGTTGCTGGTGCAGAGCGCCTGGAGTCGCCGCCGTCGCCGCCGGGCGTTGCTCAACGCTCTGCAGGATCAGCGCGGTCAGTGCTGACCCAAACTGAAGCGCAAGGCCGCGTTCCCCCAGATCGTCCCGATGGATTTCGATGCTCTGAGGGAGGCGATTGCTTCCGATAACCCGGGCCGGGCCCGCCCCGCCCTTGCCAGCCTGGTGGAGGCCACCCCCGAACAGGCGGAACCCCTGTTGCTCTTGGGCCTGCAGCAGAACGACATGCTGCTGCGCCAGCTGAGTTGCTCCGGGTTGGGCCACAAGCCCACACCGGCGGGCTGGGAGCCTCTGGTGCACGCTCTCCAGCACGATCCAGAGGTGGCGGTGCGGGCTGAGGCGGCCAATGCCTTGGTGAGTCATGGCTTTGAGCGGGCATGGCCGCTGGTGCTGGAGGCTTTCGAACGGGAACGGGAGTGGCTGCTGCGTTGCAGCGTGCTTTCGGCGGTGGCGGAGCACCCGGAGGTGCAGCCTGAGCAGCTGCTGTGCCTGGCCCGGTTGGCGATCGCCGATACCGACGGCACGGTGCGGGTTGGTGGCACCGAGATCCTCGGGCGTCTGGTGCGCGAAGCCGATCCGGCGTCTTCCGCGGCTGAGCAGGCCCGTGCCGAGCTGCGGCGCCTCCAGCAGGACGGGGACCATCGCGTGGTGGCCGCGGCGCTGAATGGCCTGCAGCACTGAGCTTTTTCAGCCTTGCTAGGTTGATGGGGTCACTAGGGGTGCCCCTGCACTGGGGCTGAGATCACACCCTCCGAACCTGATCCGGGTCATGCCGGCGCAGGGAAGTGAGAAGAGAACCTCAGGCTGCGCCCCGTTGTTGCCGGTTTTGCCGGTTCCTTCACTTTCGCCGTAGCCCGTTATGCGCAGCGCCTGGATCGAGAAGCGCAAAGGCCAAGCCAATGTGTCGCAGATGCACTACGCCCGTCAGGGTGTGGTGACCGAAGAAATGGCCTACGTGGCCAAGCGGGAGAACCTGCCCGAATCGCTGGTGATGGAGGAGGTGGCACGGGGCCGCATGATCATCCCCGCCAACATCAACCACCCCAACTTGGAGCCGATGGCGATCGGCATTGCCTCCAAGTGCAAGGTGAACGCCAACATCGGCGCTTCCCCTAATGCATCGGATGCCTCTGAAGAGGTGAAGAAGCTGCAGCTGGCGGTGAAGTATGGCGCCGACACCGTGATGGATCTCTCCACCGGTGGTGTGAACCTGGATGAGGTGCGCACGGCGATTATCAATGCTTCGCCGGTGCCGATCGGCACGGTGCCTGTGTATCAGGCCCTCGAGAGCGTGCATGGCTCGATTGAGCGCCTCTCCGAAGACGACTTCCTGCACATCATCGAGAAGCACTGTCAACAGGGCGTTGATTACCAAACCATCCACGCTGGTTTGTTGATCGAGCACCTGCCCAAGGTGAAGGGGCGCCTCACAGGCATCGTGAGCCGTGGCGGCGGCATCCTTGCTCAGTGGATGCTCTATCACCACAAGCAGAACCCCCTGTTCACCCGCTTCGACGACATCTGCGAAATCTTCAAGCGCTACGACTGCACCTTCTCCCTCGGTGACTCGCTGCGTCCTGGTTGTCAGCACGATGCCTCTGATGCTGCTCAGCTGGCTGAACTGAAGACCCTCGGAGAACTCACCCGCCGGGCCTGGAAACACGACGTGCAGGTGATGGTGGAAGGCCCTGGCCACGTGCCGATGGACCAGATCGAGTTCAACGTGAAAAAGCAAATGGAGGAGTGCAATGAGGCGCCCTTCTACGTGCTTGGGCCCTTGGTGACCGACATCGCCCCCGGTTACGACCACATCACGTCCGCCATCGGCGCTGCGATGGCCGGTTGGCATGGCACAGCGATGCTCTGCTACGTCACCCCGAAGGAGCACTTGGGCCTCCCGAATGCAGAGGACGTGCGCGAGGGCCTGATCGCTTACAAGATTGCTGCCCACGCGGCCGACATCGCCCGTCACCGCCCCGGTGCCCGCGATCGCGACGATGAACTCAGCCGTGCCCGCTACGCCTTCGACTGGAACAAGCAGTTCGAGCTGAGCCTGGACCCAGAGCGGGCCCGCGAGTATCACGACGAAACCCTGCCGGCTGACATCTACAAGCAAGCTGAGTTCTGCTCGATGTGTGGACCGAAGCACTGCCCGATGCAGACCAAGATCACCGAAGAAGATCTGGCGGGTCTGGAGAAAGTGCTAGAGGAGCAAAAAGCCACAGTGGTTACAGGCTGATCTCAGCCTCCTGCCCGGGGAGCAGCGGCAGGGTTGATCGGTCTGTGGAGTTGGTGTTGCGCAATTCCAAATTGCAGAACACCAGCTCCGAGGGGCTCTGAAACAGCGGTCCTGCATGCCAAGTGCCACGGTGCAGCTTCAAGATGCAGCGCGGCGGCACCGTAAAAGCCTGGATCTCTGTGGTGGCATCGATCGGGTGCTCGGCTGAATGACTCGCCGGTGCCACGGCGATTTGCCATGGGTAAGGGTCCATCACACCCAGGCATTGCGTCACCTGGCGGTGGGCGGCGAGTTCCCTCACCCGCAGCTCTTTTGCCGCCAACTGCATCAGGTAAAACCGAGGCAGTCCTTGGTTTAAATCCAGTTCGGCATCACCCAGTCGCCAGTCGCAACCATCATCTTCGGGCCAAATCACCTGCCCGTATGGTCCGAAGGCTTCGCTGGTCAGAGTGGCGGCTGTGAGCTGAATCACGGGATTACAAGCCAACGCATCGGCATTAAAAAAGCCCCGACATCGTCGGGGCCGTTGCAGTTTGAACTCCTTGCGGATCAGCCCAGGGCCTTGGCCTTAGCCACCACGTTGTCGACGGTGAAGCCGAACTTCTCCATCAGCACGGGGCCAGGGGCAGAAGCACCGAAGCGGTCGATGGAAACGGTGTCGCCCTCGAAACCGGTGTACTTGTGCCAGCCGAAGCTGCTGGAGGCTTCCACCACCAGGCGCTTGCGGCAGGCGGCGGGCAGCACGCTCTCGCGGTAGGCGGCGTCCTGCTCTTCGAACAGGTCGACGCAGGGCATGGAAACCACGCGTACGTTCTTGCCTTCGGCGCGCAGTTGTGCAGCAGCCTTCACGCAGAGGTCGAGCTCGGTACCGGTGCCGATCAGGATCAGATCAGGGGTGCCGTTGCTGTCTTCCAGGATGTAACCACCCTTCGCCACGTGGTCAGCGTTGGAGTTGGCCTGGTTGGCCATCGCCTGACGGCTGAGGAACAGCACGGTGGGGCGGTGGCGGTTGGCCACGGCCACCTTGTAGGCACCGCTGGTTTCGTTGCCGTCGCCAGGACGGATCACCAGCATGTTGGGGATCGAGCGCAGGCTGGCCAAGGTCTCGATCGGCTGGTGGGTGGGGCCGTCTTCGCCCAGACCGATGGAATCGTGGGTGAGCACGTAGATCACACCCAGCTCGCTCAGGGCCGAGAGGCGCATGGCGCCGAGCATGTAGCCAGCGAACACGCAGAAGGTGCCGCCGTAGGGCACCAGGCCGCTGCCGTGATACGCGAGGCCATTGAGGATGGCGCCCATGGCGTGCTCGCGCACACCGAAGTGCAGGTAGCGGTTGGCTTCAGCGCCCTTCTGGAAACCACCCTCGCCCTTGATGTCGGTGAGGTTGGAGTGGGTGAGGTCGGCGGAACCGCCGATCAGCTCGGGCAGGTTGGGGCCGATGGCGTTGAGGCAGTTGTAGGAGTGCTGGCGGGTGGCCAGGCCCTTGTCGTCAGCGCTGTAGCTGGGGAGGTTGGCGTCCCAGCCTTGGGGCAGCTCACCACGCAGCTGACGCTCGAACTGAGCGGCTTCGGTGGGGTACTTGGCGCGATAGTCGGCCAGGGTGGCGTTCCAGGCGGCTTCAGCGGCAGCACCGCGCTCAATCGCTTGGCGCCACTGGTTGTATGACTCCTGGGGCACCTCGAATTCGCCGTACTCCCAGCCCAGGTTCTTGCGGGTGAGGGCGGCTTCATCAGCACCGAGGGCGGCACCGTGCACACCAGCAGTATTGGCTTTGTTGGGGGAGCCGTAGCCGATGGTGGTGGTCACCTTGATCATCGACGGGCGATCGGTGACAGCCTTGGCTTCTTCGATGGCCTTGGCGATTCCAGCTAGGTCGGTGTTGCCGTCCTGCACGTGGATGGTGTGCCAGCCGTAGGCCTCGTAGCGCTTCAGCACATCCTCGGTGAAGGAAACGTTGGTGTTTCCGTCGATGGTGATGTGGTTGTCGTCGTAGAGGGCGATCAGCTTGCCCAGGCCCAGGTGGCCGGCCAGGGAGGCGGCTTCGCCGCTCACACCTTCCTGGTGGCAACCGTCGCCCATGATCACGTAGGTGGTGTGATCAACGAGCGTGCAGTCGGGCTTGTTGAACTTGGCGGCCAGATGGGCTTCGGCCATGGCCAGACCCACGGCGTTGGCAATGCCCTGACCCAGAGGGCCGGTGGTCACTTCCACGCCGGCGGTCTCGAAGGTTTCGGGGTGACCGGGGGTCTTGGAGCCCCATTGGCGGAACTGCTTGATGTCCTCGATGGTCACCGAGTCGTAACCGGTGAGGTGCAGCAGCGCGTAGAGCAGCATGCAGCCGTGGCCGGCCGACAGCACGAAGCGGTCGCGGTTGAACCACTTGGGGTTCTTGGGGTTGTGCTTCAGGAACTTGTCCCAGAGCGTGTAGGCCATGGGAGCGCAACCCATGGGCAGACCGGGGTGGCCGGAGTTGCTCTTGTTGATCGCGTCCACCGCCAGGAAGCGGATGCTGTTGACGCAGAGGGAGTCGACGGACTGATTTCCAGCGACGGGAGCGGCGACCATGGGGCTACGGGTAAAAAACGGTGTGAGGAGCGGAGTGACCGCGAGCTAGTTCAGCCGGCGGAACGCCAGACAAACGTTGTGGCCGCCGAATCCGAAGGAGTTGGACAGCACCACATTGAGTTTGTGTTCCCGGGCTTGATTGGGAACGACATCCAGATCACACGCGGGATCCGGATTTTGGTAGTTGATGGTAGGCGGCACCAGGTTGTGACCAATGGCCAGGACAGCGGCCACGGCTTCAATGCCGCCGCTACCACCCAACAGGTGACCTGTCATCGACTTGGTGGAACTCACCGGGATCTGCAGCGCGCGCTCACCGAGGGAGGCTTTGATCGCTGAGGTTTCGTTGAGGTCGTTGGCGGGGGTGCTGGTGCCGTGGGCGTTGACGTAGTCCACGGCGCTGGCCTCAAGCCGCGCATCGCGCAGGGCCAGGCGCATCGCCTCAGCACCACCCACGCCGCCCGGTGAAGGGGAGGTGATGTGGTGGGCATCGCAGGTCATGCCATAACCCACGATTTCAGCGAGGATCTCAGCGCCACGGGCCTGAGCGTGCTCCAGGCTTTCGAGCACCAGCACGCCGGCACCCTCGCCGATCACAAAGCCATCGCGCTCCGCATCAAAGGGGCGGCTGGCGGTGGCGGGATCGTCGTTGCGGAACGACAGCGCCTTGGCGCTCGCGAAACCGGCCACGCCCAGGGGTGTGATCGCTGATTCAGCACCACCGCAAACCATGGCGTCGGCTTGGCCCAGCTGGATCAGCCGGAAGGCATCACCGATGGCGTTGGATCCGGCGGCACAGGCGGTGGCCACGGCGGTGCTGGGGCCCTTGGCGCCGATCGCGATCGCCGTCAGGCCCGTGGCCATGTTCGGGATCATCATCGGCACGGTGAACGGGCTCACCCGCGACGGACCCTTATCGGCCAACACATGGGCCTGGGTTTCCATCATCAGAAGGCCGCCCACGCCGGAGCCGATGGCGGTACCAACGCGATGGGCGTTGCTGTCATCGATCATGAGGCCGGCATGGGCCACGGCCTGCTTGGCCGCCACAACGCCGAACTGGCAGAACCGGTCCCAGCGCTTGGCCTCCTTGGGCTCAATGTAGGCGGAGGGATCGAAATCCTTCACCTCAGCGGCAAAACGGCAGGCATGAGCTGACGGATCGAACAGGGTGATCCCTGCCACCCCGTTCCGTCCTGTGCTCAAGCCTTCCCAATAGGAAGCAACATCGTTGCCGATCGGTGTGACCGCGCCGAGACCGGTGACGACGACGCGGCGGAGACCCTCCACCATCAGTTCCTCAGGCCTGCTTGTCCTGGATGTACTTGACGGCGTCGCCGACCGTGGCGATGCCCTCAGCGGCTTCGTCGGGGATCTCGATGTCGAAGGCTTCTTCCAGAGCCATCACCAGCTCGACGGTATCGAGCGAGTCAGCACCCAGATCGTTCTGGAAGTTGGATTCTGGCTTCACTTCGCCGGCGTCGACGCTCAGCTGCTCGACAACGATCGAGCGGACTTTCTCGAAGATCGCTTCCTGGGACATGGCCGGTGTGGCGGACGCCGCATCCTACGGGGCCACCTGAAACAGCCCTTGGGCGTATGAACAAGGGTGACGGAGCATCAAGAGCTGCTGCTCAGCGTGGGTATCTTGGGCGTCGCGTCCCGAGGCGACATGTCCCACGCCGTCAAGATCTACGACACCTGCATCGGTTGCACTCAGTGCGTGCGGGCTTGCCCCCTCGATGTTCTTGAGATGGTGCCCTGGGATGGCTGCAAAGCCGGCCAGATCGCTTCGTCTCCTCGCACCGAAGATTGCGTGGGCTGCAAGCGCTGTGAAACCGCCTGCCCCACCGACTTCCTTTCGATCCGCGTGTATCTCGGCGACGAAACCACCCGTTCGATGGGTCTGGCTTACTGAGTTTCGATTCCCATAAGCTCAAGCCCGGCTCAAGCCGGGCTTTTTTTGTAGGCATCAGGCGGTATGTGCGGCATCGTTGCGGTGATCGGATCGCGAGAAGCGGCCCCCCTGCTGCTGGAGGGTTTGCGGCAGCTGGAGTACCGCGGCTACGACTCGGCCGGTATCGCCACGGTGAATGGAGAGCGGCAGCTGAGCTGCCTGCGGGCCGAGGGGAAGTTGGTGAACCTCACCCAGCGGTTTGAGGCCCAGGGTGCGGTGGGTCAATGCGGCATCGGTCACACCCGCTGGGCGACGCACGGCAAACCAGAAGAGCGCAACGCCCACCCCCACCTTGATGGCCCCGGCCGTGTGGCGGTGGTGCAGAACGGAATCATCGAGAACTACCGCACGCTCCGGGAAGAGCTGCAGGCAGAAGGGGTTGTGTTCTGCTCCGAGACGGATACGGAGGTGATCCCCCACCTGCTGAGCCGTGAGTTGGGCCGGCTGGTGGCGGCCGGTGGCAAGCCGAGCGGAGCACTATTGCTGGAGGCGGTGCAGGCCGTGTTGCCGCGGTTGCATGGGGCCTATGCCCTGGCAGTGGTGTGGGCGGAGCTGCCCGGAGCGTTGGTGGTGGCCCGGAAGGCGGCGCCGTTGTTGATCGGCCTGGGAGAAGGCGAATTCCTCTGCGCCAGCGACACCCCAGCCCTGGCGGGATTCACGCGCACGATCCTGCGCTGGAAGACGGCGAAGTGGCACTGCTCACCCCCTGGGGATCGAGCTCTACGACGCAGCTGGTGATCGGGTGCAGCGCACACGAGCCTGCTGAGCGGCACTGAGCACGTGGCGGACAAGCGCAGCTTCCGCCACTTCAATGCTGAAGGGATCCACGAGCAACCGGAAAACGGCTGCGCTGTGGGTGGCGCGGCATTTGCCTGAGAGCGGTGGCCTGGTGGCGCTGCCCTCGACGAGCGGGTTTACGAGGGTGTGGAGCGGATCCAGATCCTGGCCTGCGCACCAGCCGCCACGCGGCTCAGGTGGGGGCCTATTTGCTGGAGCAGCTGGCGGGGATCCCAACGAGCGTTTTTACGCCAGTGAATTCCGCTATGCGCCGCCACCCGCTCGGCCGAACACCCTCACGATCGGTGTGGACCCAATCGGCGAAACGGCCGACACGCGCTGGCGGCGCTGGCGATGGAGCAGGAGCGGCGCCGTGCGGTGGCTGATCCGGCCTATGCGCCGCGGCTGCTGGGGATCACGAACCGCCCGGAGGAGCTCCCTGGGCCGACTGGTGGATCAGATCCTCGACATCGGCGCCGGGATCGAGGTGGGTGTGGCGCCACCAAAACGTTCCTGGGGCAGCTGCTGGCGTTTTACGGATTGGCGCTGGCCTTTGCTGAACGCCGCGGCGGCGGTGCCACGGGCCACGGGCCCGAAGCAGCTCCGCCAGCTGGCGGCTGGCCTGCGGGCCTTACCGGCGCAAACTGCGAGGCACTGGTGGATGACACGACCGCCGCTGCGAGCAGATGGCGCATGCTGTTCGCCGACACGGCAGGGATGTGATCTTCCTGGGGCGCGGCATCAACTACCCGATCGCGCTTGAGGGTGCCTGAAGCTCAAGGAGATCAGCTACATCCACGCCGAGGGCTACCCGGCTGGTGAGATGAAGCACGGCCGATTGCGCTGCTGGATGGCGGGTTCCGGTGGTGTCGATCGCGATACCGGCACGTGTTCGACAAGGTGCTCAGCAACGCCCAGGAGGCCAAGGCCCGCGACGCGCAATTGATTGGGGTGGCGCCTGATTGCGCCGATGCGAGCTGTTCGACACGCTGCTGCCGGTGCGACGGGTGGATGAGCTGCTCAGCCCACTGCTAACGGTGATCCCGATGCAGCTGCCTGAGCTATCACATCGCTGCCCACCGGGGCTGGATGTGGATCAGCGCGCAACCTGGCGAAGAGCGTCAACCGTCGAGGGTGGCATCGCTGCGGCCATAGCGATCGTCGAAGCGGCGGATGTCGTCTTCGCCCAGGTAGGGGCCGCTCTGCACCTCGATCAGTTCCACGGGGATCTTGCCGGGGTTGGAGAGGCGGTGTTTGCAGCCCAGGGGGATGTAGGTGCTCTGGTTTTCACCGATCAGTTCCTCCACGCCGTCCTTCTCCACTAGCGCTGTGCCGCTCACCACAATCCAGTGCTCGGCGCGGTGGTGGTGCATCTGCAGCGACAGGCTGGCGCCGGGGTTCACCACGATCTTCTTCACCTGCCAGCGTTCGCCTTCGGTGATGCCGTCGTAGCTGCCCCAGGGGCGGTAGATCCGGCGGTGGGCCTTGCTCTCCCGAGCGCCTTCACGCTCCAGGAGACCCACGATCGTTTTCACGTCCTGGGCGCGGTCGCGGTGAGCCACCAGCACCACGTCGTCGGTTTCCACCACCACCAAGTTCTCCACCCCCAGCCCCACCACCAGGCGGTGTTCACTGCGCAGATAGCAGTTGCTGCTGGCTTCGCTAATCACACGGCCGCGCAGCACATTCCCTTCGGCATCTTGCTCGGCGGTTTCCCAGAGGGCGCTCCAGCTGCCCACATCGCTCCAGCCAGCCTGCAGGGGCAGCACGGCGCCGCGGTCGGTGCGCTCCATCACGGCCACATCGATCGCCACATTCGGACAGCTGGCGAAGGCTTCGCGTTCGAGCCGCAGGAAATCCAGGTCTTCGCTGTCGTGCTCCAGGGCGGCCCGGCAGGCACTCACCACATCCGGGGCCAGGCGTTCCAGCTCCGCCAAGATCGCACTGGCCTTGAACAGGAACATGCCGCTGTTCCAGGTGAAGCGGCCGCTGGCTAAGAATTGTTCCGCGGTGGCGCGATCGGGCTTCTCCACAAATCGTGCGATCGGCACCGGTGCGGCGGCGCTCCCCAGTGGTTCGGCAGCCTCGATGTAGCCGTAGCCGGTTTCAGGCGCGGTCGGAACGATCCCGAAGGTCACCATCTGGCCTGCTTCCGCGGCGGCCATCCCGGTTTCCACGGCGCTGCGGAAGCCGGCGGCGTTCTGGATCACGTGGTCGGCGGCGAGCACCAGGAGCAGGGGGTCGTCGCCATGGGCGGTGGCTTGCAAGGCGGCCACGGCCACCGCCGGAGCGGTGTTGCGGCCCATGGGCTCCAGCAGGATCGCCCCCGGCTCGACGCCGATCTGGCGCATCTGCTCGGCCACGATGAAGCGGTGGTCTTCGTTGCAGATCAGCAGTGGGGCCTGCAGGCCGGCGATGCCCTCCAGCCGCTGGTGGGTTTGCTGCAACAGGGTGTCCTCGCCGCTGCCGGCCAGGGCCCAGTACTGCTTGGGGTAGGTGGCCCGCGAGAGGGGCCAGAGCCGAGTGCCGGTGCCGCCGCAGAGGATCACCGGAACGAGAGCGGTCATGGGCGAGCTGGGCGCAGCGGCGTCAGAGCATGCAGCCATTCCAGCTCAGGGCGGTCGATCTGCACAGCCGCCTGGGCTTGCGCCGATTCTGTACGGAATGTACGGAGTTGGTGTGCTTTGCGGGTCTACGCCTCGGCGTCCTCTGGTTGGTCGTCGCTGACCTGTCCCAGTTCCAGCAGGCCCGGCGGTGGTGTGATGCCAATCCAGCCGGCTTCCAGCTGCACCTCGGGAACAATCGCTTTCACAAACGGAATCCACAGCGGTGCTCCGCCTGAGGTGAGTTCCACTTCGAGCAGATCGTTACCGGCATGGATCAGATCTTTCACGGTGCCGATGCAGCGCCCGGTTTGGGCCATGGTCTCGACATCCGAGCCTTCCAGGAGCCGCACCTCAAGGCCCACCAGATCCAGGAGGTGGAATTCGCCGCGGGCCAGTTTGGGCCGATCTGCTGCCGGCACCAGCAGCTCCTGCCCCACCAGTGCCTCGGCGCTGCTGCGGTCGTTGACTCCCTCAAGGCGAATCACAAACAGCTCTTTGCCAGGCAGCTGACGCCCACTGAGCAGTTCCACTGCGGTGGCCTCGGCAGCTTCTCCGCGGCGGCCCTGGGCTGGGCGCAGCCAGCGGCGCCCTGGGCGGGTGAAGCGCTCGGGGAAATCGCTGAGCGGATTTACGCGCAGTTCGCCCCGCAGCCCCTGGGCGGCCACCACCCGACCCACCACCAGCAGCTCTTGCTCCTCCGCCATGGGCCCACACCGCGCCGTCAGCCTTGATAATGGCTCCGCACCCGTGCCGCACCCATGGCTGACACCCTGCCGATCCTGCCGGGCTCCACCGTGGTGGTGCGGGACGTCACCTCCATCTACAACGGTTACCAGGGCTTCGTTCAGCGCATCAGTGGCCGCAATGCCGCCGTGCTGTTTGAAGGCGGCAACTGGGACAAGCTGGTGACGATGCCCATCAAGATCCTTGAGCAGGCTTGATGGCTTCGAGGGCGGCACGCGCTGCCTGTTGCTCTGCTTCCCGCCGCGATCCACCCCAGCCTTCAGCTGAGATCCAACCCTCCAGGCCCACGTGACAGTGGAAGCGTTGGGGATCGCCATGGCGCTTGCTGCGTTCTTTGGTGCGGTAGGTGGGCAACCCCAGTGCCTTGGCTTGGCTCCATTCCTGCAGGGCTGATTTGCAGTTGCCGCGATGGGGGTCGCTGAGCACCGCTCTGCTGGTGCGCTCCCAACTCGGGGTGAGCCACTGGTGGACTGGCGCGAGGGAACCAAACGCCCGATAGAGCGCCCCGATCAGCGCTTCGGTGGCTTCGGCGCGCAGGGTGCTCAACGCTGTGGCATCGCCCCCGGCCGTGGGCCCGATCCGGAGGGCGTCGCTGATGCCGATGGCCTCGCCCACCTCGGCCAGCCAGCGATCGCTCACCAACTGAGCTCGCAAGGCTGAGCGCTCTCCCACAGAGAGCTCCGGGTGGTGCTGCTCCAGATACTCACTGGCCGCTAGCCGAAGCACCGCATCGCCGAGGAACTCCAACTGTTCATGGTTGATGGCGAGCCCTGCCGATGTGTGGGTCAGTGCTTCATCCACGGCGGCCCAACCAGTCGAAGCAAGGCCGCTCGTCTCGATGTCGATACGCCGGAGCAGTTGCTGCAGTTGCTGCAGCCGCTGTTGAGGAAGGGCCTTGGGCATGAGCTGGTTTGCGCAAACGCTTACGACTTGGCGCAGAGCACGATCGAACGGTTGGCGGATTGGCAGGTCATGCCAGAGTGCTCCGCCTGCCGGCGGATGCGTGCCACCGTGCCGGCGATCTTCGATCGATCGACCCGCTTCAGCTTGCCGCCGATGTTGATGGGAATGTCAGGGGCGGGCAGCACAATCCAGTCGTATTGATCCACGGGGCCATAGCCAGGCTTTTCCAATTGTTCGATCTGTTGGCGTCCAGCTAGATGGGCGGCGTAGTTGGCGATGGTGAGTACCGAATCAGTGGGTTGAATCACCTGCTTGGCTTGCTGGAAATCCCGCGCTTCCTGGAGGCGTGGTAGGTAGCGCGATGTGAAATACGACACCCTCCCATAGCCGATGAAACTCGCTGTGGCCAGCATCAAGGTGGCGGTGAGAATGTTTCTAGCGCGCTGCATGGATGGGGGCTGAGACTGGCTCAAGGCATCGATACAGCCACCGATCAGAAAGGCCAGGATCCCGATCGAATAATGATGATTGAGCTCCCGCTGAATGCTGGAGGCGGAAATGATGTTGGTGAGATAGATCGGAGTGCATCCCAACAGGGCTGGCCATGATCGACGGCCCAGTAGTGCCAGAAAAGGTAGGGAGAGCCCGAGGGTGTAGAGCAGGATTGAATCTGGCGGCGCTTCGCGGAACACCGTCCAGGGTCTGGTGATCAAGGTGGTGATGATCTCCAGCTTGTTGTTGCCCAGGTAGCCCAGTCGGATGCCCACGTGGTCGCCTCCGGCGGAGGACATTTCCGTGGCGATGAACCACCAAGCCAGCGAGATCGCCAAGGTGATCCCCGCTCGGCCCCGTTGGCCCTTGGCCAGGGCATACAGGCTCAGGCCGACCCCGAATAGAGCCTGGGCATTCTTGGCAAAAAGCGTGAGCAGTAGGCAGGGGTAATACAGCCAGCGTCTGGGTTGATCCGTTTCACGGATGGCCAGCAGCATCAGTGGCAGGGTGAGGACGTCGGGGTGGAAATCTCCTCGGTTGACCAGAAAGCTGTAGGGCGACAGCACGATCGCCAGAGCCAGGGCCCAGGTGAGCGGTCGGCTCACTCCCTTGCGAAGGCACAGATCACTCGCCAGAGCGGGCATGCAGCCCAGCGCTAACGACTGAAGCCCCAGCAAGGTGTAAGCGTTGGGCGACAGCTTGTAGACCAGTGCAATGGGCAACAGCAGCAGGGAGAAGTGATCCTGCAGAGGTGTGATGTTGCGCAGGCTGCTGGCCTGGTTGATGCCGCCATTGGCGATCAGCCAGTTGAACTGTTCAAAGATGCCGAGGTCCCAAACCTGTGACCCGAGCAGAAAATGCTGGAAGGCGGTCGAGCTGAACAGCACCGCGGTGTAGAGAACCGAAAGGATGACAAACGGCCGCCTGGATGGGTGCACCAAGGAGGGCATCGGTTTTCTGTTCGCGATGGGGGTTCTGCTGAAGGGGTGAAAGCAGGACGTAAGCCGGGTTCTGTTCACCGGACCGGGGTTGCCGGACCGGGGGTGATCATCTGTCTGGGACCACCGTTACCGGTGGCCTCGAGCGGCGCGCTTTGAGCGGGACGGGTGTCATGGCCAACCGTTGTCCCTGGGCCTTGCTCCTAGCCGGGGTTTACCGAGCCAGCACCTCTCGATGCTGCTGGTGCGCTCTTACCGCACCTTTGCACCCTTGCCTGTGCCCAGAGGGCCATCGGCGGTGTGTTTCTGTGGCACTCTCCTCACGGTCACCCGCACTGGGCGTTACCCAGCAAGCCTGGCCATTGGGGAGCCCGGACTTTCCTCAACCGACGCGGGCGCCGGTCGCGATCACCTCGCCTGCTTTCAAGCTCCATAATGCCGATGCGGCTGTCGCCGCAAGGGGCTGTAGCTCAGCCGGATAGAGCGACGGTTTCCTAAACCGTAGGTCGTGGGTTCGAGTCCCGCCAGCCCCGTCGATTGGATCCTCCACTCGGTATCCAGCACTACGGGTAGTGGGATGGCACATCAGGCCGCTGCCGCTAGCGTGGCCGCAGTCGCCACGAGCCCATGGCACAGCTGCATGATCTCCGGCTGAGGCTGTTGGTGCAACAGGAAAGCGAGCAGATCGTTGAGAATCTGCCTGATGGGTTGGATCTCTCGGTAATTCAGGCCCGCTGCCTGTGTTGGCTGGCCCTGCTGGCTGAGGCCCATGAAGACAGTGCCAATGAAGCGGTGGCGGATGGCGACACCGATCAGGCCATGGCCTGGTTTGCCGATTCCATGCGCCTGCGGGATGTGATTCAGGTGGTGAGTTCGATCGAAATCCCCATCCCCGGTGCCAGTGAAGATCCTGATAGCGCCAGCGACGATTACCGCGCTGCTTGATGCCATGATGGACTCTGAAACGCCAAGGGGACTGCGGTGCCGGAAGAGCCCTGCCAATGCCCTGACTGCCAGCGCTTCTACCGGGAGCACGACCGTCTGATCCGGGAGAACCCCACCCTGCGTCAGCAACAGGAGCTGAGCTGGGCGGCGTTGCAGTCGTTCCGCACCCTGGCGGGCCGCGCCCTGGAAGAACTGCAGAAAACCCATGGCGACGCCGAGAACGCCATGGCCCCCGCCGCTGCAGGTGGCCCCGCCGAGGCCGGTGAGCAGGACGCCATGCAGCAGGCCATCGCGGATCTGGAAAACATCAACGCCCATCTGTTCTCGATTGAGGCTTTGATGGAGCGCATTTTTGATGTGCGCGTGCCGGAGGCAGTTGAGCAAACCTTCCGGGAGCTTGCGGGTGAGTTGGCGCCCGATCCCCTGAACGCGGATCGGCTGCGGCTCAACCGCCTGCTGCATCAGACGCCGGATCTGCCCGGCTGATCAAGCGGGCGATCATTCCTTCCTCATCGGCGGGGATGCGCTTCCAGCCCACCGACCCAAGCCAGCCCATGCTCGTTTGCAGCTCTTCGAGCAGCTGATCGTCGTGGCTGCCGATGCCGCCGCTCAGGGCGATCTGATCCACGCCTCCCAGGCTGGCGGCCATCGCTCCGATCTCACGCCGCAGCCGGTGCAGGAAGACCGCCACCGCCAGCTGGGCTCCCCTGTGACCCGCCCTTGCGGCCGCACGCAGCTGGCGCCAATCGCCACTCAGTTCTGAGAGCCCCAGCAGGCCGCTCTGGCGGTTCAGCCCTTGATCGAGTTCATCGAGGCTCAGGCCCTGGCGTTGTAAATGCAGCAGCAGGCCGGGATCCACGCTGCCACTCCGGCTGGCCATCACCAGCCCCTCCAGGGGGGTGAACCCCATGGTGGTGTCGATGCTGCGGCCGTCGCGGATGGCTGCCAGGGAGCAGCCCGCCCCTAGGTGCGCGCTGATCAGGCGCTGGCAGGGAACGGCCTCGGCTACGTGCTGGTGGTTGAGGCCATGGAAGCCGTAGCGGCGGCACCCCAATTGCCGCCAGCTGGCGGGGATGGCATAGGTGCTGGCTTCTGGGGGCAAGCTGGCGTGAAAGGCCGTGTCGAAACAGGCCCACTGGGGAAGGTGCGGCTGCCAAGCCTGCAGCCAGCGGATCGCCGCCAGGGCCGGTGGGTTGTGTAGCGGAGCGAGGGCCGACACCGCATCCAGCTGCTCCAGCACCGAGGCAGTGAGCCGGGTGGCGGAGGTGAACTGCTCGCCGCCATGCACCACCCGATGGCCTGCGGCCTGGAGCCTGGGCTGCCAGGGTTTCAGCAGGGGCGCCAGCCACTGGTTGAGTTGATCGGCGAGAGAGCCTTCACGATTCGCCTCGGCGCGCCAGTGTTCGCAGGCGCCGGCCGCCGTGGCTGTGAGCACGGCGGCCTTGAGGCTGGAGCTGCCCACATTGAGCACCAGCAGCATCGCGGCTTTAGTCGTCGAGGTTGCAGGTGATCGTCACCGGGAAGCTTTCCGCTTTCCAGATCCGCTGGGCGTAGTCGCGGATCGAGCGATCCGACGAGAAGAAGCCGGTGCGGGCGCTATTCAACAGCGACATCCGGTTCCAGGCGTTGCGATCGGCCCAGGCCTCACTCACCTGCTGCTGCACGCGCAGGTAATCGGCGAAATCGGCCAACACGAAGAAGGGATCGCGGCCGGTGAGGTTTTCCAGCAGGGGCCGGAACAGATCGCCATCGCCATTGCTGAAGTGCCCTTGCTCCACCAGCTTGAGCACTTCGGCCAGTTCCGGTTGTTGGGCGATCAGCTCCCAGGGTCGGTAGCCCTCGGTGTGCAGATCGGCCACTTCCGTTTCGGTCATGCCGAAGAGGAAGAAGTTGTCAGCGCCCACCTGCTCGCGGATCTCCACATTGGCGCCATCGAGGGTGCCGATCGTGAGGGCACCATTCATGGCGAATTTCATGTTGCCCGTGCCCGAGGCCTCCAGGCCAGCTGTGGAGATCTGCTCGGAAAGATCGGAGGCCGGATACACCCGCTCGCCCAGCTTCACGTTGTAATCCGGCAGGAATACCACCCGCAGGCGGCCATCCATATCCGGATCGGCGTTCACCGTTTCGGCGATGCCGTTGAGGAAGCGGATGATCAGCTTGGCCATGTAGTAGCCCGGCGCTGCCTTGCCTCCGAAGATCACCGTGCGCGGTGCCATCCCCTCGGCCTGGCCGTTCTTGATGCGCAGGTAATGCGCGATCACCTGCAGGGCATTGAGGTGTTGGCGCTTGTATTCGTGGATGCGCTTCACCTGCACATCGAAGAGCGACGCCGGATCCACCAGCAGTCCGCTCTGGCGATGGATGTAGCTGGCGAGGTGGCGCTTGCTGGCGAGTTTGGTTTGCTCCCAGCGCTCCAGGAAGCCGCTGTCGTGCTGGAACTGCTCCAGCTGACGCAGCTGATCCAGATCCGCCACCCAGCCTTCGCCGATGGTTTCGGCCAGCAACTGACGCAGGGCCGGGTTGGCCAGGGCCACCCAGCGGCGCGGTGTGACGCCGTTGGTCACGTTGGTGAATTTCTCCGGCCAGAGCGCCGCGAATTCCGGCAGCAGCTTGGTGCGCACCAGTTCGCTGTGCAGCGCTGCCACACCGTTCACATGGTGCGAGGCCACCGTGGCCAGGTTGGCCATGCGTACGGCCTTGCTGCCCTCCTCGTCGATGATCGACACCTTGCGCAGCAGCGCTTCGTTGCCTGGGTACTTGAGCCGCACGGTTTGCAGGAAGCGGCGGTTGATCTCGTAGATCAGCTCCAAGTGGCGGGGCAGCAGCGAGCCGAACAGCGGCAGGCCCCACTTCTCCAGTGCTTCAGGTAGCAGGGTGTGGTTGGTGTAGGCCAGCGAGCGGCTGGTGATATCCCAGGCCTGATCCCACTCCAGGTGTTTGTCGTCGATCAGCAGCCGCATCAGCTCGGCCACGGCGATCGCCGGGTGGGTGTCGTTGAGTTGCACCGCCCAGTGATCGGGGAACTCGTGCACCGGGATGCCGCGCTGGTCGAGGTTGCGCAGCATGTCCTGCAGGGAGCAGCTCACGAAGAAGTGCTGCTGCTTCAGGCGCAGGCGGCGGCCCTCATCGGTGCCGTCGTTGGGATAGAGCACCTTGGAGAGGGTTTCGCTCCCCACCTTCTCTTCCACAGCGCCGTAGTAGTCGCCGATGTTGAAGGCGTAGAAATCAAAGCTCTCGCTCGCATCAGCCCGCCAGAGCCGCAGCCGATCGCAGGTGTTCACGCGGTAGCCGAGCACCGGTACGTCGTGGGGCACGCCGATGGCGTGCTCCTCCGGGATCCAGCGCACGCGGTAGTTGCCACGTTCATCGCGGTAGCTCTCGGTGCGGCCGCCGAATCCCACGAAACAGGCCTGATCCGGGTGGGGAATTTCCCAGGGCCAACCGCCCTTGAGCCACTTATCGGTGATCTCCACCTGCCAACCGTCGCGGATCAGCTGATCGAAGATCCCGAATTCGTAGCGGATGCCATAGCCGGTGGCTGGAATTTCCAGGCTGGCCAGTGATTCCATGAAGCAGGCCGCCAGTCGGCCGAGGCCGCCGTTGCCCAGACCGGGCTCCTCCTCCACCTCGAGAATTTCATCGAGCCGCTCGATGCCGAAACGGCGCAGGGCTTCCTCGGCGGCATCTTGAATGCCCAGCATCAGCAGGTTGTTGCCCAGCTGCGGGCCGATCAAGAATTCGGCCGAGAGGTAGGCCACCACTCGGGTGGGGGTGGCATTGATGGCTTCGATGCCCGCCAGGTAGCGGGTCATCAGCCGGTCGCGCACGGCGTGGCTCAGGGCCAGGTAGAGGTCGTGGCGGCTGGCGGTTGGGGCGAGCTTGCCCAGTGTGTAGAAGAGGTGTTCGGCCATGCCGTCGAACACGTCATCGGCACTGAGGCCGCTGCGGTCGGGGTCGGCGTAGCAACCGGGCGTGGGCAGCTGCAGGTGGCGGGGCTTCGGCTCGTGCATCAGTTGGCCTCGTTGCTATCGGGGGCTGTCCATTGCCAATCGGTGATGGCGGGGGCATCCATGCCGTGTTCATGGGCATAGGCCCGATTGGCGAGGATGGCCTCCTTCATCTGCTCTTTCACATGAGCGGCGCGTGACCCTAACCCCGGAACACGGTCGATCACATCAATCACCAGATTGAAACGATCGATCTGGTTGTTCATCGCCAGCTCGAGCGGGGTGTTGATGTTGCCCTTCTCCTTGTAGCCGCGCACGTGGAAGTTGGCATGGTTGGTGCGGCGGTAGGTGAGGCGGTGAATCAGCCACGGATAACCGTGGAAATTGAAGATCACCGGACGGTCCGTGGTGAACAAACTGTCGAAGTCGCGATCGCTCAGGCCATGGGGGTGTTCGCTTGGCTGGGTGAGCGCGAACAGCTTCACCACATTCAGCACCCGCACTTTGAGGCTGGGGATCTCGCGCCGCAGGATTTGCACCGCCGCCAGCGTTTCTTTGCTGGGGATATCGCCGGCGCAGGCCATCACCACATCCGGCTCATCGGGTTCATGGCCGCTGTGGTCGTTGCTGGCCCAGCTCCACAGGCCGATGCCTTTGGCCACATGGGCACGGGCTTGATCCAGCGTGAGGTATTGCAGGTGCTTTTGCTTGTCGCTCACGATGATGTTGCAGACGTTGGTTTCCACCAGCGCCTGCTCAGCCACAGCCAGCAGCGAATTGGCATCGGCCGGGAGGTAAACCCGCACCACCTCACCGCTTTTGTTGCCCGCCAGATCAATGAAGCCAGGATCTTGATGGGTGAAGCCGTTGTGGTCTTGGCGCCAAACCGTGGAGGAGATCAGGCAGGTCCAGGGGCCGATCGGTGCGCGCCAGGGGGCGTGATGCAGGCAGCTCTCCAGCCATTTGGCGTGCTGGTTGAACATCGAGGCGATCACATGGGCGAAGGCCTCGTAGGTGTGGAACAGGCCGTAGCGGCCGGTGAGCAGATAGCCCTCCATCATTCCCACCAGCGTGTGCTCGCTGAGCATCTCCACCACGCGGCCGCTGCGGGAGAGCTCGCTGCCATTGAGGTCTTCCGGCAGCAGATCTTCCATCCACACTTTTTTGCTGCGCTCGTAGATCGCCTGCAGCCGGTTGGAGGCGGTTTCATCCGGGCCAAACACCCGCAGCGAATCGGGATTCAGACCGATCGCATCGCGGAGGAGTTCGCCGAGCACCGCCGTGTTTTCGTGCTGCACGCTGCCCGGCTTGGGCACCGCAACGGCGTAGTGAGCGATGGGAGGCAGCTGCAGTTTGCGGCGCAGCAGCCCGCCATTGGCGTGGGGGTTGGAGCCCATCCGGCGGCTACCCGCCGGTGAAAGGGCCTGCAGCTCGGGCTTGAGTGTGCCCTGCTCATCGAACAGTTCCCAGGGCCGGTAGCTCTTCAGCCAGCTCTCCAGTTGCTGCAGCTGGGCCGTGTCGTGGCGCGGATCGGGCAGAGGCACCTGGTGGGCCCGCCAGAAGCCCTCCAGTTTTTTGTCGCCCAGGGCGGCAGGGCCGGTCCAGCCCTTGGGGGAACGCAGCACGAGCATTGGCCAAGCGGGCCGCTGGGCCTCGCCGCTGCGGCGCGCCTCCGCCTGAATGGCCTTGATGCGGCCCACGGCGTCGTCCATGGCAGCGGCCATGGCGGCGTGCATCGCCATCGGCTCACTGCCCTCCACGAACAGCGGCTCCCAGCCGTAGCCCCGCAGCAAACTCGCGAGTTCCTCCCGCGGGATCCGGGCCAGCAGGGTGGGGTTGGCGATCTTGTAGCCGTTCAGGTGCAGCACCGGCAGCACGGCGCCATCGCTGATCGGATTGAGGAATTTGTTGATGTGCCAGCTGGTGGCCAGCGGGCCGGTCTCCGCCTCCCCATCGCCCACGCAGGCCAGGGCAATCAGATCGGGGTTGTCGAACACCGCACCGCAGGCGTGCGAGAGCACGTAGCCCAGCTCGCCGCCCTCATGGATCGAGCCGGGGGTTTCCGGGGTGCAGTGGCTGCCGATGTGGCCCGGGAACGAGAACTGCTTAAAGAAGCGCTGGAGGCCAGCCGCGTCTTGCGACTTATCGGGATAGACCTCCGAGTAGGAGCCATCGAGATAGGTGGGGCCGAGCACCCCCGGTGCTCCGTGCCCCGGCCCCGACAGATAGATCATGTCGAGGTCACGCTCGCGGATCAGCCGGTTGGCGTGGGCCCAGATGAAGGCCTGGCCAGGGCTTGAGCCCCAGTGGCCCAGCAGGCGGTTTTTGATGTGCTCGGGCCGCAGCGGCTCGCTGAGCAGCGGGTTGTCCTGGAGGTAGATCATCCCCACGGCCAGGTAGTTGGCGGCGCGCCACCAGGCATCGATCCGCGCGAGCTGCTCGTTGGCGATCGCATCAGCCGCGTTGGCTGGGCTCAGGGTCATGGGGAGGCACCCTCAGGCTCTTCGCGGAACGTAGCCGTTGTCACAGGGCGTAGCCCGGCAGGGCGAGACTCTCGTGCTGAATTGCCCACGTCGTTGATGCCGGAGATCGGAGCGCACCAGCTCGAGGTGGCCGAAACCCTGATCGGGGTCGGCCGCTTTCTGGTGATTTTTGTGGCCGCCAGGCTCCTGGCAGAGCTGCTCGTGCGCTGGCAGCTACCCACGATCCTGGGAGAGCTGGTGGCCGGCGTGATCATCGGTGCTTCTGGCCTGCATCTGATCGTGCCGCCGGAAACCCAGGTCGCCGTGAGCCAAGGCGTGCTCCAGCTCGTGGGCTCTCTGGCGGATGTGCCGCCGGATGCGGTGAGCCATCTCTATGCGGAGAGTTTTCCCTCGCTGCAGGCCGTGGCCACCCTCGGCCTGTTTGCCTTGCTGTTTCTCACGGGCCTCGAAAGCGATCTCGATGAGTTGGTGGCCGTGGGCGGCCAGGCCACCACCGTGGCGGTGGCGGGTGTGCTGCTGCCCTTCGCCCTCGGCACTGCCGGTCTGATGGGCCTGTTTCATGTGGAGGTGATCCCGGCGGTGTTTGCTGGCGCCTCGATGACGGCCACGAGCATTGGCATCACCGCCAGCGTGTTCGGTGAGCTGAAGATGCTGCGCTCGCGTGAGGGCCAGATCGTGATCGGCGCCGCTGTTCTCGACGACATCCTCGGGATCGTGATCCTGGCGGTGGTGGTGAGCCTCGCCGGCGGCGGCAGCCTTGAAGTGGGCCCGATTCTCAAGCTGGTGGCCGCGGCGATTGTGTTTGTGGTGGCGGCGATCGGTCTCAGCCGAACCGCCGCACCGGGCTTCGATTGGGTGATTGATCGGCTCAAGGCACCCGGGGATGTCGTGGTGGCCTCGTTTGTGGTGCTCACCCTCTGCTGCTTTGCTGCCACCGCCATCGGGCTGGAGGCGGCGCTGGGCGCATTCGCTGCTGGCCTGATCCTGAGTAAGTCGAACCACACCCACGCGATCGAAGCAGCTGTGAAACCGGTGGTGGCTCTGTTCGCCACGATCTTCTTCGTGCTGATCGGCACCGGCATGGATCTCTCGGTGCTCAACCCCCTCGATCCCGCCAACCGCCCTGGCCTGGTGGTGGCCGCCTTCCTGCTGGTGGTGGCCATCGCCGGCAAGGTGGTGGCGGGCTGGTGTTTTGTCTCCAAAGAACCCACCCAGCGGCTGGTGGTGGGATTGGGGATGATGCCCCGCGGCGAAGTGGGCTTGATCTTCCTGGGCCTTGGCACCCAGGCCAAGCTGCTGAGCCCTGCGCTGGAGGCCGCCATCCTGTTGATGGTGATCGGCACCACCTTCCTGGCGCCAGTGCTACTCAGACTGGTGCTGGCTGGCAAGAGCGATGGACCCGACCTCGACCCCCTCGCCGAAATCCCCACTTGAGGGCTGGGGCCTCAGCTGGGGCGGTTGGTTCGACAACCGTCACGGCGAATGGTGGCTCCTGGCCCAGCTGGCGCTGATCGCGGCTCATCTGTTGCCTCCCTGGCCGGCACCGGGCAGCTGGGGTTACGCCTGGCCCCTGCCGATCGCCATCAGCGGTGCTGTGCTCTTTGCGGTAGGACTGCTGTTGGCGGCCCAGGCCTTCTGGCGGCTGGGGCCCAGCCTCACGCCTCTGCCGGATCCCAAACCCGGCGCCGCCCTCATCACCAGCGGCGCCTACGGACGCTGTCGCCATCCGCTCTATCAGGCGGTTTTGCTCTGTTCGTTGGGGGTGGTGCTAGCACTCGGCAGCCTGTTGCACCTGGCGCTCCTGCTCGGGCTCTGCGCCGTGTTGGGTGGCAAGGCGCGGCGTGAGGAGCGGATGCTCGTGGCTGTGCACCCGGACTACACGACCTATCGGGCCGCGACGCCGGCGATCATCCCTGGCCTGCCCTGGCTGGATTGGCGGGACTGAGCGCTAGTCGTCGTTGTTGTTGCGGCTGGCGGCCAATCCCCAGAACAGGCCATACAGCGCGGCCACTAAGCCAAGGCTGGTGCCCCAGCCGGGGCCAAGGGCCCACCCCAGGGCGAGGTTGATCAGGGCGCCGGCGCCGAGCGCCAGCAGCAGGCTGCTCACCACCAGGGCCAGCAACTGGCTGCTTTCATCCAACGGCCCTGCCGCCAGGGCTTCTTCGAGGCGGCTCAGGGGCGCGCTCAGCGGCAGGTACACCGCGAGGGCCCACAGTGCGGTGCCGGGCAGCAGCAGGGCCCAGGTTTCGGGAATCCAGTCGGGCACCAAGCAGCCGGTGGGGAAGGTCTCCCTAGCATCCACCACCCAGCCTGGTATTGCCGGTGACCGTTGCAGCGGCGTGGACCTTTGAGGGCCATCCGATCCACAGCCTCAGCCGTGAGCCGGAGAGCGCGGCCCAGGGCCCAGCGATCCTGCTGGTGCATGGCTTCGGTGCTTCGACCGACCACTGGCGCTTCAACATCCCTGTGCTTGCCAAGCACTACGAGGTTCACGCCCTCGATCTGCTCGGGTTCGGCCGCAGTGCCAAGCCCGCAGGTCCTCGCTATGGCGGCGCCCTCTGGCGGGATCAGCTGGTGGCCTATGTGCGCGAGCGCATCGGCCGGCCCACGGTGCTGGTGGGCAACTCCCTCGGTGGCTATGCGGCTTTGGCAGCCGGGGCGGCCTTGGGCGATCAGTGCGCTGGCGTGGTGTTGCTGAATGCAGCCGGACCCTTCTCCGATGAGCAGGGTGAGCCGAAGGGCTGGGGTGCCATCGCCCGCCGCACCATCGGCAGCGCCCTGCTCAAGAGCCCGATCCTGCAGCGGCTGCTGTTCGAGAACATGCGCCGCCCCGGCAATGTGCGCCGCACGCTCAAACAGGTGTACATCGACCCCACCAATGTGGACGATGAGCTGGTGGAGTCGATCCTGCGGCCCAGCCGCGATCCCGGTGCCTTCGGCGTGTTCCGCACGGTGTTCGACATCCCCCGCGGCCAGCCCCTCGATGAGCTGTTCGCCGAGCTTCAGGCCCCGTTGCTGCTGCTCTGGGGGATCCGCGATCCCTGGATCAATGCCGCGGGTCGCCGCGGCGCCTTCCAGCGCCATGCTCCGGCCAACACCACCGAAGTGGTGCTGCAGGCGGGCCATTGCCCCCACGATGAGGTGCCGGATCAGGTGAACCGGGCCATGTTGGAGTGGCTGGCCACGCTGCGATGACCCTCTCCCGCGTTCAAACCCCTTACCCCCACTGGCTGTTCAGGGCCCCGAACGGGGATCAGTTCCAAGTGGTGCCGGAGCGGGGTGGTCTGATCACCGGTTGGCGTTCTGGCGGCCAGGAGCGCCTGTATTTCGACGCTGAGCGCTTTGCAGATCCCAGCAAGAGCGTGCGCGGTGGGATTCCGGTGCTCTTTCCCGTGTGCGGGAACGTGCCCGGCAATCAATTGGTGTTGCCCCAGGGTTCCTTCCCGATGGCGCAGCACGGCTTTGCCCGTGATCTGCCCTGGCAGCTGACGGAGTTGGACAGCGGTGATGGGGTTTGCCTCCAGCTCAGCGACAGCCCGGAGACACGGGCGGCCTATCCGTTTGGGTTCGCCTTGAGCCTTGAGGTTCAGCTCGAGCCCCAGGCACTGGCGATTCGGGCTGTGGTGGAGCACCTTGGCCCATCCGATTCGGCCATGCCGTTTGCCTTCGGTTTGCATCCCTATTTCCAGGTAGAGAGCCTGGCTGAGGCCCGGGTGGATGGCCTGCCGCTGCGTTGTTTTGACCACCTCAGTGCCGCTGAAGCCGCAACGGCCGATCAGCTGGCGCGGCTGGAGCAGGGTGTGGATCTGCGGCTGGATCTGCAGCCACCGCAGGATCCCGCTCCGCGGCTCACCACGGGCTCCGGCGTGGTGGTGGAGCTGGAGATGGAGCCACCCTTTGCCCATGCTGTGGTGTGGAGCGATCCCCCGCGGCCGATGCTCTGCCTGGAGCCCTGGAGCGCCCGGCGCGGTGAACTGGGATTGGAGCTGGAGCCAGGGCAGCGCGCTGAGCTCCGCTGCCGCTACGTGCTCAGCCCGGCCTGAACCACACCGGGTAGGCGACCGCGGGCCAGTTGCTGCAGCGGATCGAACTGCCGCTTCACTGCTTCGATCACCGCAGAAGCGGGGCTGGCGTCCCAGCAGGGCAGGGGGGTGGCGCTGGCGGGTTGCTGAAGCACGCTCAGCTGGCCCCCCAGCTCTCGGCAGCGCTGCCGCAGCTCTTGCACGCGGTAGTTGGGCAGGGCGTCTGCTGCCGCGCAGGCCAGCCCCGTGCCGACGCCGGCGGCAAGGTTGCAGGCCATTCCCGCGCAGGCCGCATCAGCCAGGAGAACTGCGGCCTGGGCTGGTGGCACACCGAGCTGCAACAGCCAGTCGCTCTTGCCTTGCCGGCCCTGCTGTTCCAACTCCTGGAGGCGCTCAGAAGTGAGCTGATCGGTGTGGAGCCCCAGCTCGGCTGCGGCTTGGCGGTGCTGGGTGAGTTGGTCGGTGATGGCGGCCTGGCTCACGCTGGCCAGTGCCAGCAGCAAGGCCGGTTGCTCGCAGCCCATCACACCGGCGCTCCACCAATCCAGTCGCTGCGGCATCAGCGGAGCCGCCAGGCAGCGGCGGCGGAGTTGCTCCAGGGCCGTCAGCTCTCCTCGGATCAGCAGGCCGCTGCGATGGCGGGGCAGCGGGTAGGTGCGCAGCGTGAGTTCGGTGATCAGGCCGAGGCTGCCCCAGCTGCCGCAGAACAGGCGCATCAGGTCGTAGCCGGCCACGTTTTTCACCACCTTCCCGCCTGCCTTGGCGGTGGTGCCATCGGCCCGCAGAAGCTCCAGGCCGATCAGTTGGTCGCGCACGCCGAGGTAACGCTGGCGCAAGCCCCCGGCCAGGCCCCGGGCCACCAGGCCGCCCACCGTGCCGCTTGATTCCCCGTTGGGGCCACTGCCCCAGGGCCAATCGAGGGCCAGCCACTGGCCGGTGTTCGCCAGTTCTGCCTGCAGGGTTTGAAGGGGCAGGCCTGCCTGCACGGTGACGGTGAAATCGCCGGCGCAGTGCTCCACCAGGCGGTTCAGCCCGCCCGTGCTCACCACCAGGGGCTCGCTCTCTCCCGGTGCGGGCAGAACCGCTGCCCCCCAATTCAGCCGGCTGCCGCTGCCGGCGGGCAGCCAGGGCCGGGCCTGCTGATGCAGCTCGCGCACCAGCTCCTGCAGCGCGCTGGGCTCAGGACAGATCACGGCACGATGGTGCCATGGCAGAGCGGCGCAAAGTCATCGTGTTGGATGACGACCCCACCGGGTCGCAGACGGTGCATAGCGCGCCGCTGCTGTTGCGGTGGGATGCAGACACCTTGCGGAGGGGGCTGCAGCACCCGTCTCCTCTGCTGTTTGTGCTCGCCAACACCCGTGCCCTTGAGCCGGACCAGGCGCGGTCGCGCATTCGCGAGATCTGCCGCACGCTGCGGCCCTTGCTGGACGAAGCCCAAGCGGCCGGTGAGCTTGATCGCTGGTTGATTGTGAGTCGGGGAGATTCCACCCTGCGGGGGCATTTCCCCGTGGAGGTGGAGGCCATCGCGGCTGAACTGGGGCCGTTTGATGCCACCTTGCTGGCACCTGCTTTCCTGCCGGGGGGGCGAACCACTCGCGGCGGCGTGCACTACCTGCATGGGGAGCCGGTGCACACCACGGCCTTTGCCCGCGATCGCCTGTTTGGCTTCCGCAGAAGTGATTTGGCTGAGTGGGTGGAGGAGAAAACCGCCGGTCGCATCCCGGCGGCGGCGGTGAAGCGGATTGATCTGGCGGATCTGGAGGGGCCTCCCGAGACGGTGCGCGCCCGCTTGGCAGATCTGCACGATCAACAGGTGGTGGCGGTGGATGCGGAGCAACCGGCGCAGCTGGACGCCCTCGGTGCTGCCATCTGGGCGGTGAGCGATCCAGCGTCAGCGCGGCCGCGGCGTCTGTTGCTACAGAGCGCAGCCAGCCTGATCAATGGTCTTGTGCCCCTGCCGCCGCAGCCCCTGGATGCCGCCGGCTTGGCGGCTTTGCGTCGCCGGGATCCCAGCGGTGCACCGCTGCCGGTTTTGGTGATGGTGGGCTCCCACGTGCCCCTAGCGGATCAGCAGCTGGAGCAGTTGTTGGAGGAGCCAGGTTGCCGCGGACTGGAGCTACCGGTGACAACCTTGGCGCGGGTGCTGGAGGGGCCGCTGCCGGGTGAGTTGCTCTCGTCTCTGGAGCAGAGCTGGCTGTCGGAACTGCGCCAGTGTTTTGCGGAGCGCCTGACGCCGGTGTTGTTCACCAGCCGCGGAGAATTGAGCTTTGCTTCAGCCCAGGAGCGGCGGCGCTTCGGCTTGGAGCTGGCCGCATTGATGGCGCGCTTGGCGGCGGCCCTCGCTCCAGAGCTCGGCCTGATCATCAGCAAGGGCGGGATCACCACCCAAACACTGTTGGCCGACGGGCTGGATCAGGCCTCGGTTGAGCTGCAGGGTCAGCTGGTGCCGGGGCTATCTGTGGTGATGGCGGGGGATTTGCCGGTGATCACCTTTCCGGGAAATCTGGGGGATGAGTACAGTCTTAGAGAGGCTTTAGGGCTCATCCTTCGATGAGGAATATGGTCACAGGCCCTGCAGAAACTACAGATCACAAAGCTTGCCCCCGTTGATGGTGGTGACGCTATTGACTGGCAGCTGATATGTATTTGATGATTTTCCATTTGGCCAGGCTACTTTAGCCTTTAAATGATCACGGGTTGATTTCCCAAGGCCTATATGAATACGAGAATGATCTTGAGTTTCGTGGCGTGTGCCGCCCGTTTTAAGGAATGTTTTGACTCCCGATGGGCCTTCATTGACTGATACCAGTGATCCAATGGCATTAGTATCGCTCTTGCATTTCAGATCAATGGAGATCCAGTCGCCTTTGCTCTTTCCGGCCAAGAGAACATACTTTCCCCCTTTGTACGGGCCAGGCTTTGTTTTGCCGGCACCTATGAGGATGTCTATGCTCCCATCGTTGTTGAAGTCTGCTAGTGATAAGTTGCGGGGAGCAGGTGCATTGCCAAGCTCGATAATTTTCTTTCTATAGCATGACCTGATAGAGCTGTCGCAGCTATTTCTGTTGCTTAGCAGTATGGCTAGGTTCGTAGCACCGCCTTTTGAAGAAATACTTTTTTGCAGCGATATAATGTCTGGAATCCCATCATTATTGATGTCCGCGACTGCTAAGGGAAACTCTGGACAAGCGGTGTTTGAGCGGCAACGCAGCAGAAAGAGGTTTTGGCCGAAAATTGCCTCTGAGGCCATTTTTTGATAGACCTTGGCTCACATATCCAGCCACTTTCGGCTGCGTTTTGAGGCTAAATGAGGTGTGCAGGACACCAAGTCCCTGTTCACACTGTCGCGAGTAATGTGTCGTCGGCCTGGTACAGATTCGACAGTGCCGCAAGCACGTTGATTTTTGCAGCGGCGTTCTGGCCAAGCTCGCAGCCGGGTCTTTTGAAAGCCGAACTGCTGCTTGATCACACGGAGGGCATGCTCAACCTTGGAGCGGATGTGAGCTTTGGCCGTCTCGATCAGATCTGCACCCTCCCATCCGGTGCGTTCAGGAAGAGCCCTGCGCTGCCGGGCCGCATCGCCACTCTGAAACCCGCTGTCTTGCCAGCCATTTCTGGTCTCTTGGCGATGCCCTGAGTAGCCAGCATCGCCGGTACACCACCTCCTCATCTCCATGCATGTAGCTCAGCTGCCGGGGTGAGGTCGTGCACGTTGGCGGCAGGTGACGACAACCGAATGGATCAGGCCTGGAGTCCTTGTCAACGCCGGCGTGGACCTTCATGCCGAAGTACCACTGGTTGCCCTTTTGGTCTGGTGCATCTCCGCGATCCCGCTTCCCATCTTTGTTCTTGGTGGAGCTGGGCGCTGCCGATCAAGGTGGCATCGACGATCGTGCCCTGACGCCATGGTTACGCCCGAGCGGCCAGGAGCGCTTTGACGGTGTCAAAAATCTGCTCACCCAGCCCATGCTTCTCAAGCAGATGGCGGAACGTGATCGTGGTCTCGTCCGGATCCGATCGCTGACATCAGCTCGATGCCGGCAAAGCGGGCGCAGGTGGGCACCTCGATCAAGGCCTCTTCCATGGCCGGATCGCTGAGGGAGTACACTGCTGCAGCGATGAATGCGCAGCATCGTTGCCAGCGGATAGCGGAGCCTGCCGCCTTTCTTGCTCGCACTTGGGGTAGTGCGGCTCGGATCAGATCGAGTGAGTGCCTGCCAAGGCACCACAGCCTCCATCTCGGAGAGAATTTCTCGCGCTTGGTGCGCTTCTTGGCCGTGGTCAGCTCATAGTCCGTGAACCGAGCTGCTTGCCACCCATCAACCAGTCCTGTCTGCGATTACAGAGTTCATTTTCGCAGCAGACGGGCTGGTTTTCCAGATTTCCTAGATCTCTGGAGCGAGCATTGTTGATTAAAGGCAGGTCTTCATATGTTGTGAGCCTATTGTCTGTGGGGGAATAGGCCATGAATTGAATGCGGTTCTTTCCTTCGGTAATGACAAGGTTTTTCCCTACAGAAGGAAAGAACGAAACCAGGCAAAATCGGGATGACTGATTCTTGTCTGATTGTGAAATGAGAGGCTTTGTGCCTTCGCTTTTTCTTACGAGAGCCTTTATGCCCGAGTCTCGGTTGTATTGGCATAGCACGAGGTCAGGGAGTTTGTCGTCACTCAGTAGTCCGTAAGAAAGGGATTTATATCTTTCAATCTCAAATGATTGAGTCGAGCAGGTTTCTTGTGTGCACTTGCTGCCAAGTATTTGATGATGCTGAAAGATGCCGGCTTCATTCTTTTTCCTGAAATTAGGAGCATGCATGCCGTCTTTTCTGCCTTGGTTCAAAAAGGCTAGAAATAGTTTGTTGTCTAACACGAATGGAACTACCTGGCGGCCACGTGCACCTGCTTGCTCAATACCTAGAGAGGTTGCCCAGTCAGTTGCTGAAATGCTCTGGTGTTTTTGGGAAATGGCTGTCTGATTAATGAGATGAAGCTGATTGTGCGTGCCTATGTTGGTTTTTTCTGCATTGCCTTGGCGACCACCAATGGTTTCAAGAATCTCATCAATCCCGTCACGATTGATGTCGATAAATATTGCAGAATGCTGATCACCTCTCCCTAGAGTTCGGAAGTCTTTCGAAGTTAGATTTTTGCCTATATCAAGAATTAGATGCGACGTTGGAAACCTACCATCGGTGTTCAGCTCTCGGTGATGATTGAGATAAAGATCCGGCCATTCATTGTTGTTTGCTGTCCCCCAAGCAATCCCCCAAGTCTGCCCTAGATAGTCCGTGAGGTCGCCTTGATTGTCGGGAAGCTTAATTGCATCGGTCATATCTTTAAAGCAAAGGCTGCCCCAGTCGAAGCATATATCTTGATTTGCCCTTAGATTTGCTACTTCAGTCCGTGACTTTCCATTAAAAAAATATCCGACACCAAGCGCGAATATTGTCAGTATAGAGGCAATGGTAATTGTCAAAGGCTTTGATGGCCTTGCACGCTGCTTGGTTTTATTGATTGGCATGGTTTGGTTTGCTTAAGACCTTTTGGGATTCAATCTGAGTTGTTCTGCATTCCGTGATGGTTACTTGCTTGCTGCTAGCAAGAGTCAGTAGCTGGGGAGTGTGCGGAAATCATTAGAATTTTCTGCAAGTAGCCAAGATGGCTTTGAATTCGGAGCAGGTTTTTGTGAAGTCTAATCTTTCTTTTGGGGTTTGCTCTTCTTATGGTTTTGAGTGCTGTGGCCAAAACAGGCGTTTCCAACTTGGCTGAAACAGCTGATGGATTGGTTTCCAGACTGTTGATCGAAGAGCCGCCAACCGCTCAGTATTTATAGGACAAAAGTCTTTTACGCAGGTGAATGTTTCGGGCAAGTCTGTACTTGGTAAACACTTGGCTTCGGTGGTATCAATATCTGGGAAAATGATGCCTCTGTTTCTTAGCCACTCAATGTCGCTGCTGCGTTGAATGATGCCGGCTTTGGCTGATTCTTTAAGTGTTGGCCGAGTTTGCCCGCCTACCATTGAGTCAGCTTTTCTTAGAATTGAGACGATCTTTGGACGCCGGTGGTCATAAACATCATCCCTTAACACTGGAAATTTCTCGGTAAGCTCCTCTAGGATTGCTAGAGCTTCGTTCGAGATGCTGGAGTTGGCCTGTTCGCAACCTGCTCGGCTGAGTATGTTGCAATCAACGCCTATGGGAAGGTGTTTGTCGCAAAAGTCGTCTACAATATCCTGATTCTTCAGGAGAGTTCGGTCGAATATCTGCCATGAGTAGCTCTCAAATCCAAGTTGCTCCCAGCCGGATATGGCTGAGCTGATGTAATCATGCCTTGGTAGGTTGATGGGGCGAAAATTGCGCAGCTTCTGGTTTAGTTTGGACGCGAAGTAGGAGGTGGGGCTCTTAATGTACGCGATGGTTTGTATGTGATCGACGTGCTCATGCAGGGTGTTGCGAAAAATTGTCCTTTGTTGGTCTGATGCTCGCCTCAAGATGCTCCAAAAGCCTTCGGCGCTGATGATCACATGTTTGTGGCTTGTTGATTGCATTTCGTGAATCAATGACTCCCAGTATTTTCGGGAGATTGCCTTAAGGGAGTCGCCGCTTGAGTGAGCGCGCCGCCGGATTGATTCGTTGTCAGCTTGAAAAAGCCATGGGATGGCTAAAGCGTGCTTGTATTCCGAGGGCTCGGTTCGTGTTGGGTAGAGAACTGAAGCCTCTTTTAGTAATGTTGCTGCGTTGCTCGATAGTACGGACTGCAGGGCTGTTGTGCCCGTCTTCGGGTGCCCAATATGCAGGAGAAGACGGGTCATAACACCTGTTCTGTCTGAGTGGGATCAGGATACGGCTTACGGGTTGCTCGTCTCCTGGGGTTGTCTTCTGCGCAAGAGCTCGCCGATGATGCCTCCCAAGCCCACTAATGCAAGGGCCAGTAGAGAATCTCCTGTGTCGCGTACCAAGGCTCCGATTAGGAAGCCCAGAGAACACGCTCCCACGATCCAAGGGGTGAGTGGATAGCCCCAGCTCAGGAAAGGTCTGGGTCGGTTTGGCTCCTTGATGCGTAGCTGGACCTGAGCTGCTATTCCGGTTAAAGGCAGGACCACGTAGAGGAACGCACCCATGCCCAGCAGGTGATCGAACGAGCCCGCGAGCACCAGTACGGCAGCGCAGCCGCTCGTGAGCACCAGTGCGGCGGTGGGCGTGCCCCCGGGGTTCACACCACTGAGTGCTGCTGGCATCAGCTGATCGCGGCTCAGGCCAAACAGGATGCGTGGTGCTGCCATCACCACGGTGTTGATCAGGCCGAGTAATGAGATCAGGGCCACGGCGCTGATCACTTGGCCCCCGCGTTGGCCCAACACGCTGCGGGCGGCATCCGCGGCTGGTAAGTTTGCTTCGCTGAGCACCTCGATGGGCAGCACATGCAGCAGGGCTGCGTTGATTAACAGATAGAGCGCCAGCACGGCCAGAACCCCACCAATCAGGGATCGGGGCAGGTCGCGGCTGGGGTCGCTGAATTCCTCGGCGAAATACACCGGTGAGGCCCAGCCATCGAAGGTGGTGATCACGGCCTGCAAGGCCAACACCGCTCCGATCGCAACAGCAGGTCCCTGTTGGAGCAGTTCAGCCGGATCCGCGGCAGTCGACACCGCAGGAACGACTGGGGGCAGCGCAAAACTGGCCGCGGCGAGGCCGAGAAAGGCCACCGCTTTCACCAGGCTGAGCAGCTCCTGGCTGGCGCCTCCGGCGCGTACACCCAGCAGCTGAACGGCGCTGAACAGGGCGAGCACGAGCAGCGCCAACGCCCGGCATTGCCAAGTGGCCGCGGTGTTCGCCGGTATCCACTCCGCCAGCAGCTCGCCCACCGTGGTGGCCACCCAGGCCAGGCCAATGCAGTGGGCCAGCCAGTCGGTCCAGCCCACCAGCCAGCCGGCGCGCCGGCCGAAGGCCTGCTCCGCGTAGACGTACCAACCGCCAGCCCGGGGGAGGCTGGCGGCCAGCTCCGCGATGCAGATCGCGCCAAGCAGGGCATACAGGCCTCCCACCAGCCAGGCCAACAGCACCAGCGATGGTGTGTGCAGCTGTGCGGCCACCAGACCTGGTGTACGCAAGATGCCTGCGCCGATCGTGCCGCCCACGGAACCCGCCAGGCCGAAGGCCACCCCCAGCACCGAGAGCAGCTTGCCCGGCTGGGTGGTTGTCGGCGCCGGGTCGCTCAAGCCTGGCTGCCGCGGGCGCTGCGATGCAGCAGTTCGATCGGATGGGCCACGGTGGGTGTCGGCAGGCTGGTTTCACCCACCTGCGGGAGATGCCGGCGCAGCTGCAGGGTGCAGCCGATGTTGGCGCTGGCGATCAGCTCGGCCCCAGTGCCCTGCAGGTCTGCCGCCTTGATCTGCCCCAGTGCCGCGGCTTCCTCGGGTTGCACCAGGTTGTAAATCCCCGCGCTGCCGCAGCACACGCCGGCTTCTGTGGCTTCCCGCAGCTGCAGATGGGGGATTGCACGCAAGAGGGTGCGGGGCTCGGCACTGATGCCCTGGCCGTGGAGCATGTGGCAGGCATCGTGATAAGCCACCAGCACAGGGTTGTCGGCCGTGGCGGTTTGGCCGTCTGCGTGCTGCAACGGGCGCAGGCGTGCCCGGAAGCTCTCGCTCAGCCCCAGCTCCGCCAGAAATTCGTGAACGTCCCGCACTTGGGACGCAAAGGTGGCTCCGGAGGCGCCGTCGAGCAAGTCGCCGTAATGCTTGAGCGTGTGGCCGCAGCCCGACGCTGCCACCAACACGGCGTCGAGAGGCTCGGGGCCCGCTGGCCGGCCAGGCCCCACGACGGCCTTGAAGCTCTCGATCAGCGCCTCGGCCAGTTCGCACGTCTGCGCCAGTTCCCCTTGATGGTGAGCGACAGCACCGCAACAGCTCTGAGCCGGTGGGATCACCACCTCGACGCCATTGGCGCTCAACACCTCAAGCGTGGCGCGGTTCACGCCGGGATCGAACACCCGTTGCACGCAACCCAGCACCAAGCCCACCCGGGCTCTGCGTTCCCCCTGGGCTGGCACCACCACGGGATGACCATCCCGGAAGGCCTCCGCGGCCAGGGGTGGCAACAGCTGCTCCATGGCCACGAGCGGGGCGGGCAGGCTCCGCAGTAGCCCGGAGCGGCGCAGCAGGCCTTGCAAGGGGGTGCCGGCGTAGGCGCGCAGCGGCGTCAGGGCTGCCCGGAGTCGCTTTGGGTAGGGCAGCAGCGCTAACAGCAGTTGGCGAAACGCGCGCTGGGCTGGGCTGCGCAGCTCTGGGGCATTCAGCTTTGGCCGGGTGGCCTCGATCAGTTCGTCGTAGCGCACCCCCGAGGGGCAAGCGCTTACGCAGGCAAAACAGCCCAGGCAGCTATCGAAATGACTCGCCGTGGTGGCATCCAGCTCCAGCTCACCGGCTGCGATCGCCTTGAGGGCGTGGATCCGTCCTCGGGGCGAATCCATCTCGGTGCCCAGCACCCGATAGCTGGCGCACGTGGGCAGGCAGAAGCCGCAGTGCACGCAGGGATCGGTGGAGGCTGCGGCAGCTGCGGCGGTGCTCATGGGAGTCAGTGTCGCCTGATCAGCCCTCGAAGTGCTTGATCACGGCATCGGCGAAACCGCTGCAGCTCACCGGTTCCACCCGCGGCTCCATCAGGCGGGCCAGGTCATAGGTGACCTCTTTGTTGGCGATGGCCGCACTCAGACCGGCGGTGATCAGGTCAGCGGCTTCCTGCCAGCCCATGTATTCGAGCATCATCACTCCGCTGAGGATCACCGAGCCGGGGTTGATCCGATCGAGGCCCGCGTGCTTCGGTGCGGTGCCGTGGGTGGCCTCAAAGATGGCGGCGTTGTCGCCGATGTTGGCGCCGGGGGCCATGCCCAAACCGCCCACCACAGCGGCGGCGGCATCGGAGATGTAATCGCCGTTGAGGTTGAGGGTGGCCAGGATCGAATAGTCGGCCGGGCGGGTCTGGATCTGCTGGAAGATGCTGTCGGCGATGCGGTCGTCGACCATCACCATCTGCTTCCACTGGCCGTTGCCGTGGCTGGCGCCGATGGCATCGAGCACGCCCTTCACCTCGGCGCAGATCGCCTCTTTCTTCTCAGGGGTGAGGGCGTCGTAGCCAGGGTCCACCATGCGGGCATTGGCTTCGATGCTCAGGCCCGGGTTGCTGTCGGCGTTATCGAGGATCCAGCTCTCCCGCTCGGTCACGCAGTCAGCGCGGAATTCGGTGGTGGCCAGCTCGTAACCCCAGTCGCGGAAGGAACCTTCCGTGAACTTCATGATGTTGCCCTTGTGCACCAGGGTCACGTGCCGCTTCTTGCCCTCGAGGCGCAGGGCATGCTGGATGGCCTTGCGGATGTGGCGCTGGCTGCCCTCCTTGCTCACCGGCTTGATGCCGATGCCTGAGCCGGCGGGGATCTGGCGCTTGCCGAGCTTGCCGTTGGCCGGGATCACCACCTCGTTGAGGTGCTTGATCAGCTCTAGGCACACGGGGTCGCTTGCTTCCCATTCGATCCCCATATAGATGTCTTCGGTGTTCTCGCGATACACGATCACGTCGAGGTCCTGGGGACGCTTGTGGGGGCTCGGTGTGCCCTCGTAGTAGCGGCAGGGGCGCACGCAGCAATACAGATCAAAAATCTGGCGCAGGGCCACGTTCAGCGAACGGATGCCGCCGCCGATCGGTGTGGTGAGGGGGCCCTTGATCGCCACGCCGTAGGTGCGGATCGCCTCGAGGGTGTCTTCCGGCAGGTACTGATAGGTGCCGTAGAGGTCGCAGGCCTCATCGCCGGCATACACCTTGAACCACTCGATGCGGCGCTCGCCGCCGTAGGCCTTGGCGACGGCCGCATCCAGCACCTTCTGGGTGGCGGGCCAAATGTCCACGCCGGTGCCATCACCGCGGATGAACGGCACGATCGGGTCGTTGGGCACCACGGGCTGGCCGTTCTCGAAGCGGATGGCCGTGCCCTGGGCCGGGGCGGTGAGCTTCTCGTAGGTGGCCATGGGTGCTTGCTAACCGAGGGCGGCGTGAACAGTCCGGCGAGCCTAGGTTTCGGAGATGTGCGGTTCTGCTGCAGGGGCAACGGCATGAATGCGTCCGACCAGGTCCGATCTGTGGAACTGGCTCAACGCATCGCGTCTGTCGCGGCGCTGTTTCGCCAGCGGTTTCCTGATGCCCGCGCCAATCTCACCCCCTGGCGCGATGACCCCCAGACCCGGGCCTTCGCCGAGGCGGAAAGCCTGGACCTCTCCTTTCATCTGCCGGGCTGGAGTCCCCGCAGCCAGTGCCGCTCGTTTCTGGTGCAGCTGCGGCTGGAACAGGCCCCGGCAGGCGGGCCTGAGCAGCCGCGCTTGCTCGGGGTGACGATCCGCGGCCTCACCTATGAATCGGAGCGTTGGCGATTGGCCAGCGTGGGGGATTGGCAGCCCACGGGCAGCCACCTGCCCCAGGCGGTGGTGGTGGATGCCCTCCACACATTCATCCGAGGGTTGTTTGAGCTGTTCGCGGCGGATGGGGGCGACGCGCTGCATCCGGGTCAACAGGCTGCGTAACCCTTCGCAACCTTGGCGGCGGAGCGGCAGAAACCCCCACTACGGTTGGCGATCTGCCCGTGAGCTGACTGCGGACCGTCGCCATGTCTGTTGCCCTTGCTGCCCAACTGCGTGAAGGGACCAAAAAGTCCCACACCATGGCCGAGAACACCGGCTTTGTGAGCTGCTTCCTCAAGGGTGTGGTGGATAAGGCCAGCTATCGCAAGCTCGTGGCCGACCTCTACTTCGTGTACGGCGCGATGGAAGAGGAAATCGCCCGACTGAAGGACAACCCGGTGGTGTCGCCGATCGCCTTCCCCCAGCTGAACCGGCGTGAAGCGCTGGAGCAGGACCTCGCCTACTACTTCGGCGCTGACTGGAAAAACCAGATTCAGCCCTCCCCGTCGGCGGCCGTCTACGTGGCCCGCATCCATCAGGTGGCCCAGGAGTCGCCCGAGCTGCTGGTGGGTCACCACTACACCCGCTACCTGGGTGATCTCTCTGGCGGTCAGATCCTCAAGAACATTGCCCAGAAGGCGATGAACCTGAGCGACAACGACGGCCTGCACTTCTACGAATTCGCCGCCATCGACGACGAGAAGGCCTTCAAGGGCACCTATCGCTCCGCCATGGACACCCTGCCGATCGATCAGGCCACGGCCGATCGGATCGTGGAGGAGGCCAACGAGGCCTTCCACCTGAACATGAACATGTTCAAGGAGCTCGAGGGCAATCTGGTGGCCGCCATCGGCAAGGTGCTGTTTGGCTTCCTCACCCGCCGCCAGCGCTCCGGTAGCACCGAGGCTGTGGCTGCTTGAGCCAGAGTTGGCCTTCAGGCCGGCTTCCCTTGCGCTCGATCCGCATTCTTGTTCCCGGCACCACGGGCCGGTTTCGTTGTGGTGGTCTGCTGGTGGAGCTGCAGACCGCCAGGCTCTTGGAGCAGATCGCCCGTGTGGAGGTGGTCACCTACCGGCAGAGGGAGCCTGATCATCCGTTTTTGGCCGACCTGCTGCGGCAAGAGCCGGCTGACTGCTCCAGCGACTCTCCCTTGTGGTTGGTGAGTTGGGGGTTTGACGTGCCTTGGCTGCTGCGCCGGCTCAAGGGCCGAGCCGCCGCTTATCACGCCCACAGCAGTGGGTATGGATTTGATTTGCCGGCGGGGGTGCCGGTGGTCGCCGTGAGCCGCAACACCCTCGGCTACTGGGGCGATCGCGCGCCCCGCAATCCGCTCACGCTGGTGCCGAATGCCCTCGAGCCGATGTGGCTCGAACGCGGCGCTCGCACGGACTCAGCCGTGAGGCCAATCGATGTGCTGGTGCAGCGGCGCAAAACCAGTGCCTATGTGCTGGATCAGTTGGTGCCTGCGCTGCGTGAACGCGGACTCAAGGTGGAGGTGCAGAGCGGCTGGGTGGAGGATCTGGTGGATCTCTTCAACAGCGCGACGGTTTACCTCTACGACTCGGCTCCCTATTGGCGCAGCCGCGGTGTGACGGAGGGATTTGGGCTGCCGCCAATCGAGGCCCTGGCTTGCGGGTGCGTGGTGTTCAGCAGCGTGAACCACGCTTTGGCCGACAACCTCGATCCCGGTCGGATGGGTCATCAGCTCGGCGCCGGCACGCTCCAGGCCGATCTCGAGCGCATCACAGCGGCTGTGCAGGCGCCTGATGCCTGGCGTGCAGAGCCATCTGCGCTGGCTCGGCTCCTCGAGGGCTGCTCGGAGCAGGCGCAGTTGATGCGTTGGCAGGAAGCGCTCCAGCAGATCAACCAACACTGGGATCGATTGGCGGCTGGATCCTCAGCGCTCCCTGCCCCGAAGCAGGGCCTGCTGCCCTGGGGCCGGATCCGTCAGGGCTTGGCCAATCAGATCTCTGGTCTCGCCTGGGCTTTGAAGAGTCGTCGCTGATGGGTGAACCGATAATTTGCTCCTATGCAAAGCCGGACTCTTGACCAGCTGCGGCAGCTGTTCCGCTTGTTGCCGCAGCAGCGTCTGAGGGCTTTGCAGGCCTTGGTGCCCGTATCGGTGCTGCCTGGTGCCTTGGATCTGGCCTGTGTCTGGTTGATTGCCCAGCTCACAGGATCGCTGGTGGGGCAGACCCGGCTTCAGCCGTTGGCGGGTTCCGAGGCAGTGGATCAGAGCCTTTGGCTGATCGGTGGATTCGTGTTGGCCTGCTGGTTGGCGTCGGCGGCGAAGCTCGCCTTGAGGCTGCGGCAGCAACGCCTGGCCGCAAGGATTTGGCGTGATCTCTCAGATCAGATCTATGCGCGTCTGCTGAGGCAGCCGCTGCTGTTCCATCTGGAGTCGGGCTCGGCTGAGCTCAGCGCTCGGGTGCTGGCCAATCTCAATCACTTGGCGGTGAATGTGATCACACCGATCCTGCAGTTGATCAGCGGGGTGGCGTCCATCACCTTGCTGTCCATCGGGATTCTGTGGGTGGGGCGCTGGCTCTCGGTTGCCCTGGTGTTGGGGTTGGTGCTGGCCTACGTGCTTGTTTCGCTGAGCGTGACCCCGCGGCTGCGGGCAGCCAGCTCCGTGCGGGTAGCGATGGAGAGCCGCTCCTCCCAGGTGTTGCTCGAATCCATCCATGCCGTTCGCGATATCCAGCTCACCAGCAGCGAGCCTCACTTCCAATCGATTTTTGGGCGCTCCACGGAGCTCTCCAGGCAGAGCATCTGGTTGGCTGAGTGGTTGCCTGAGTTGCCGCGGGGCTTGATTGAGCCGCTGGGCATCACGGTGATCTTTGCGATCGGGGCCCTTCCGGCGCTGCTCAGTGGTAACCCCCAGCGGGTGCAGCAGATCCTGCCCTTCCTGGCGATGATTTCAGTGGCGGCCCTGCGGTTGACGCCACCGCTGCAAGACGCGTTTCGCGCCCTGACCCGGATCCGCGGCTCGCTGCCCTTGCTGGGGGACGTTGTGGAGCTGCTGTCGTTGCCCGAGCAGCGCCCCACCCTGCTCACCCCTGGCGTGCCTTCTCCTGCAGGAGTGGCTCCACGTCATTTCGTGCGCTTGCGCGATGTGTGGTTCCGCTACCCCCAGTCCCACGACTGGGTGCTCAAGGGGGTGGACCTCACCATTCCGGTTGGTGCGCGCGTGGCCCTGGTCGGCACCACGGGCAGTGGGAAGAGCACAACTGCCCATGTATTGCTCGGATTGCTCAGCCCACAGAAGGGTGCGCTTGAGCTCGATGGCATTGCCGTGGACGATCTGGAAGTGCCGGCCTGGCAGGCCAACTGCGCTCACGTTCCCCAGTCGATCCATTTGCTGCACGGCACGATCCTGGAGAACGTGGCCTTCGGCGAGGCCATGGAGCAGGTGGATGAGCACCGCGTCTGGGAGGCTCTCGAGGCGGCGCGTCTCGACGACTTTGTGGCGCAGTTGCCCTTTGGACTTCAGAGCCCTGTTGGCGACGATGGTCTGCGTTTGTCGGGTGGGCAACGGCAGCGCCTTGCCCTGGCTCGGGCCTTCTATCGCCGCTCCAGCTTCCTGGTGCTAGACGAGGCCACCAGTGCCCTCGACAACCGCACCGAATCGGAAGTGATCGACGCGTTGGAGCTGGTGGGCCGTCGCTGCACCACGTTGGTGGTCGCTCATCGGCTGAGCACGGTGAGTCGCTGCGATCGCATTGTGGAGTTGGTGGATGGGGGCATCAGGGCCTACAGCACCGTTGATGAGCTCCAGAGCTCATCCGCCACGTTTGATGAGCTGCTGCGTCTCGACGATCACGCGATCGGTTTGGCAGGTCACTGAATGCCTGGGTCGATCGGTTGGCTGGCTGGCCTTTTCATGGCGACGCCTCTCGCCATGGCCGCATAGCTTGTCATCAGGAAGAGGATGCCTGGCTGGATGGCGCAGCTTCAAAGCAAGACGCTGCAGCAGGTGGTCCAGTTGGCCGGGCAATTGCCGCCTCATTTGCGGCGCCGCATTCTTGTTCTGTTACCGATCTCGGTGGTTCCAGGCATCCTCGATGCCGCATCGATTGCGGTGGTGGCCTGGATGATGTCCACCTTGTTGGGCACTCGTCTGCGCCAAGGCATTCCGTCGTTGCCGTTTCTCCAGGGTGATCGGTTGGATCAGGCCCTGTGGCTGATCGCCCTGTTCATCCTGTTTTCCTGGTTGCGATCACTATCCAAACTGCTTGTACTGGGCTTGCAGGAGCGGATGACGGGCCAGCTTTGGCTGTGGCTCACGGAAACGATCTATGCCCGCATTTTGTCGCAGCCCTACGAATTTCATATTGGCAAGAATGACAAGAAGTTGGCGACACAACTGCTGTCCAACGTGACCCATGTGGTCAAGGGTGTCTTTTCGCCATTGCTGCAGTTGCAGTCGTCCTTGATCACGGTTTTCTTCTTATTTGCTGGCCTTATCTATGTTGGTCGCTGGTATGCGATGGCCCTGTTTTTCTGTCTGGTCATTGCGTACGGCGGTTTTTCTGTGTTGCTGACGCCTTATCTCAGGCGTGCCTCATCTCAGAAGCTGCGCTTGGCATCAGCCATGAAGCAGGGATTTTTCGAGTCAATGAACGTGATTCGTGAGATCCATCTCTCATCCGCAGAGCCTTTTTTCAAGCGTGCCTTCGGCGTGGATTCTCGAAAGGCAAAGCGTGTCGAAGCGCTCAATAACTTTCTTCCTAATCTACCCAAGCAAATCATCGAACCTGTCGGGATCACTCTGATCTTCTCGTTCGGCGCCTTGCCGGCTCTCTTGGGAAAGGGGAGCGTTGGTGACCTCAAGCAGATCATCCCTTTCCTCGCCACCCTCGCGCTGGCATCGCAGCGGATCACCCCAGCCATGAACGACCTGTTCAAGGCCCTCACCCGCTTGCGTGCATCCTTGCCGAATCTCACCAGCGTCCTCGGTTTTCTGGCTCTGCCTGAGCCAACAGGGATGTCGCTTGGATTGGCGTCAGCGGGGATCAGTCCGGAGGGCATCAGGCCGCGACGATCCATTCGGTTGCACGATGTGAGCTACTGCTACCCAGGTCGAGATGAACCGGTGATCTCAGGGCTCAACCTCACGATTCCAGTCGGTTCTCGTGTGGCTCTGGTGGGTTCCACCGGCAGTGGCAAAAGCACCACAGCCCATCTGTTGTTGGGCTTGCTCACCCCGCAACAAGGCGCCCTCGAGATTGATGGTCTTGTGGTGGAGCCCGACGATCTGCGGGCTTGGCAGTCGTGTTGCGCCTACGTGCCGCAGATCGTGTCGTTTTTGCGGGGCAGTGTTCTGGAGAACATTGCTTTTGCAGAGGATCCGATGCAAGTGGATCAGGATCGCGTCTGGGAAGCTCTCGAAGCGGCTCAGCTGCAAGATGTGGTGGCGAGCCTCCCCTATGGCCTGTACACACCCGTAGGTCGTGATGGTTTGCACCTCTCGGGCGGCCAGCGTCAACGCCTGGCTCTGGCACGCGCTTTTTACCGCAAAGCCGAGTTCTTGCTGTTGGATGAAGCCACTAGTGCTCTCGATAACCGCACGGAATCTGAAGTGATTGCGGCGCTTGAAATTGTGGCTCGTCGCTGCACCACCGTGGTGATTGCCCATCGCTTATCAACGATTGAGCGTTGCGATCGGATCTTTGAATTTGAAGCTGGGCGCCTCAAGGCATCGGGCACGTTTGACCAATTAAGGGAACGTTCCGATAGTTTCAAGGATCTGACCCAACTCGAGGGTCGTTTCGCGATCCAGCAGGAATGAGCCAGGGTCCCTTACGCCCCAGCAGGTCTCGTGATGTCGTCTTGCTGGCAACGGCTGACTGGGATCATCCTTTCTGGACGAATAAGCAGCATGTAGCCATGGCCATGTCCCAGCTGGGGCACCGTGTGCTGTATGTGGAATCCGTGGGTCTGAGGCCACCACGCTTGGAGGGCCAGGATCTCCTAAGAATCTGGCGACGGTTGCGACGGGGTCTTAGGCCTCCTCGTCGGGTGGCTGAGAACCTCTGGGTTTGGTCGCCCCTGTTGATCCCCGCAGCTCATGCGGGCTGGAAACGAGCTTGCAACCGCTGGCTATTTGCATTCTGGCTTGATGTTTGGCGCCGCTGCCTACATCTTCAGGCAGACTTGCTTTGGACGTATAACCCGCTGTCGGGGTTGCTGATCACATTGCCGCAGTGCCACTATCAACAACTGGTTTATCACTGTGTTGATGATCTTGTGGCTCAGCCCTGTATGCCAGCTGCGTTGATCGCCCGAGAGGAAGAGCGCTTGTGCCGTTGCAGTGATCAGGTGTTTGTGACCTCGCCTGAGTTGTTGCGCACGCGTTCAGTTTTTAATTCCAGAATTCGATACGACTCGAATGTTGCAGATGTTGATTTCTTTGCTCGCGCCCGTGATTCAAGCATGCCCATAGCGCCAGAACTGCTTGCCTTGCCTGAGGGGCCACGCCTTGGCTTCATCGGTGCCGTGAGTGCTTATAAGCTCGACTTCAACCTGTTGGCTCAGTTGGCAGAAGCCCGTCCTGATTGTCAGATCATCTTGATCGGAAGGCTTGGAGAAGGTGATCCGTCAACCGATCTGCAGCGGGTGGAGAGCTATCCCAATGTCCACTGTTTGGGCCCAAGGGCTTATGCAGAACTGCCATTTTATTTGAGGGGTTTTGATCTGGCTTTGTTGCCATGCCCAATTAATGACTACACCCGATCGATGTTTCCGATGAAGTTTTTTGAGTACATGGCGGCTGGGGTTCCCATTGTTTCAACCGCGCTTCCGGCTCTGCAGGACTATGCCGAACTTGCCTGTCTGTGTCGTACAGATCACGATTTTATTGATGCGATAAATTGCTTGCTGAGCTCTGATGACCGGCGACATGAAGCTGTTGTTCCTCTGCAACAGATGCCTACGCACTGCAGTTATCGAGGGCGCACGCAGCTCATGATGCAGGTGTTGGATCGTGATCAGACTGGCATATAATTGATGCATGATGAAGCGCACCGCCCTTGTTCATATCGGTCTTGAAAAAACCGGGTCGACGGCGATCCAGCGGTGGCTTGCTTCCAATCGTGAGCTCATTCAGAGTTCTGGCATCATCATGCCAACCTCGATTGGCTATCCCAATCACACCAAGTTGGTTTCTGCCTGCTTGGATGAAGGTGTAGTTGATAACATCAAGAGCCACCATCTATTCGCCTCTGGTCTTTCGGAACAACGGTTTAGACAGCGTGTCTTCGCTGATCTTGACGCGGATATACAACGGGCTCCATCGTATTGGCATACACTTCTGATTACATCGGAGCTGATTTCCAGTCGCCTATCAACCGATTCCGAGGTCGATAGGCTTGTCGAACTGCTTTATCAATATGTTGATTCGATTCGATTTGTGATTTTCTTGCGGCGGCAGGATCAATTGGCGCTCAGTCGCTTTAGTTCAATTTTGAGGTCGGGCCATTCTGAGTTCTTCAATGTATTCGTCAATTACTCGCCGTTTAACTTTTTGAGCGTTCCAGACCAAAGAGCATTGAGTGATGATCTGTTCTTCTATGACTTCGAGTCCATTCTTGCCCGGTTTGAGCGTGTGCCAGGCGCGGACCTGAGTGTTTTCCTCTATGGTGCAGATCGTCCAGTTGATGTTTTGCTTCGACTGCTGGGCCTTGAAGTGCAGCTGCCAGTTTCTTCGGCAGGCCGGCATAATTCAGCATTGAGTGCTGAGGCTCAGTACATACTTGCGTCGCTGAATCAGATTTACCCTGTTCAGTTTTCCTCAGGCATGCGTAATGATGCCTATCGTCGGTTGCAGCGCCGCATCGAGTCAGAGATCACAGGTCGTACTCGTACGGTTGCAAAGAAAGAGGCGGAGGCATTTCAGGCGCGGTATCAACAGATCAATACGCGTGTTGTTCAACGCTATCAGCTTGTTGCTGGGCAAGTCTTGTTTGGCGATGCATCCGACTACCCGGATGCTGTTGACTATTCGGAATTGTCGTCTCTTCTGAGTGATCGCCTCAAGGTCTATCGGGATATCGCTAATACTACGGTGCCCGCGGTGGAAACGATCTCTCTGCGCACCTATAATCAATTACGTCGAATCAAAGCCTCCTTGAAGCGGGCTGTCAGTGTGTTTGTCCGCTGATCATGTGGCTTCCTTACCGTCTAACCCAGCTTTTACCCACACGGGCCCGTGTGCGCAAGGTTTGGTACAGCTCACCTCTGTTCCGTTCCGAGCGCGAATTCAAGCGCCGTTGGACCATCGCTAGAGGTGATCACTCACAGCAGGTTGAGCAGCATGCTCATCCTGCTGTGACTCTTTGTCGGATCATCGGCAATGATTTGTTCCCCAGGCAGCAGACAGGCCAGGCTGTCGCCAATCTCAAAACCATTCTGCAAAGGGAATCTAATCCTCATGAATGGAGGAAGCTCTTTATCCTCAATCGATTTATTGATCTCGATCTTCAATATGAAGCCGTTGAGCTCATTCGCGAGGCCGGTCATTCTTGTGAAGTGATTGGGTTTGAGCCTGATGTTTATCGATCTCTTCGCTATCGCCCGGAGATCTTTGGCGGATTAGACTATTTTCAGTCTTCCGAATTTAAGGTCAAAGATCCATTTTGCCAGGATCGCGAACGAATTTGGGCTTGTGGCGAGAAGATTCGTTATCTGATGAATATTAATGGTGCGCGTAATCATGCATTAGCGCTGGGCAGAATCTGTTCGGATTGGACGCTTGTTCTGGATGGGAGTTGCTTCCTGACTCATACCGTTTTTGAAGCACTGCAGTCAGACCTCTCAGCTTCTCCCAACGTTCCTTATCTGATCGTGCCCATGCGTCGTCAGGCGGAGGCGTGTGATCTGGAAGATCTCGATGTCTCGCCCACGCATCGGGAGGAGCCGCAGATCGGTTTTCGCTCAGATGCGACTGAGCAATTTGATGAGGCTTATCCCTATGGGGTTCGCGACAAGACTAGTCTTCTTAACCGGCTCGGCGTGCCTGGCCCTTGGTGCGCATGGGCACCGCTGGACTGGCATCCCGAGGCGTTGACCCGTTCGACGGACCGGCATTTGTACAAATTCGGCTCTGCTTCTGTGGTTCGCCTCACCTCAGGTGTCGCGAATGGTTCCTTGGAGCAGGTTGGTGCCCAAATGAAACGCTATCGCTCTCGTATTACAGCGATTTTTGCCACACTGAAAGCTGTTGACCAGCAGTGTGAGGCTGTCGATGCCGGCCTCCTTGCCGGTATTACAGGTGCTACAAGCACTCTTTAAAGACGACATTTTTCGATGGCGATGGTCCCCGATTCTCTGCGCAGCGTGATCAAGCGGATGGTCCGCGGCAAGCCGGCTCCCCCACCGCTTCCTTTGCCACAGCGCCAACTCGTGCTCGGGCTTGGGGCGATGAAGTCTGGCACGACCTGGCTCTCAGACTATTTGGGTGGTCACCCCCAATTCTTTCATTCTCCGATTAAGGAGATGAATGCTTTTGCTTCTCTCTATCCCGATAACCCTGTTTATCCCAGCTATATCTATAAACCCGGAAACTCTTACCGCATCTGGCGGATGGAGAGAATTGTCCTTTCCTTTGGAGTGAAGCCCCCTCGGCTCGATCAAACTGATGCGGAGCAAGAGCGTTTCGACCGCCTGCGTGCCCTCGCACAGTTGGGTCGTATTGCAGCTGTTGAAGACTATCTAAGTTTCTTTGCCGAACGGATTGGTTCCGAGCTGCATTTCGGTGAAATCTCGCCCTCGTATGCGCACCTGCCACCCGAGGCTTACACGCAGATGGCATCGCTCACGCAAGATGTGCGATTCATTTTCCTCATGCGTGATCCGACCGACCGTGCGGCTTCCCATCTGCGCCACGCGCGCCGACGTGTCGATAAGCATGTTGATCTTGATGATCTTCTGGAGCGTGTTGATGCATCCAATCCGATTTTCATTCGTTCCGACTATCGATACACGCTGAATACATTGCGGGATTTGGGCCTAGCCGAGCGCTGCCGCTTTCTGATCTACGAAGATTTGTTCAATCAAGATTGCATGGATAGCCTCTGTGATTGGCTTGGGCTTCCCCGGTATGAGGCCGTCTTCGATAAACGACTCAATCCTGGGGTTGGTGATGCCTTGAGCTCTGAGCAGCTCTCCAGGCTGAGAGATCGTTTGGCACCGATCTACGATGGTCTCCACTCTGATCCTGCTGTCGCTTCGGCCACGTCGTGGCGCTGGTAACCCGATGAGGGGAGTAGGGTCCGAATTGGGTGGAGAAGGTCTTTGATGGCGCAGGGGTTCCTGGCTGGACTGAACGACGCTCAACGCCGTGCCGTTGATCACCACGTTGGCCCGCTGCTCGTGGTTGCGGGCGCCGGCAGTGGTAAAACGCGTGCTCTCACCCATCGCATTGCTCACCTCATTGGGCAGCATGGTGTGGATCCGGCTGAATTGTTGGCAGTCACCTTCACCAATAAGGCTGCCCGAGAGATGAAAGAGCGGCTGGAGTTACTCCTGGCCCAAAAGTTAGCTCAGAGCCAGTTTGGTCAGCCCTGGAGCACATTGCCTGCGGTTGAGCAGCGTCAGCTGCGCTCGAGGATTTATCGAGACGTCATCAAGGACCTTTGGATTGGCACGTTTCATGCATTGTTTGCTCGTCTTCTTCGTTTTGATATCGATAAATTCCGTGATCCAGAAGGGCTGACTTGGACGCGTCAATTCTCGATCTACGATGAGGGTGATACGCAGAGTCTGGTTAAGGAGATTGTGACCCAGGAGCTTGGATTAGACCCTAAGCGATTTGAACCAAAAAAGGTTCGTTGGGCGATCAGTAATGCAAAAAATCAAGGTTGGATCCCTGAACAGCTTGAAGCTGACGCGGGTGGACAGCGCGGCAAACTTATGGCTGAAACCTATCGCCGTTATCGCCGGGCTCTCGCTGCCAACAATGCCCTTGACTTCGACGACCTATTGCTGCTGCCTGTTCAGTTGCTGCGTCAGAATGATGAGGTGCGCCATTACTGGCACCGGCGCTTCAAGCATGTGTTGGTGGATGAGTACCAAGATACCAACCGCACTCAATATGAGCTAATCAAGCTCCTTGTTGCCGATGGTCGCGATCCAGCGGATTTTGGCGAGTGGCAGGGACGGTCTGTGTTTGTTGTTGGCGATGCTGATCAAAGTATTTATAGCTTCCGAGCGGCTGATTTCACCATCCTGATGGGTTTTCAGGAGGACTTTGGTGACGGTGCGCCGGATGATGCTACGCGCACCATGGTGAAACTTGAAGAAAACTATCGTTCCACTGCCACGATTCTTGAAGCTGCCAATGCGCTCATCTCGAATAATACCGAGAGGATTGATAAGGTTTTGCGGCCCACCCGTGGCGATGGTGAGCTGATCACCCTCACCCGTTGTGACGACGAGATTGCCGAGGCTGAGGCTGTTGTGCATCGCATGCGCATGTTGGAGGCTGCTAATCCAGATCTCGGTTGGCGCGACATGGCTGTGCTGTATCGCACCAATGCCCAAAGCCGTGCGATGGAGGAGTCGCTGGTGCGCTGGGGCATCCCTTATGTGGTGGTGGGCGGACTGCGCTTTTATGACCGGCGTGAAATCAAGGACATCCTTGGCTATTTGAAGTTGCTGGTGAATCCGGCCGATACGGTGAGCCTGTTGCGAGTTCTCAATACGCCCAAGCGTGGGATTGGCAAGACCACGATTGAACGTCTGAGTGATGCTTCCAATCAGCTTGGGATCCCCCTCTGGGATGTGGTGAGTGATCCAGAGGCTGTGCGCTCCTTGGGGGGGCGTTCGGCGAAGGGCCTACTGCAATTCAGTGAGCTGATTCGTTCGTTGCAAGCCCGTGCAGAAACGGCGCCGCCTTCGGAGTTGGTGCAAGTGGTGATGGAGCAGAGCGGTTATGTGGCTGAGTTGATTGCAGCTGGTACGGACGAGGCTGAAGATCGACGCCGCAATCTCAATGAATTGGTGAATGCTGCTCTTCAGTATCAGGAGGAAAACGAGGAGGGGTCGCTTGATGATTTCCTCGCCTCTGCCGCCCTTGCCAGTGATGCCGATAGCAAAGACACGGAGCAGGACCGCGTCACGTTGATGACCTTGCATGCCAGTAAGGGGCTTGAGTTCCCGGTGGTGTTTCTGGTGGGATTGGAGCAGGGCCTGTTTCCCAGCTACCGCTCGTTGGATGATCCAGCGGCGATGGAAGAAGAGCGGCGCCTTTGTTATGTCGGTATTACCCGCGCCAAGGAACGCTTGTTTTTGTCTCACGCCAGTGAACGGCGGCTGTGGGGCGGGATGCGTGAGCCGGCTGTGCCATCTGTTTTCCTCTCGGAACTTCCAGATGAACTCGTGCAGGGGGATCTTCCCCGCAGTGGCGGGGCAGCTCTGAGGCGTGAGAACCGCTTGGAGCGTCTCACCCGCGTGGATCGGGCTGAGAGTGAGCAGGTTCGATCTGTCGGAGATGCGGCGCAGCCAGCCAATGCCGTTCGGCGTCGTGGATCCGGTGGCTCCAGCAAGGTTTGGGCCGTGGGTGATCGATTGATGCATAGCTCCTTCGGTGAGGGGCATGTGACCCACCTGTTCGGTAGTGGTGAAAAGATCTCAATCGCGGTGAAATTTGAGGGCATGGGACCCAAAATCCTGGATCCGCGCTTGGCACCGATTCAGCCCCTATGACCACCTTGGTGCTGCATATCGGTTCACCAAAAACCGGTTCCTCAGCCATTCAGTCAGCGATTCGGCCGCAGCGTTGGCGCATCCCATCGGATCCGTGGTGCGTGCTGCCCGCTAACCCCTACGGGAAGCCAGAGCCTGCAGGCTGCATTGCTGCGCTCTACCAGGGGCCCGATGATTTGCCCCGTGTCTGGGCGCAACGACGGCAGTCGAATCCTGCTCGGTTTGACCGCGATGTAGCTCGTTATCGCCAGTTGCTGGCTCGTCGTCTTCAGCCTCGTTGGCGCCCTCAGCCGCAGGCGGTGTTTCTGTCCAGCGAATACCTCTGGACCTTCAGTGCTGACTTGATCGACCAGCTGCGCCGCGACGTTTCTGATCTTGGCGTGACCCGTTGTCTTGTGGTTGCTTATGTGCGCTCTCCTGTGGCGTTTTATCGCTCTGCACTGCAGCAACACGCCAAGCTGTCGACCAATTTTCGCCGGTTTCGGCCCCAGCGTTGGACCTATCGCTTTCGCCAGCGCCTGCAGGCATGGCGCAGTGTGTTCGGCGAGGCCTTGATTGTCCGCCCGTTCGATCGGGCTCAGCTGTTTCGCGGTTGTGTTGTGGAGGATCTTCGTCACACCATCGGTACACAGCTCGCAGGCTTTGACCGTTTACCGGTTGCACAGGCCTCGAGCGGTGTGAATGAATCCGTGAGCGCTGAGGAGCTCATCGCTATGCAGGAGTTGATGCAGCGCTACCCGGCTCAATCTCCTGACGGAAGTTTCAGCCGAAGCCGGGTCCTGTGGGCCAATTGGAGACGGCTTGCTCGCCTGCGTGTGCGCGACCCTGCTGTTGGAACAACGGTTGCGGTGGCTCCGGCTGCGGAGTCGTTGATTCAGTCGCGCCACCAGGCGGATCTCGAATGGTTGGCTGACACCTTCGGTGTGCGTCTGACCGGACCGGATGCGGCTTCGATGTGTGCTGCTGTTGCGCCTCCAGACGAACGTTGGCCCGAGACTGTGTCCCTCGCGGAGCTGCTGGATCTCCATGTGCAGGAGCCCTGGCTGGCTGACCTGCGCAGTGAGTTGTCGCGCTGCTCTCTGCCGGCTGACTGACGGTTGATGCAGATTCCCGACGTGCCAGCTGAATTGCTGACAGCCCTCGTGCAGGCGGCAGAGGGCCGTCGGCTGGCGCTCGTGGGCGGAGCCGTGCGGGATCTGCTGCTGCATCATCAGCACCGTGACCCTTGGCGTGGTTTGCCTGACCTGGATTTGGTGGTCGAAGGCCGGGCGTTGGCGTTGGTGGAGCGGTTGCCGGCGCTGCTGCCGAACGGCAGCAGCTGTGCCTTTCGGGAACATGGCAGTTTTGGCACCGTGGAGGTGGAGCTTCGGCTGGCCAACGGCGACACCTGGTTGCTGGATGTGGCCTCAGCTCGCCAGGAGAGCTACGCGAGTCCGGGCGAGAACCCGCAGGTTTCCCTCGGCAGCCTTGATGACGATTTGGCGCGGCGCGATTTCAGCGTGAACGCCATCGCCCTCCTTCTGGGAACGGCGTCCGATGGGGTTGTGCTGCTGGATCCCCACCACGGTCAACAGGATCTGGCCGCACGCCGCTTGCGCTTGTTGCATGCCAATAGCCTGGTTGATGATCCCACCCGGCTCTTTCGGGCAGCCCGTTACGCAGCCAGGCTCGGCTTTGAATTGGATCCCAGTGCATTGGAGCAGGCGCGCCGCGTGCTGCAGGCGTGGCCCTGGGGATGGCGACCTGGATCCCCCCCGCAGCCAGTGCCTCCCGCCTTGGGCACCCGCTTGCGGATGGAGTTGGAGCTGATGCTTGATCGGGAGCCTTGGCATGAGGCTTTAGATCGCCTCCAGGCCTGGGGTGGACTGGTGTTGCTGGATCCCGGGCTCCAGCGCAATCGCCGCTGGCCCCTCGCGTTGGGGCGGGCCACCCGCTGGGGTTTGCCGCTGTTGCCCGTGTTGATCGCCTGTGCGGATGACCCTGTCGCATTGGCCCAGCGTCTGCAGGTGCCTCATCGCCACCAGCGCTGGCTGAAGGGTTTGGTGCAGCTGCGCCGCCATGCCGCTGCGCTGTCTCCCGACCAGATCCGCTTGTGGATGGCGGCCCAGTGGACTGAGTGGATCGAACATCAGCCGGATGCTGAGCATGTGGTGCCCATGGCTCTTGCCTGTGGTGGGGTGTTCCGCCGGCCGCTCTTGCGCTGGTGGTTGCTCTGGCGGCATGTGCAACCCGCTACAACGGCTCAGGATTTGTTGGCGTCGGGTCTGCGTCCAGGCCCGGCCATCGGAGAGCGTTTGCGCCAGTTGCGCGCTGAGCGCTTGCAGGAGTTGGAGTGTCGCTGATGGCTGCGTCAGAGCCGCTACCCCTGGTTGGCATTGTGGTGCCGGTGTACAACGACTGGCACCGCCTGCAGCTCTGTCTGCAAGCCCTGGCGCGTCAGAGCTACCCACCAGAGCGGTTGCGGGTTCGTGTTGTGGACAACGGCTCCACCGACTGGCCCTCCCAACCGAGCTTCCCGTTGCCTCTGGAGGTGATCGCGCACCGTCACCCCGGCTCCTATGGAGCGCGCAATCAAGCTGCGTTGGGTTGGGATGTGGATGTGCTGGCCTTCACCGACGCCGATTGCCAGCCCGACCCCGACTGGATCTCCGCTGGCGTGCAGGCCCTGCAGTGGCGCGCTCGGCCGCCACGGCTCGTGGCCGGGCGGATTGTGCTGGAGCCGCAAGCGCCAGGTCATCCCTCAGCTGGTGAGCAACTGGATCAAATCCTTGGTTTTGATCAGGCGCGCACGGTGCGTCGTGCCGGTTTTGGCGTCACGGCCAATTTGCTGGTGAGTCAGGCCTGCTTTCAGGATTTCGGAGGCTTCCATCGCCGCACCCACTCCGGCGGTGATCGTGAGTTCTGTCATCGCGCTGTGGCGGCTGGTGCCCAACTCCTGTTTGAGGGTGCCGCCGTTGTGCGCCACCCGGCTAGGGATTGGAATGAATTGGTGCGCAAGCAGCGCCGCATTGTGGGTGGGCGTTTGTCGTTGGCTGGCGATCACTCCTTCGCGCGGCTGAAGGTGCTGGTTCAGTCGCTGCGGCCCTTGGTTTCTGAGAGCGTGCGCGTTTGCCGCTATCAGCCCCTTGGCTGGCTTCGGCGCGGGTTGCTGCTCAGTTTGGTGTGGAGGCTCAGGTTGGCCGTGCTTGTGGAGTGGCTGCGTTTGCAGCAGCAGGGCCATGCTCCTTTGCGGTGAGGGCAGCGAGGCTGAAGCCCGCCAGCACTTGGTTGATCATCATCACCTGCCAGAACGTGAGGCCCAGCGCCGTGAGTGTGATGTAGATCAGCAGTGGGAGTGAAACAACCATGGTCTTGGCGAGGTGTTGTCTCCAGGCAGCGCGGAAGCCTGCAATGGTCATGCCCACCGCAACGAGCAGGCCACTCAGTCCTGTTTCCGCGAAGATCTGCGCATAAAAGTTGTGGGCATGCTGGAGACCCTTGCCCTTCTCCATCTTGCGAAGGCTTGGAATCTCATCAGGTCCGCAGTGCTCCTGCGCAGGTTTTCCAAAGCCCATCCCTAGCCAGAGTCCACGATCTGATTGGCTTGTCGATTGGAACCAGCACTGGATGGTCTGGACCCGATTCAGTTCGCCCAGCCGGTAGTCGGTAGCAAGGTTGTAAGTGGTGTCGGCCTTGAAATACCAGCTGTAGATGGCTCCCGATGCCAGGGCCGTGCACAGCACCCCTGTAATCAGAAGTTGGCGTAGGGTCCAGCGGCGACTGACCAGAATGTCGATCGCGATGGCGAGGATTGGAACGGCCAGAGCTGCGCGTGATTGGGTGAGGATGACCTCGCTGATGCCCATTGCGATCGCGCCAATGGCAACAGCCCTTGACCAGGGTGACTGCATTTGCCGCAGCCATCCGTAGGCGATCACCGTGAGCAGGCCGGCGAGAAATCCGAGTTTGTTGATGTTGAAGCCTGTGAAGGACGAGGCCCCCTGGATCATGTCTGGCCCCGCATGCAGCGAGAGGGCCAGCAGAGGAACAATGCAGCTCGCCATCCAGGCCAGAGCTCGATTCCATTGCTCCCGGGTGCGATGCATGCCGGCGGCGAAACTGAGGGCCACAATCAAATAGTCAGAGACGCTTCCTGGCCTCAGGTCGCGGTCTTCAATGATCAGTCCTGCATTCACCATCAGCAGGCTGATCAAGATCCAGCGCCATGGTTCTTTGTCGCTGCGTTGGAGCAAGCGCAGCGCCAGGTAGATCACCAACAGGCTGTAGCCGGCAAGCCGTTGTCTGGCGCAGATCAGTGCCGTGGCCGCGGGGAACGCCGCATCGAGCCATGGGTCCAGTGCCGTGAGCCCCCGTTGCAGCAGCGGCTGGATCTTGGTCATGCGGAATAACCCTCGGGGTTGCTGTGCTGCCAGTGCCAACCGTCTTTGCACATGTCGTCGAGGTTGCGCCTGGTTTGCCAGCCCAGCTGTTGTTTGGCTTCAGTGGGGTCGGCCACGGTGATCGCGGCATCACCGCTGCGCCGTTGTGTGATCACGTAGGGGATGGCATGGCCGCAGGCACGGCCAAAGGCTTCAATCACCTCCAGCACCGAGTGACCCTGCCCGCTGCCGAGATTGAGCTGCAGCAGCTGATCGCCGCCGCTCAGCAAGGCCTTCAGGGCGGCTAGGTGGCCTTCCGCCAGATCCATCACATGGATGTAGTCCCGCACCCCGCTGCCATCAGGGGTGGGCCAGTCGCCACCGAACACCTGCACCTGCTCGCGCCGGCCCACGGCCACCTGGCTGATGAAGGGAAACAGGTTGTTGGGAATGCCGTTGGGGTCTTCGCCGATGCGGCCACTGGGATGGGCTCCTACCGGGTTGAAGTAACGCAGGGAGGCGATGCGCCAACCCGGCTCGCTGGCGGCGACATCACGGAGCATCTGCTCTACCGCTGCTTTGGTGTAGCCGTAGGGATTAATCGGTTGGATCGGTGCGCTTTCAGGGATGGGCACCGTCTCGGGGTAGCCGTAAAGGGTGGCGCTGCTGCTGAACACCAGCGTGCGGCAGCCGTGGGCGGCCATGGCCGCCAGCAGGTGTTGGCTGCCACTCACATTCACATCCCAGTAGCGAAGCGGCTGCGCCACCGATTCCCCCACGGCTTTGAGGCCAGCGAAGTGAATCACCGCGTCTAGTCCGGCTCCTGTAGAAGCACCCGCTGCAAAGGCCCGTTCCAGATCGGCGCTGCGGCGGATGTCGCCTTCGATCACCTGCAGGCGGCCCTCGGCCCCTGGTCCCGCCAGCTGCATCACGCGTCGCAGCGCTTCCGGGGAGCTGTTGGCGTAGTTGTCGAGCACCACCAGCGAATGGCCTGCCTCCAGCAGCACCAGGCAGGTGTGACTGCCGATGAAGCCTGCGCCGCCTGTAATCAGTAGACGCGCCAAACCTGCTCGCCGACCCTTTGAAGACTGTGAGGTTAAGGGCAGCTGCCCGCGATCTCGCAAGATGGCTGCAGCGCTAGAGCCGGTGTGGACAAACTGCAGAGCCTGCGGGGGATGGTGGATCTACTCCCCCAGTCCGCCCCGCTCTGGCAGCGGATTGAAGCCACGGCCCGCTCTCACTTCGCCCGCGCGGCGATTGAAGAGATCCGCACACCTGTGCTGGAGGCCACCGAGCTGTTCGCCCGTGGCATCGGTGAAGCCACCGACGTGGTGGGGAAGGAGATGTACACCTTCACCGATCGCGGCGAGCGCAGCTGCACGTTGCGGCCCGAGGGCACGGCTTCGGTGGTGCGCGCTGCGATTCAGCACGGCCTGCTGAGCCAGGGGCCGCAGCGCCTTTGGTATGGCGGGCCGATGTTCCGCTACGAGCGGCCTCAGGCCGGCCGGCAGCGGCAGTTTCACCAGATCGGCCTCGAGATGCTGGGCTTTGCTGATCCCCGCAGCGATGTGGAAGCCATCGCCGTGGCCTGGGATCTGTTGGCGGACCTAGGCGTGCAGGGGTTGGCCCTTGAGCTCAACTCCTTGGGCAGCAGCGACGATCGAGCCCGCTACCGCGAGCAGCTGGTGGCTTGGTTGAGCGAGCGCGCCGATCAATTGGACCCGGATTCCCAGGATCGTCTGCAGCGCAATCCCCTGCGCATCTTGGATTCGAAGAACCCCGATACCCAGGCGCTGTTGACCGATGCGCCCACCCTGGCCGAGGCGTTGAGCCCGGAGAGCCGCGATCGCTTTGCCCGCGTGACCCATGGCCTCACGCTGCTGGGCATCCCCTTCCAGCTCAATCCACGCCTGGTCCGCGGCCTGGATTACTACAGCCACACCGCGTTTGAAATCACCTCCACGCAGTTGGGAGCCCAGGCCACCGTGTGTGGCGGTGGTCGTTACGACGGGTTGGTGGAGCAGCTGGGTGGTCCCCCCACCGCGGCCATCGGCTGGGCTCTGGGGATGGAGCGCTTGGCGATCTTGCTTGCACAGGCTGGTGCCGCCCCCGCTGCGGCTCCTGAGGTGTACGTGGTGAGCCGCGGCGAGCAGGCTGAACCCCTTGCTTTGCAGCTGGCCCGGCAGCTGCGCCAAGCCGGCCATGCGGTCGATCTCGATCTCACGGGTGCAGCCTTTGGCAAGCAGTTCAAGCGGGCGGATCGCACCGGTGCCCGCTGGGCCGTGGTGATCGGCGACAGCGAAGCCGAGGCCGGTGTGGTGCTGTTGAAGGATTTGCGCGGAGCCGCCGGTGAGGCTTCCGAGCCTGAACAACGGCTCAGCCCCGAGGAGTTGTTGCAGCGCTTCGCTTAGTTTGCCCTCACCGTTTTGACTGATCGCGTGACCGGCACTGTTCCCGCCATTCGCACGATCTGTTGTATCGGTGCTGGCTATGTGGGCGGGCCCACCATGGCCGTGATTGCCGACCGCTGCCCTGGCATTCAGGTGACGGTGGTGGATCTCAACGCCGAGCGCATTGCCGCCTGGAATGACGCCGACCTCAGCCGGTTGCCGGTGTATGAACCCGGTCTCGACGCGGTGGTGGGGCGTTGCCGGGGTCGCAACCTCTTCTTCAGCACCGAGGTGGAGGCTGCTATCGCTGCCGCCGACATGGTGTTCCTGTCGGTGAACACCCCCACCAAAACGAAAGGTCTTGGCGCGGGCCAAGCCAGTGATCTGCGCTGGGTGGAGGCCTCGGCCCGTTCGGTGGCGGCCCACGCCCAGGGGCACACGATTGTGGTGGAGAAGAGCACGTTGCCGGTGCGCACCGCCGCCACCGTGCAGGCCATCCTCCAGGCGGCGCAGGGCGAGGCCGAGGCGGTGCCGGAACACAAAACCTTTTCGGTGCTGTCCAATCCCGAGTTTTTGGCGGAAGGCACCGCCGTGGCTGATCTCGAGCAGCCCGATCGCGTGTTGATCGGCGGCGATGACCCACAGGCGATCGAGGCTTTGGCCTCGGTGTATGGCCATTGGGTGCCTAAGGAGCGAATCCTGCGCACCAATCTGTGGAGTAGCGAGCTCTCCAAGCTCACCGCCAATGCCTTTCTGGCGCAGCGGATCAGCTCGATCAACAGCATCGCTGCCTTCTGTGAATCCACGGGCGCGGATGTGGGTGAAGTGGCCCGAGCGATCGGCACCGACTCACGCATTGGGCCCAAGTTTTTGAAAGCTGGACCTGGGTTTGGCGGCAGTTGTTTTCAGAAAGACATTCTCAATTTGGTGTATCTCTGCGGTCATTACGGCCTGCATGAGGTGGCGGCCTATTGGCAGAGCGTGGTCGATCTCAACACCTGGCAGCAGCACCGCATTGCGCGCTTGGTGGTGAACAACCTGTTCGGCACCGTGACGGGTAAGCGCCTGGCGGTTCTCGGCTTTGCCTTCAAGGCCGATACCAACGACACCCGTGAGGCGCCCGCGATCCGGATCTGCCGCGATCTGCTGGAAGAGGGTGCCGATCTGGCGATCTACGACCCGAAGGTTGCCCCTGAGCAGATTGCCCGGGATCTGGGTCTCGCACCGAGTGCGGCCAGCTCCGGTCTCTCGGGAGAAGGCCGTTGGCAGTTGGCGGGATCGGTGGAGGATGCCGTGGGCGGCGCTGATGCAGCTCTGATCCTCACGGAGTGGCAGGCCTTCCGTCAGCTGTCCTGGCCGGAGCTGGCCCCTCAGATGCGCCAGCCCGCCTGGGTGTTTGACGCTCGCGCTGTGGTGGATCCGGAGCAGGTGCGTGCAGCCGGTTTACGGCTCTGGCGCGTGGGCGACGGCAAGATCGGTTGATCGGAGACCCTCCTTCATGCCCGCCTCGCTGACCCGCAATCTGGTGACCGGTGGTGCCGGCTTTGTGGGCTCCCACCTCGTGGACCGGCTAATGGAAGCCGGCGAGGAGGTGATTTGCCTCGATAACTACTTCACCGGGCGCAAGGTCAACGTGGCCCGTTGGATGGGGCATCCGCGCTTCGAGTTGATCCGCCACGACGTGACCGACCCGATCCTGCTGGAGGTGGACCGGATCTGGCATTTGGCCTGCCCCGCTTCGCCGGTGCACTATCAGCACAATCCGATCAAAACGGCGAAAACCAGTTTCCTCGGCACCTACAACATGCTCGGCCTGGCTCGCCGCGTGGGTGCTCGCCTCCTCCTGGCTTCCACCAGTGAGGTGTACGGCGATCCCGAGGTGCATCCCCAGCCGGAGAGCTACCGGGGCAATGTGAACACGCATGGCATTCGCGCCTGCTACGACGAAGGCAAGCGAGTGGCTGAAACGCTTTGCTTCGATTACCAGCGCATGCACGGCACGCAGATCCGGATCGCCCGCATCTTCAACACCTATGGGCCGCGGATGTTGCCGGATGACGGCCGTGTGGTGAGTAATTTCATCGTGCAGGCGCTGCGTGCCCAGCCCCTCACGCTCTACGGCGATGGCTCGCAGACCCGCTCCTTCTGCTTTGTGGATGATCTGGTGGAGGGATTGATTCGCCTGATGAATGGTGAGCACACCGGGCCGATCAATCTCGGCAATCCGGGAGAGTTCACGATTCGCCAGCTCGCTGAATTGGTGCGGGATCGCATCAATCCTGGTTTGGAGTTGGTGTGTGAACCCCTGCCCCAGGACGATCCTCTACAGCGCAAGCCGGTGATCGCCTTGGCGCAGCAACAACTGGGCTGGCAGCCCACCATTCCTTTGCAGCAGGGTCTGGAGCCCACCATCGCCTACTTCCGCGAGCGATTGGCTGAAGCCTGAGCATGCAGCGTCCCATTCTGATTACCGGCGTTGCCGGCTTCATCGGTGCAGCGGTTGCTGAGACGTTGCTTCAGCGCGGCGAGGCGGTGTTGGGGATCGACAACCTCAACAGCTACTACACCCCTGCTTTGAAGCAGGCCCGGTTGGAGCGCCTCCAGCAGAGGCCTGAAGCTGCGCAGGGCTTCCAGTTCCTGCCCATCGACGTCGACGACGCGGCCGCGATGGCGTCGTTGTTCGCCTCCCATCGCCCACGGGCGGTGGTGCATCTGGCGGCGCAGGCGGGGGTTCGCTATTCGCTGGAGAATCCTTCTGCCTATATCCAGAGCAATCTGGTGGGTTTCGGCCACATCCTGGAGGGGTGCCGGCATCACGGCGTGGAGCATCTGGTGTATGCCTCCAGCAGTTCGGTGTATGGCGGCAATCGAGCGATGCCGTTTTCCGAGCAGCACGCGGTGAATCATCCGGTGAGCCTTTATGCGGCCACCAAGAAGGCGAATGAATTGATGGCCCACACCTACAGCCATCTCTATGGCTTGCCCGCCACAGGCCTGCGCTTTTTCACGGTGTATGGCGCCTGGGGCCGGCCCGATATGGCACCGATGTTGTTTGCGCGCGCCATCCTGGCTGGTGAGCCGATCCGGGTGTTTAACCATGGCCGGATGCAGCGCGACTTCACCTACATCGATGACATCGCAGAAGGCGTGATCCGCTGCCTCGACAAACCCTCCACCCCTGATCCCCTCTTCGATCCACTGCAGCCCAATCCCGCCACAGCCGCTGTGCCCCATCGGGTGTTCAACATCGGCAATGCCCAGCCCACGGAGCTGTTGCGTTTCATCGAGGTGCTCGAGCAGGCCCTCGGTCGCCGGGCGATTCAGGATCTGCAGCCGATGCAGCCGGGCGATGTGGTGGCCACGGCTGCCGATACCTCGGCGCTGGAGGCCTGGGTGGGTTTCCGTCCGTCCACCTCGATTGAGCAGGGCGTTGATGCGTTTGCCCGCTGGTATCGGGAGGTGGATCGGGAGCTTGTGGCCTGAGCGATTGCAGGCGGCCGCAGTTCGAGCCAGCTCCACGCGCTGAAGCTCAAAAAAATAGGGGCCGTGAGGCCCCTGGATCTTGTGAGGTTTGGCGCGCGGTCTGGTGCGCGAAACCAGTGCTGATCAGGCGGAACCGACGCCGGTGTAGGAGCCGTAGAAGAACAGGCCCACCACGAAGATCACAGCCATGCCGCCGGCGGTGGCTACGAGCCACAGGGGCAGGGTGCCTTCGGTCCAGCGGGAGCGCCAGGCCACAGCCGGGCGGCCATCAGGGAGGCGATCGGGAATTCTGCCGTCGGGCAGACCGGATTTCTTGCCGCTCATCTCAGATCCTCCTGATCAGTTGAAGAAGTAGCTGGAGAACAGGATCCCGCAGGTGAACACGAACAGCAGGCCCAGGTAAAGGCTGGTGCGGTTCAGTTCAACCGGCAGGTTGTTCGGGTTGGGATTGCGTTGCATGACGTCAGACCTCAGCGACGGATGAACTGCATGGCAGCCAGGGCACCCAGGAAGAACACCGTGGGAATGCCGAGGGCGTGCACGGCAAGCCACCGGACCGTGAAGATCGGGTAGTTGCGGGGGGTGGTGGAGGCGGTCGACTGAGTCATGGCTTATTTCAGGCGCTGGTCGAGGGAAGCCTTGGCGTCATAGCGCTGGCTCACCACGGGAGCCTTGAAGTCCTGGGCCTGGAAGTAGGCATCCGGGCGGGGCGTGCCGAAGGCGTCGTAGGCCAGGCCGGTGGACACGAACAAGAAACCCGCCAGGAAAATCGCCGGCAGGGTCACGGCATGGATCACCCAGTAACGGATGCTCGTGATGATTTCGAAGAACGGGCGTTCACCCGTTGAGCCGGCGGCCATGAGCAGCGAGCATTCAGCTGGGTGATCCTAGGGCTGAGGAGGCGGCTGCCGGGATAGGGCTGCCGCCTTGGTTACAGAGCGTTGTTAGCCCACCCAGCGCAGCAGGGAGCCGCGCTCGCCGAGCACAAAGCCCTTGCCGTCGTCGAAGAAGGCAATGCGAATGAAGTTGGTGGGTTGCTGGGCGCCAACCGGATCCTTCTGCCAGCTCTTGCCGCCGTCGCTGCTCACCAGGAGGGTGCCGCTACCGCCACCGGTCCAGATGTCGCCCTGGGGATCCCAGGCCATGTCGAGGTAGCCATAGCCGTTCACGATCGGCACCACCGGCTTGCTCCACTCATCGGGGGTGTCGGCTTCAGGGCTGAAGCGCAGCTGGGCGCCGCGGGCCAGCATCCACAGGGCGCCGTCGGGCTGGAAGCCCATGGCCTGCAGGCGTTGGCTGCTCACCCGTTGGTGCGGGGTCCAACGGGGTTCGCCCGGGTTCCAGGTGGCAAAGAAGTTGCCCAGGCTGCTCACACTCACGTAACGGCCGTCAGGGCTGCGGCGCAGGTCGCGCACGGCGCCGGCGGCGTCTTCCACCTCGGCTTGCCAGGAGTTGCCGCCGTCGTTGGTGCGGTACACCGCGCCCACGTTGGTCGCCAGTTCAGCGCGGTTGCCGCCCTGGGCGGTCACCAGGTAGGGCTCACCCGGGAGCTTGGTGTCGAGGAACAGGCGGCTCCAGTTCTGGCCGCCATCGGTGCTGTGCAGCAGCAGGCCGGGTTGGCCCACGATCCAGCCCTCATCGCCTGCGAAATCCACGCTGATCAGGCGGAAGTTTTCCTCTTCCGGCAGATCGAGGGCGCGCTCCTGCCAGGAGCTGCCGCCGTCGTTGGTTTCGAGGATCAGTCGATTGCTACCCACCAGAAAGCCGTGGCGGCTGTCGGTGAAGGCCAGATCCAGGGGGTTGGATTTGGTGTGGATGTCGACCGGCTGCCAGGGGCTGGCGCTGGCGGCGGGAAGGCCGCTGCTGACGCAGCCGCTCAGGCCGAGGCTCAGCACCAGCGAGAGCGCCAGGGCGCCGAGTGAGGAGAGGAAACGCGACATGCCGTGCTCAGCGCAGGGAGTAGAGGGAGAGGAAGAAGGCAATGGCCAGCGCGAAGCCGCCGAAGATCAACACATTCTTCTGGCCTGGGGTGAGCTGATTCACGCCAAGGCCATAGCCGAGGTTCTCTTCAAAGCCACTGGGCTTGTTGCGGGGGCCAATGTCTTTGAAGGCTTTGGTCTGGCTGCGGCACACCGGGCAGCGGAAGCTGGCCGGATCGAGGGCACTGAAGGGTGTGCCGGGCTCGATCGCCAGTTTCTTGATCCCCTCCGCCGGGTCGTACACGAAGCCACAGCTGCGGCATTCGAACCGGTGTGTATCGGGATCGTCGACGGGGGCTTCCGGGGCTGCATCGGCAGCAACTGGCGATGCGGCCTCAGGCGCTTCGGGCTCGTTGGCGGGGGCCTGATCCTGGATGGGGTCCTCGCTCACGGCGTGGCAGTGCTGGTGGACCTGACTTTAGGAAGCTGGGCCGGCGACCCAGGCCCGGGGCATGGATGCCAGACTGCCGCCACGGTTGGGCAGTTGGCGCCCGTGTTCGTTCTCTCCGGCTACGACGCCTTTCTGGGCTTCCTGCTGATCGCAGCAGCTGTGCCCGTGTTGGCGCTCGTCACCAACAAGATCGTGTCGCCCAAGTCGCGCACGGGTGAACGGGATCTCACCTACGAATCGGGCATGGAGCCCATTGGCGGTGCCTGGATCCAGTTCAACATCCGCTACTACATGTTCGCGTTGGTCTTCGTGATCTTCGACGTGGAGACCGTCTTCCTCTATCCCTGGGCGGTGGCATTCCATCGCCTCGGCCTGCTGGCTTTCATCGAAGCGCTGGTGTTCATCGCCATCCTGGTGGTGGCCCTGGCCTATGCCTGGCGCAAAGGCGCCCTTGAGTGGAGCTGATCTGAGATGACCCCTCCTTCCGCCACCTCCGGCATGGCCGAGGCCCTCTCCATCGGTGCCCTGCGCGATCAGCGCAGCGCCAGCTGCAACCCCGTAGCTGCCCCGAGCGTCACCTCGGATCTCTCCGAGAACGTGATCCTCACCACCCTCGATGACCTGCACAACTGGGCGCGCCTCAGCAGCCTCTGGCCGCTGCTCTATGGCACCGCCTGCTGCTTCATCGAGTTCGCTGCCCTGATTGGCTCCCGCTTCGATTTCGATCGTTTCGGCCTGGTGCCCCGTTCCAGCCCTCGCCAGGCGGATCTGCTGATCGTGGCCGGTACGGTGACCATGAAGATGGCGCCCGCGCTGGTGCGGCTCTACGAGCAGATGCCGGAGCCCAAATATGTGATCGCCATGGGCGCTTGCACCATCACCGGCGGCATGTTTTCCGCCGACTCCACCACCGCCGTGCGGGGCGTGGACAAGCTGATCCCCGTCGACCTTTATCTGCCCGGATGCCCTCCGCGGCCTGAGGCGATTTTTGACGCGGTGATCAAGCTGCGTAAGAAGGTGGGCAATGAAGCCCTTTCCGAGCGGGGCAACCTGATGCCCACCCACCGCTACTGCACGGTGCCCCATCAGATGAAGGCTGTTGAGCCCATCGTGGATGGCCGCTACCTGCGTGCCGAAACCCAGAAGGCTGCTCTTGCTGCTGCCGCGGGTCTGCCTGTGGCGGCCAGCAGCCCTGCCGCCGTTCCTGCCTCCAACCCCGCCTGAGCCATGCCTGAGGACACCGCTCAACCCACCCTCACGGCCCCCGAACCCGGCCCGGTGAGCCGCTGGCTGAGCAGCCAGGGTTTTGAGCATGAGCTGCTCGAGCCGGATCACCTCGGCGTGGAAGTGCTGGGTGTGGAAGCCCCATTCCTGCCGGTCATTGCCGCAGCCTTGAAGGCCTCAGGCTTTGATTACCTCCAATGCCAGGGCGGCTACGACGAAGGCCCCGGTGGACGACTGGTGAGCTTCTATCACCTGGTGAAGCTGGGCTCCTTGGCGGATCAGTGCCATGCCAGCCAGCACCTGGCCGCCGAGCTGAAGCCCGAAGAGGTGCGCCTCAAGGTGTTTCTGCCCCGCGACGGCGCGCTGTCGATCCCCAGCCTCTATGGCCTGTTCCGCGGTGCTGATTGGCAGGAGCGTGAAACCTTCGACATGTTCGGCATCAGCTTCGAAGGTCACCCCCATCCGAAGCGGCTGCTGATGCCCGAAGACTGGAAGGGTTTCCCGCTGCGTAAGGACTACGTCCAGCCTGATTTCTACGAAATGCAGGACGCCTACTGAGTCAGGGCGTTACGGCCGTCTTGCTTCTGGCGTTTGAAGAAGCGCATCACCGCCACCCCGACACTGCGAGGGTCGTGGCGGAGCGTTGACGACGGCCTGGCTCCCTGCATCGGCGCCAACATCACGTCATAGCCCTGGCTGCGCAGACGGCGGGTGTTGCAGGTCACCGGTTCTGCGCCGCGCTGGCGGTAGTGGTGCACCAGTGGGGAATCGCCCAGATCTTCCTGGGCCAGTACCGCATTGAACAGGCGCTGCTGGATCCCCAGGCTGGCGAGCTGCGCCTCAATCGCCCGTAGGTGGCCTTCCACATCGAGACCATCGGTTTCACCCGGCTGGGTCATCAGGTTGCAGATGTAGAGGCGGGGTGCCTTGCTGCGGCTGATGGCATTCACCAGCTCGGGCACCAGCAGGTTGGGCAGCAAGGAGGTGTAGAGGCTGCCTGGACCGAGCACGATCAGATCGGCACTGGCGATCGCTTCGAGGGCGCGGGGCAGAGCTGGCGGCCGCTCTGGTGTGCACCCCAGGCGCACGATCGGGCTGGTGGCATGGCCGATTTGGGATTCCCCCTCGATGCGGCGGCCGTCTTCCAATTCAGCCCAGAGACGCACATCGGCATTGGTGGCCGGCACCACCGTGCCCTGCACGGCGAGCACGCGGCTGCTGGCGGTGATCGCCGATTCCAGGCTGCCGGTGATCGCCGTGAGGGCGGAGAGGAAGAGGTTGCCGAAGCTGTGACCCTCCAGGCCGGTGCCGGCGCGGAAGCGGTACTGGAATAGCCGCGTGAGCAGCGGCTCCTCCGTGGCAAGGGCCGCCAGGCAGTTGCGGATATCGCCGGGGGGCAGCACCCCGAGCTCGCGGCGCAGCACGCCCGAGCTGCCGCCGTCGTCGGCCACGGTGACGATCGCCGTGAGGTTGCTGCTGTAGCGCTTCAGGCCGCTGAGCAGGGTGGAAAGGCCAGTGCCGCCACCGATGGCCACGATCGAAGGGCCGCGGTTGAGCCGCCGCTTGGCCGCCAGGGCATCCACCAGAAGGGTGTCTTTCTCCGGAGCAAGCGCCTTTTGAATCGTGCCGAAGCTGCGGCTTTGGCCCAGCCAGATCAGGCCGCCGCCCACGAGCAACACCAGCGGGCCGGTGATCTCCCGCGGCAGGATCTGGGTGACGTTTTGCAGCGACCAGCGGATCGCCTGCAACAACCAATAAATCGGTTGCAGATCGGCCCACACAGCCGCGCCAAGGAGCGCCAGCAGCAGGCCGATTCCCGACGTGAGCATCCAGCGCTTCACCACCAGCCCCGGCTGCAGCCAGCGAGCTGCCCGGCGGGAGCGACTCACCAGATCCTGCTGGCGCAAGTCACCACGTCCCACCCAGCTGGGCCTGGGTCTGTTGCGATGGCTGCTGCGTGGGATTCGAGCGCGCATCACCCCAGGAGAGTGCTGGAACTGTACGGAGAAACCGCCAAGATGGCCCGGTTGCCTGTGTGAGTGTTCCGTGCCTGCACCCGTGGTGGAGATGCGCGACGTGAGCGTGCGCTGGGGCAACAAGAGTGTGCTCAGTGACGTGGATCTGCAGCTGCAGCCGGGAGAGCGGCTCGCCGTGGTGGGCCCCTCTGGTGCGGGCAAGTCCACGATCCTGCGCTTGCTGGCCGGTTTGCTGTTGCCGAGTAGCGGTGAGCTGACGATTCACGGCATCCCGCAGACCTACCTGCGCCTGGATCAGCGCCATCCGCCGGATGTGCGCTTGGTGTTTCAGAACCCAGCACTGCTGGCTTCCCTCACGGTGCGCGAAAACGTGGGGTTCCTGTTGGATCGCTTCAGTCGCCTGCAGGAGCCGGAGATACGCGAGCGGGTTGGCAGGGCCCTGGATGCGGTAGGCCTGGCCGGCACCGAAGACCTCTATCCCGGCGAACTCAGCGGCGGTATGCAGAAGCGGGTGAGCTTTGCGCGGGCGGTGATCGACGACCCGAGCCAGCCCGATGGCACCGTGCCGATCCTGCTGTTTGACGAACCCACCGCAGGACTAGATCCGGTGGCCTGTACCCGCATTGAGGATCTGATCGTGCAGACCACCAACCTGGCGCGCGGCACCTCGGTGGTGGTGAGCCATGTGATGAGCACGATCTTGCGGGCGGCGGATCGCGTGGTGTTGCTCTACGACGGCTTATTCCGCTGGGAGGGATCCGTGGCCGACTTTCAGACCACCACGAATCCCTATGTGCTTCAGTTCCGCACCGCTAGTCTCAGCGGACCGATGCAGCCGGCGGAGCTCTGAGATCCATGCGCCGCAGTGTGCGAGAAGCGATTGTCGGCTTCACCTTGATCGGCGCGATCGCCGGAACCGGGTTGTTCTGGTTGTGGTTGCGGGGAGTGTCGGTGGCCAGCCGCACTTGGCATTTTCGGGTGAATTTCGCCGATGCCTCCGGTCTTGCGGAGCGTTCCGCCGTGACCTACCGCGGCGTGTTGGTGGGCAGCGTGGACAAGCTCACCACCACTTCGGCGGCCGTGGTGGCTGATCTCGAAATCAATGACACCTCCCTGCAGCTGCCATTGCCGCTGGTCGCCCAGGTGCAGGAAGCGTCGCTGTTGGGTGGTGACGCCGTGGTGGCCCTGATTGCTCCCAGTCGCCAATTGCCGGCGGGCACTCCGGGGCCGACCGCGGCTGATTGCAACCGCAAGCTCACCGTGTGCTCTGGTGCCACCCTCAACGGCGTGAATGCCGCCAGCATCTCCAGCCTCACCGTGACGATGCAGAAGCTGCTGGAGCAAGTGGATCGCGAAAATCTGGTGCCGGAACTGGCGAAAACCACCCGCAGTTTCGACACCACGGCCAAGGAAGCCACCAAGTTCATGGAGGACGGCCAGCAGCTGATCAAGGATCTCGAGGCGGCTGTGAAGAGCGCTCAGCCCACCATCGACAACCTCAACGCCTCTACGGCCAACATCCGCAACTTCACGCGTGCGCTCGACAACCCGAAGACGGTGTCGGAGCTGAAGAACACGGTGACCAACGCTGAGAAACTCACCGAGCGCTGGAACGAGGTGGGCGGTGATGTGGAAAAACTCACCGCCGATAAGCGCTTCATGGATGGCCTCCGCAGCGTGGGCATTGGCCTCGGCAAGTTCTTCGACGAGCTCTACCCAGCCCAGACCGGCAGAGACACACCAGCGGGATCTAGACCCCGCTGATCGCCTCCATCGCGATCGCGGCAATCGCCTGATCGCTGGCCTTGGGCAGTTGCACGTATTTGCCACCGGCGGCATCGGCCAGGTCTTTGCCCATGCCGCTGCCAATGAACTTGCGCTCGGTGTCGATCACCAGCAGCTTGATGCCTAAGGCGCGGTAGCGGCTGGCTACCTGTTTCACCTCTTCTTTGAGGTCTACCGGCTCTTCCCCCTCGAGCTCGGGCTGGCCGAGGGAGCGGCTGAGGGGTACGTTGCCGCGGCCATCGGTGATCGCCACCACCACCACCTGGCCGAGATCGCCGGTGGCCAGGGCATTGGCGCCCACGCGAGCCGCCTGGGAGAGGCCATGGGCTAGCGGTGAACCACCGCCGCAGGGCATTGATTCGAGCCGGCGACGGGCGGCGGTGATCGAGCGGGTGGGGGGCAGCAGCACTTCGGCTGCTTCGCCGCGGAAGGGGATGAGCGCCACTTCATCGCGGTTTTCGTAAGCCTCGGTGAGCAATCGGATCACGGCGCCCTTGGCGCTCTGCATGCGGTTGAGGGCCATCGAGCCGCTGGCATCCACCAGGAAGATCACCAGGGCACCGGCCTTGCGCTGCAGCTGCTTGGCACGCAGGTCGCCGTCTTCCACCACCACCTTGCGGTGCGGTTCGCGTTCACGACGGGTTTTCTGATATGGGGCTGCTGCCCGCAGCGTGGCATCCACAGCGATCCTCTTCACCGGGCCGCGGGGCAGCATCGGTTTCACGTAGCGGCCGCGCGAATCGCTGAACACAACGGCGCGGCTGCCGCTGCCACCGCTCTTGGCTTTGCCGGCGTTGAACAGCAGCAGATCCGGATCGATCGCGGTGGCCTCGGGATCGAGCAGAAACTCTTCGGGGATTGAAGGTGGCGCCTGATCCTCGGGGGTCTCCTCTTCGTCTTGGTTGTCGTCGTCGGGTTCGTCGGGCTCTTGTTCGTTCTCGGGCTGCTCGGGTTCCTCCGGCGGCTGTTCGCCCTGCGGCGGGGGTGGCGGCGGGGGCTCCATGGGCTGATCGGGATCCTGTGGTGGCAACTGCAGGGCCCGCGGGGCGATCACCAGGCGCACGGCCACCTGCAGATCGTCGGCTTCCACGCGGTCGCGGCCGCTGAGGGCGGCATGGGCGCGGGCAACGCGCACGGCGTAGAGCTCGCTGCGGTGGCCTTCCACGCCGCCCCGCAGGGCCTCATTCACCAGGTAAGCGATCTGCTCACGGCTGATCTGCACATCTGGCAACCATTGGCGCGCCAGCAGCAGTTGGGTGGCGAGGGCGTCGGTGTCCTCCTGGAAGCGCTGGCTGAAGGCTTGGCTGGATTCCGCGTGGCCCATGGCGCTGCGGGCGATCTCCACCCGCTGCTCCAGCTCCAGCACCTGATTGGCGGAGAGGGCAATGGCAAAGCGATCGAGCAGGTGATCGCGTACGGCCCCTTCTTCGGGGTTGTAGGTGGCAATCAAAAGGCAGCGGCAGGGGTGGGAGAGGCTCAGCCCCTCACGCTCAATTCGGTTTTCGCCGCTGCTCACCGCCGCCAGCAGCAGGTTGGTGATGTTGTCGTCGAGCAGGTTGAGCTCGTCGACGTAGAGCACACCCCGGTGCGCTTCCGCGAGCAGGCCCGGCTGAAACACCGCCTGGCCGCTGGCCAGGGAGGCGGTCACGTCCACCGAGCCCACGAGGCGGTCTTCGGTGATGCCGAGCGGCACCTGCACGAAGGGGGCCGGGATCACCTTGGTGGGCAGCAGCGCGGCTGTGTCGTCGCCGCTCGGATCCGCACCGAGTTCAGTGAGGCGGCGGCGGGTGGGTTCGTCCCAGTCGTCGGGGCGCTGGGGGTCGATGTTGAGGGCCGCCGGTGCTGGTTGGCCGGGGGTTGGGCTGCCCAGATCGAGCACGTCGATGGGCGGGAGCAGCGCGTGTAGGCCGCGGGCAAGCACCGATTTGCCTGTGCCTCGGCCACCGGCGATCACCACACCGCCCAGGCCCGGATCCACCGCTGCGAGCAGCAGCGCCAGCTTCAGGGTGCCGTGGCCGGTGATGGCGGCCAGGGGGAAGGCCCGCTGAGCGGCATCATTCGCTGGCTCGGGACGGGCGCTTGCAAGCATGGACGGGCGCGACGCACCAAAGGTGGCGACAAGTCTCTCTGATCAGGTCGGCGCCTGGCGTTGGCGGACCCGAATTGGGCAGGGACTGATTTGTTTTGCCGCCGTGGCTTTGGTGGTGCTGCTGGCGGATTGCTTCGATACGAATGAGGCCGACAAGTTGCCGCTGGCACTGCAGCGGGTCCGGCCTGATTTTTTGCCGGCTGATTGGTATCTCAATCAGCCCCAACCACACCAGTGGCTGTTCCTCGACCTGGCGGGGCGCCTGCTCGATGGCCTCGGGTTCGTAGCCGGGTCCCTGGTGATCCGCCTGGCCGGCTACGCCCTCTGGTGCTGGGGCGTTGTGGAGCTGGCCATCGAGCTAGGGCTGGCATTGCCCTGGTTGCTGGCGGCCCTGGCCCTGTGGCTGCCGCGTCAGGCGATGGTGGCTGGTGAGTGGGTATTGGGATCGGCGGAACCCAAAACCTTTGCCTATGGCTTGCTGCTGCTGGCGTTTGTGAGCTGGCGGCGGGGCCGATCGGGTTGGGGTGGATTGCAGGCGGGCCTGGCCTGCTCGGCCCATGTGCTCGTGGGTGGTTATGGAGCGATCACGTTGGGTGCCCTGGCCTGGATCCGATCTCCTCAGCACCGCTGGCGTTGGTGGCTGGCGTTGGCTGGTGCACTGCTGGGTGCCTTTGCGCTCTACCAACCTGTGCTGGGTCGGCTGACGGAACTGGCGGCCTCCATGCCGGATCAGGCCCAGAGTTTCAGTGCTGATTGGCTGTACGTGGCGTTCCGCCATCCGCACCATCTGATGCCCGCCAGCTGGCGGGCCGGTTGGTTTGGGGTGGTTGTGGTGTTGCTGGGTTGGGGCTGGTTGGGCCGCTGGCTGGATCGTGGCGCTGATCTGAGGCTTCCCGCCGCTGATCTGGAGGCCTGCCGTGAGTTGTGGCTGTGGTCGGCCCTGGCGCTGGTGCCCTTTGGCCTGGGTTTGCTGGTGAGCCTGGTGGATCCCGATGGCTTGTTGATTCAGCTCTATCCCTTCCGCTTCGCCGACACGCTGGTGCCGCTGGCCTTGGTGTTGGTGTTGGCCCGTGCTCTGCAGACGCTGGTGCCGTTGCCGGGTCGGCTGGTTGCCGTTGGCCTTCCGGTGCTGCTGGGGGTGGCTGCGGTGCTCTCCACCCATGGCTCGGTGCTTCGCCCTTGGCAGGCCTATGCCCTGCCCGCCGATAAAGCAGAGGTTTATGCGGCGTTGATAGCCCGCACCCCTCAAGGCGGGCGGGTGTTGACACCGCCTGGTGGGTTCTCGGATCTGGCCCTGCGAACCCGCCGCGCTCAGGTGGTGCAATTCCGCCAGGTTCCCGGCTCGATGCGTTTGCTGGGTGAGTGGTCGAACCGGCTGGCGGAGTTGTCGGGCGGCGAGGCGGTGTTGCGAGCAGGACCGGGCGGGGCGGCGGCTGAGCGGCGGTTGGTGGAGGCCTACAGCCAGCTCCAGCCCGAGCAGCTGGCCGCCCTGGCGCGCGGCTATGGCGTGGTGGCTGTGGTGACCCGCGAGGGTCAGGCGGGGCCCCCGGGGTGGCAGCGGGCTGTGCAGGCTTCGCCGTGGTGGCTTTGGCTGCCGGGATCACCAACGTGATCGAGCCTCTTGACAGCAGGGGTGCCGCCCTGGTGATTGGTCTGGGCGCCAATCTGCCCAGCCCGGCTGGCGAACCCAGCGAGACGCTGAGGGCTGTTCGCCCTCAGCTCGAGAGCTTGCTGTCGACCTGGGCGGGTGATGCATGCCTGCTGCACTGGTCGCCGCTGGTGCGCACCGCTCCGGTGGGCGGTCCTCCCGGTCAGCCGGATTACGTGAATGCTGCGTTGGTGGTTCGTCTGGTGCGGCTGCCGAGCCACTCCGCTGCCCTCGAGCTCCTGCAGGGGTTGCAGCAACTCGAGCTCGCCTTTGGCCGGCAACGGCTGGAGCATTGGGGCCCGCGCAGCCTGGATCTCGATCTGCTGTGGTGGGGTGATCTCAGGGTGGAGGAGCTTGAACTTCAGCTCCCTCATCCCCGCTGGCACCAGCGCGCCTTCGTGCTGGCGCCACTGCTGGCGATCGAGCGCAAAACGCCGTTCCCGCTGCCAACGGGCTACCCGCCCCTAGCCGCTTTGCTGGAGGCCACCCAGTCTCACTCAGCCGATTAGTCGGTCACCAGATCACGGGCACGCCGTGGCCGCGCAGGGCTAGATCGCTGCTCACCAGACTCAGTCCTTCGCTTTGCGCCTGGGCCAGCAGACATCGGTCCGCAGCATCCGGTTGGGGGTGTTTGCCGCGCGTGTGCCACTGACCCGCCAGCAGGCTGTGTTGCGCGTGGATGGCCAGGATTGCAAAGCCCTCATCCAGTACCAGTTGGGGGAGCTCCCAAACCACGGGAGCTAGCTCTGGCAACTCCCCGTTCTCCACCGCGCGGCTGAGCTCCCAAAGGGTGGCTGCACTCACGACCACCGGCTGATCCAGTGCTTGCAGCAACGCCTGCACCTTGGAGGAGAGCAGTGCAGGGCAGCACCACCACCACAGCAGAACGTGGCTATCGAGTAGAAGCTTCATCGGCGCAACAGCACGCGTGGATCCCGCAGCGGGCCGAGCGGCCGTAAGCGACCTGGTTGTCGTTGAGGCGGCTGCGCTGGCCGGGGCAGCGGAAGCAGCTGAGCCCAGGGCTCCCCATATTTCGTGAGGACGAATCGTTCACCGGCGTGAGCGCGATCCATCAGCTCCGCCAGGCCTTGCCGCGCGGCATGGGCGTTGATGCGCTGGGCTGGGGTGTTCATGGTGTTTGGTGTTGGTGTTGGCGGGTGTCCATGGGTGGGCCCACCGTCTGGGAGATGTGGTCCCACCCATGGAGAGCGATGGCTGACGCCATGGCTTCTGCCACTCGCCGTTAACGGCAGTGTTCCCAGCACTGCCACGCCGCTGCCCAGCCGCCCCTGCGAAGCTGGCGGGCAACACCGCATCGCCGCTGCTGCCATGGCGCCCCTGCCCGCTCCGGAACCCGCGCGCCATCTGGAGACCACCGCCAGCCTCGATGCTCGCAAGCTGCGTTTTGAGATCAACCGCGTGCAGCTGCCCATGGGCGTGGAGGGCAGCTTTGGCGTGATCAAGCACCCCGGCGCCTCCCTGGCCGTGCCGGTGCTCGCCGATGGCCGGGTGGTGGTGCTGCGCCAATACCGCTTTGCGGTGGCCACGCGCTTGCTGGAGTTCCCCGCCGGCACCCTGGATCCGGGCGAAACACCCCTCTCCACGATGCAGCGGGAACTGCAGGAAGAAGCCGGCTACAGCGCCACCCGCTGGGATGCGCTCGGGGCGATGCTGCCCTGCCCCGGCTATTCCGATGAGGTGATTCACCTCTTCCTGGCCCGCGATCTCACGGAGCTGAGCGATCGCCCTGCCGGCGACGACGACGAAGACCTCGAGGTGGTGTTGATGACGCCGGCTGAGCTCGATGCCGCCATCGCCAGCGGCGATGAATATCTCGATGGCAAGAGCGTTACCGCCTGGTTCCGGGCCAAGCAGCTGCTCGAGCTGGCATGAGCGCGGAACGCTGGCTGTTCTGGCATCGGCGCGACCTGCGCCTCGCCGACAACCTGGGCTTGGCCACCGCCGCTGCCGCCACTCCCGCGGTGACCGGCGTGTTTGTGCTCGATCCAGCCATCCTCGGCGCTCCGGATATGGCGCCGGCGCGGGTGTGGTTCCTGCTCGAGAGCCTGAGGGAGCTGCAGCAGAGCTGGCGCGAGGCCGGCAGCCGACTGTTCGTGCTCGAAGGGGATCCGGAGCAGGTGCTGCCCCAGTTGGCGGAAGCCTTAGCGGCGCCGGTTGTGGCCTGGAACCGGGATGTGGAGCCCTACGGCCGTGCCCGTGATCGGCGCGTGGCGGCGGCGTTGCAGGCCGCCGGCCGCAAGGTGCTCGTGGATTGGGATCAGCTGCTGGTGGCGCCGGAGGCGCTGAAAACCGGCGGCGGCGATCCCTATCGCGTCTATGGCCCCTTCCTGCGCAACTGGCGCGGCCAGGTGGAGCGCAAGGCAGCGGCGGGTTCCGCTCTCAGCGGTGGCGTGGAGCCCGTGGCAGCGCCGGCTGGCCTGGTGGATCTGGATCCAGAGGCCTTGCCGGAACCGCGCTCAGCGCTGTGGGCGCAGCTGCCGCTGCGCGACAGCCTCCCCACGCTGGAGGAGCTAAGCCAAGCGTTTGACGGGGGTGACTTGTGCCCATGCCGGCCTGGAGAGGCCGCCGCTTTGGTGCAACTGCAGGCCTTCTGTGATGGCGGTGGTGCATCCAGCAGCCGCATTCCGTTGTTCGCCTACGAGCCCGGCCGCAACATGCCGGGTGAGGCCGGCACCTCAGGGTTGAGTGCGGCGCTCAAGTTCGGCACCCTGAGCCCGCGCCAGGCCTGGGCCGCGGCGCAGCAAGCCCGCCAGGTGGCGGAAGCCTTGGGCGGCGCTGAAGAAGCCATCGCCTCGATCGGAGTGTGGGAGCAGGAACTGGCCTGGCGCGAGTTTTATCAACAGGCGCTGTTCCATTTCCCTGAGTTGGCGGAGGGGCCCTACCGGCCCCAGTGGCGGCAGTTCCCCTGGGACAACCACCAGGGCCATTACGAAGCCTGGTGCGAGGGCCTCACGGGCATGCCGATCATCGATGCAGCCATGCGCCAGCTCAACGAGAGCGGTTGGATGCACAATCGTTGCCGCATGATCGTGGCCTCCTATCTGGTGAAGGATCTGATCTGCGACTGGCGCTGGGGCGAGACCGCCTTCATGCAGCGTCTGGTGGATGGGGATCTAGCTGCCAACAACGGCGGCTGGCAGTGGAGCGCCAGCAGTGGCATGGACCCGAAGCCGCTGCGCATCTTCAACCCCGCCACCCAGGCCAGCAAGTTTGATCCCACGGGCGCCTACATCCGCCATTGGCTGCCAGAGCTGCGCCATGTGAACACCAAAGACCTGCTCAGCGGCGAGATCGCACCGATGGAGCGCCGCGGCTATCCAGCCCAGGTGGTGAGCCACAAGAAGCAGCAGGCGCGCTTTAAGGCGCTCTACGCCTCCTTGCCGAAACCGGGCGCCGCTTAGGCGGCTACGGCTGTTGCGGGAGTGCCGCCGGCCTTTGCTGCGGCGCAAAGCCCTCGCAGCTCCTCGATCACCTGTTGCTGCTGCACGCTGCTGAGCTCTGGGAAGATCGGCAGGCTGAGCACTTCTGAACAGAGCCGCTCGGTGACCGGCAGGGAGCCGGGCTCGTAGCCCAGGTGGGCATAGGCCGGTTGGCGGTGGATGGGAATCGGGTAGTAAATGATCGTGGTCACCCCGGCTTCCTGGAGCTGGTGCTTGAGCCAGTCGCGGCAGCAGGCTTCTGGCAGGCCGAAGCTGGCGCTGTCTGAAGACGGTGTGCAGCTCTGGTTGCAGGCGGGGGTGGGGTTACAGGCGGGCACGCGCACCACGAACTGGTTCCAGCTGTGGCCGTCTGGTCCGGCTTCCGGCAGCTGGATCGTGCCGGCCTCGGTGAGTTGGCTGCGGTAGCGGGCGGCGATGCTGCGGCGCAGATCGATCCAGCGCTCCAGATGCGGCAGCTTCACGTTGAGCACCGCGGCCTGGATGGCATCAAGGCGGCTGTTGTAGCCGAGCTCGGTGTGTAGGTAGCGGCGAGGCATGCCGTGTACGGCCAACTCGCGCATGCGCTGGGCCAGGGCGTCGTCGTGGCAGGTGACGGCGCCGCCATCGCCGGCGCCCCCCAGATTCTTGGTGGGGAAGAAGCTGAAGCAGCCCACATCGCCCCAGCTGCCCACGGGCTTGCCGGCCCAGCTGGCGCCGCTGGCCTGGGCGCAGTCTTCCACCACCTGTAAGCCATGGCGCGCGGCGATGGCGCAGACGCGCTCCATATCCACCGGGCGGCCGAATAAGTGCACCGGCAGCAGCACCTTGGTGGCGGGGGTGATCGCGGCCTCGAGCTGCTCGAGGTTGATTAGGTAGGAGCTCTCCTCCACATCCACGAACACCGGCGTGGCGCCCACGGCGCTGATCGCTTCGGCGGTGGCGAAGAAGCTGAACGAGCAGGTAATCACTTCATCGCCGGGTCCCACGCCCAGGCCGCGCAGGGCCAGGATCAGCGCGTCGGTGCCGCTGTTGCAGCCCACGGCGTGGGAGGTGCCCACCGCTTTGGCAAAGGCTTGTTCGAAGGCGGCGATCACGCCTCCACCGATGTATTGGCCGCTGCGCAACACCTGCAGAACGGCGGCATCAAGCTGCTCGCCCAGCGCATCGAGCTGCTCGGTGAGGCTGAAAGGGGGCACCTGCATGAAGGCAACCTTAAGACGCCTGTTCGGATCCCCGATCCTCAAGCCCCCTCGGGATGCCACTTGATGTTGCAACCGATCGAGGGTTGCTGTTCGGCGCTGACGGGCTGGCCGGCCAGGAGGGCATCGAGGGCAGCGCGCAGCGTGCGCCCATCCAGCGGTTCGGCGTTGCCGGGGCGGCTGTCATCCAGTTGGCCGCGGTAGGCCAACTGATGCGCGCCATCAAACAAGAAGAGGTCTGGGGTGCAGGCGGCATGGAACGCCTTCGCCACGGCCTGGCTGGCATCAAACAGATAAGGGAAGCGCCAGCCGTTGCGTTGGGCCTGCTCCCGCAGCCCCTCGGGTCCGTCCTGGGGATGAGTGATCGTGCTGTTGCTCGAGATGGCCAAGATCTGGACTTGGTTGCCGTAATCGCGCTCCAGCCGGCTCAGTTCCGGCTCGATGTGCTTCACGAAGGGGCAGTGGGCGCAGAGAAACAGCACCAGCACCGGCTGGGCCGTTAGGACGTTGCTGTTCCAGGGTTCACCGCTGTCGCCGCTGCCCACGGTGCCCTGGGCGCCCCAGATCTGCTCGAGGGTGAAGGCTGGCAGCGCTGTGCCGAGCGGCAGCATCGTGGAGGGGGTCAGCACCATGGCAGCGGCTCTGGCGGAGTTGGGGCAGGATGCGCCGATTGTGTCTCGGCTGGCCTTGCTTCGATCCGCGCTGCATCGCCCTCGCTGCTGGAGTGGCCTTCTGCTTGCCGCCGCCCTGGTGGGCTGTGTGCCGGCCCATCGCAGCGCCAGCTGGGCGCTCTATCCCCTGCAGCGCAACCAGCCCCACGACGGCCTGGCGGTGGTGAGCCAGCCCGACGGATACGGCCTGCATATCTGGCTGGAAACCGACACGAGTCAGCAGGGCGTGTGTAAGCCCCGCTGGCTGGTGGATCCGGCCCGGTTGTTCAACGGCAATGGCAGCGCTCCTTTCAGTTCAGGCCTGGCCACCCGCGCGGAATTTTTTGAGGCGGTGGCTCGCAAGGATGTGCAACGGGCGCTGAAGAGCGAACTGGAGGCCCTGTGCAAGCAGCGGGCGCCGCGGGCTCAGTGGCAGTGGACCGAACCGCCCCGCAAGCCCGCTGATGTGAAGGTGCAGACTTTCCCCTTGGTGGAAGAGCAGGACCTGCTGCCCTCCCCCTATGAGGTGCGCCAGCAGGAAGAGGAGCTGATGAACGGGGCTCCACCGGCTTCCTGAGCCGCCGTGTCCCTACTGCTGCGGGCTCCAGTCGGCCCAGACCTCCCGTTCGGCGCGGCGCCAATAGCGGCTGAAGCGCCCCAGATCCACCCGGTCTTCTAGCGCCACAAAGGGCCGGGGCTCCAGCACCTGCACCGGGAGCTCCTGCTCCAGGGCTGCGCAGATCGCCGCCACCCGAGGGTCGGTGCCAGCGCTGGTGACGATGCCGTCGGCGCCGTGGGCCCGTGCGAAGGCGAGCACCTCGGTGGCCACATCGCCCTTGCGCAGGCTCACCGGCAGCTCCAGCAGGCACTCGTAGAGGAAGCCGATGCGCTTGAGGCTCACCGGTTGAGCTGCCGGCGCGGCGGGGTCGCCGGTGGTGGGGCTGCGGCCCGCCAGGAGTTCTGTGTCGAACACGAATACCGCTGGCCGGTCGGGGTGGGCCTGCAGGGCGGGATTGGAGGGGCCCAGGGCTTCGCCGTGAATCCAGAGGATGGGGTTCTGCATCGGGGTTTATCGGCGACGGCTGGGGCGGCTCAGGGCGGCGTTGCCACCGGAGGGCCGCGGGTTGCTGCGTTGGTGGTTGTTGCTCTCCACCGCGCGCACGCTCGGCATTGCTTTGAACAGCTCGGCCTCCAGCTGCTCGTAGCTGGCATCGAAGGGGCAGCCCTGCTCGCTCAGGGGACAGCGGCGGCAGTAGCTGCCATGGCTGTAGCGCTCGAGGTTGGAGCGATTGAAGAAGTAGGGCTTGTGGCTGAAGCTGCTGGCCACCCACTGCCAGCTGAGGTTGTTGCTGGCGGGGTCGCCATCGAGCAGGTGGCGCAGAAACCATTGGGCGCCGGCCTGCCAGCGGATGCGGCGCCAGTGCACCAGATAGGCCGCCAGCCACATGCGGGCGTGGTTGTGCAGCCAGCCCGTGCTGTGGAGCTCGGTGATGAAGCCATCCATGCAGGCCAGCCCGGTGCGGCCTTCGGCGATGTCGCCGGGGAGCTCAGGGCTGTAAGCGCCGGGATGGTGGCCGGTTTTGAGCTCTTCTTGATCGCGCCAGATCCCATGGCCCAGCTGATGCCAGAGGCGCTGCCAGTAGTCGCGCCAGCCGAGCTCATTGATCAGCTTTTCGCCGTCCGTGCGGGAGCGCAGCTTCGCGAACACGGCATCGCGCACCTCCGCCAGGCTCAGTGCCCCTTGGCGGATGTAGGGCGAAAGGCGGGTCACCGGGCCATCGAGGAAGTTGCGCCCCTTGGCGTAGCGGGCCGGCTGGATGCGGCTCAGCAGTTGCTCGGCCTGGTGGCGGCCGCCCCGAAAGGGGCTGAGGCTGCCCTCGGCTCCTGGGAAGAGGCGTTGCAGCTCGGCTGCAAGCGCCTGGCGGCTCTCGAACTGGCGCGGCAGCTCCCCTGGCTGCTCGGGCCAGCTGAGCGGTGCGCCGCTAAGGGAATCGGTGGCCACGGGGTGGAGCAATCCAGGCGCCGATCCTGCCGCTTGGGGCCGGTGGCCGTGGCTGGGGGAGAATCCCCCGATCGCAAGCGCCCGATCCATGCTCCTCGACCTGCGCGGCAAGAAGGCCCTCGTCACCGGCATCGCTAACAACAAGTCGATTGCCTGGGGCATCGCCCAGCAGCTGCATGCCGCCGGCGCTGAGCTGGGGGTGACCTATCTCCCCGATGAGAAGGGCCGCTTTGAAGGCAAGGTGCGCGACCTCACCGCTCCCCTGGCCCCCACCCTGTTCGAGCCCCTCAACGTGCAGGACCCGGCTCAGATCGAGGCCGTGTTCAACCGGGTTAAGGAGCACTGGGGCTCCATCGATGTGCTCGTGCATTGCCTGGCCTATGCCGGCAAAGACGAGCTGGTGGGCGATTACTCCAACATCTCCCCGGAAGGCTTTGGCCGCGCGCTCGAGGTGAGCGCCTACTCGTTGGCGCCTCTCTGCCGCTACGCCAAGCCCCTGTTCAACGAGGGCGCCAGCGTGATCACCCTCAGCTACCTCGGGGCTGAGCGCGCGATCCCCAACTACAACGTGATGGGCGTGGCGAAGGCGGCCCTGGAGGCCTCCGTGCGTTATCTGGCCGCTGAACTAGGTGCCGAGAAGCAGGTGCGCGTGAACGCCATTAGCGCTGGCCCGATCCGCACCCTGGCCAGCTCGGCCATCGGCGGCATCCTCGACATGATCCACAACGTGGAGGAAAAGGCTCCGCTGCACCGCACCGTGACCCAAGACGAAGTGGGCGGTACCGCGGCCTTCCTGGCCAGCCCCCTTTCCAGCGGCATCACCGGCCAGGTGATCTATGTGGACGCGGGCTACTGCATCACCGGCATGTGAGCGGCACACTGATTCAGGAGGGCATCGTTATGCGCACAGGCGACATCCACCGCGTCACCGGCGAAACCGATGTGCGCGTCAAGGTCAACCTCGATGGCAGCGGCAGCTGCACGGTGAGCACCGGTGTGCCGTTCCTGGATCACATGCTCCATCAGATCAGCAGCCACGGGCTGATCGATCTGGAGATCAACGCCGTGGGTGACACCCACATCGACGATCACCACACCAATGAAGATGTGGGCATCGCCGTGGGTCAGGCCTTGGCGCAGGCGTTGGGAGACCGGCGCGGGATCCATCGCTTCGGGCACTTTCTGGCGCCCCTCGATGAAGCGTTGGTGCAGGTTGCCCTCGATTGCAGCGGCCGCCCGCACCTGAGCTTCGGCCTGCAGATCCCCGCTCAGAAGATCGGCACTTACGACACCGAACTGGTGAAGGAGTTCTTCGTGGCAGTGGTGAACAACTCCGGCCTCACCCTGCACATCCGCCAGCTCGATGGGGTGAATTCGCACCACATCGTGGAGGCCTGCTTTAAGGCCTTCGCGCGGGCGCTGCGCCAGGCCACCGAAGTGGATCCGCGCCGCGCCGGAGCGGTGCCCAGCAGCAAAGGGGTGCTGGAGCGGGCTGGGGCCTGATCCAACCGGCGCAGGGCGCCAGGAAGGGGGCGGTGCATGCAGACGGATCTGGGGATCGGTCTGCGAGTGGGCTCAGATCCCGTGAGTTGTGGGTTCACACGTGGATGGTTGCGCGTTTTGGGAATAGGCGCGGCGCCTTAACACTCCGTTACGCGATGATCAAGGTCTGCGTCCGCCCTCGCCGCTGCCTCGATGACTGCTGCTCCTGCTGCCGCTCCCGCCTACGACCGCGCTGATTGGGCCAGCGCCTTCCGCAATGTGGGCGTGGAGCTCGATGGCGTCACGCTCACCGCGGCGCGCGGCACGATCCCGCCGGAGCTCGAGGGCACGCTCTATCGCAATGGGCCGGGCCGGCTGGAGCGCGGCGGCCATTGGGTGCATCACCCCTTTGATGGCGACGGCATGATCACCGCCCTGCGCTTCGCGGGCGGCCAGGCGGAGCTGCGCAACCGTTTTGTGCGCACGGAGGGTTGGCAGGCTGAGGAAGCGGCCGACAAATTCCTCTACCGCGGTGTGTTCGGCACCCAGAAACCCGGTGGCATCGCCGCCAATGCCTTCGACCTGCGGCTCAAGAACATCGCCAACACCCATGTGGTGCGCCTCGGTGATCAGCTCCTAGCGCTGTGGGAGGCGGCTGAGCCTCATGCCCTCGATCCCGACAGCCTGGAAACCCGGGGCCTCAGCCGCCTGGATGGCTTGCTGAAAAAGGGCGAGGCCTTCAGCGCCCACCCCCGCTTCGATCCTGGCCATCACGGCGAGCCCCGCATGGTGACCTTCGGCGTGAAGGCGGGCCCGCGCAGCACGATCCGGTTGATGGAGTTTTCCAGCGCGGGCACGCTGCTGGCCGATAGCAAGCACAGCTTCAAGGGCTTCGCCTTCCTGCACGACTTCGCCATCACCCCGAATTGGGCGGTGTTCCTCCAGAACGCTGTGGCCTTCAACCCCACCGGCTTCGTGCTGGGCCAGAAGGGTGCAGCGCAGTGTCTTAGCTCCAAGCCTGGAGAGCAGGGTCAGTTCTGGTTGATCCCCCGCAGTTCAGGCAGCGCCGCTGGCCGTGAGCCGCTCCAGATCGCTGCGCCGGAAGGTTTTGTGTTCCACCACCTCAATGCGTTTGAAGAGGGCGATGAACTGGTGGTGGATTCGATCTACTACGCCGATTTCCCCTCGATCGGGCCCGACGTGGATTTCCGCCAGGTGGATTTCGAGAGCATCCCCGAAGGCCAGCTGGTGCGCTGCCGCATCAACCTCACCGAAGGAAGCGTCACGAGCGAGCTGCTTGAGGGCCGCACCTGCGAATTTGCGATGGTGAACCCCGCTCGCCAGGGCTTGGATGCTCACGTGAGCTGGATGGCTGTGGCCGAGCGTGAGCGGGGTAACGATCCGCTGCAGGCGATCAAGAAGCTCGATCTCCGCACTGGCGAAGGCCGGGTGTGGAGCGCCGCACCGCGCGGGTTTGTGAGTGAGCCGGTGATGGTGTCCCGCCCTGGTGCCACGGCGGAAGACGACGGCTGGGTGCTCTGCCTGGTGTGGAACGGCGCCCGCTGCGCCAGTGATCTGGTGATTCTCGATGCAGCGTCGATGGCGGAGGTGGCCTTGCTGGAACTGCCCCTGGCGGTGCCCCACGGCCTGCATGGCAGCTGGGCGCCTGCAGCGGCTTGATGCCCTGGTTCGTGAAGCAGGAAACCTTCCTGCGTTCCTATGCCGAGATGAAGCCCCACCTGCAGGCGCATCGCGCCTGGGTGGAGCAGTTGCGTGAGGCGGGGACCGTGCTCAGCAGCGGCTATTTGGTGGATGGGGTTGGGCAGCCTGGTGGGGGCGGCCTGCTGCTGCTGCAGGCTGCCGACTACGCCGAGGCGGAAGCCTTGGTGCTGCAAGACCCGATGGTGCGCAGTGGCGGCGTGGACTGGCGGCTGCAGGAATGGCGGCCGTCAGTCGGTGATCTGGGCGTGGGCTGAAGGCTTGTTGGGGTTTGTTCAGTTGCACCTGGTTGCAGATCGCTGCAAGAGCAGTTGCACGGCTCCGCAGGGCTGCCCTTAGACACAAGGGAGATGCCCAGACACCCGTGGTTTCGCTCCGGTTCGCTGCTGTTGCTCTGAGTGCCCTGCCGCTGGCGGTGCCGGTTCAGGCGCAGCCACTCAGCTGCAACGGCACCCTGCTCCAACTGCAGGTGCAGGAGCAGGGCAGTGCCGCCTTCGATCGCTTCAGCTTCAACCTGGGCCTCGAGGCCGAAGCCCCCACTAAGGCCGCGGCGCTCGATCAGCTGAATGCCCGCCTGGCAGCGGTGCGCAAGGCGGTCACGCCCCTGGCCAGTGGCAAGCTCACGATTCCGGCGCCGTCCACCTATCGCAGCGGCGGCGGTAGCGCGGGGCCGCTGCGGGAGCGGGCCAACACCACGGTGTCGGGCACGGTGAGCAAGGCGAATTACAACGCCCTGATCCAGGCGGCTGGCCGGTTGCCCGGCGTGAACCTGCGCGGCTTCACTGCGGAAGCGGCCAGTGGCAGTGAGGCGCAGCTGCGCACGCGGCTGCTGCGGGAGGCGCTGGCTGACGGCCAGCGGCAGGCGCAGGCCACGGCTGATGCGCTGGGTCTGCGGCGGGTGCAGCTCCTGCGCATCGACCAACGCGGCGGCGGTTCGATCCGTCCGATGCCTTACGCGATGGCAGCGCGCAGCAGCTTCAATCCCGATGAAGCTCAGGCTCATCAGAGCAGCGTGAGCCTGGGGTTGGACTACTGCCTGTCTTGAGCGAGTGCTGCGCGCAGCTGCGGTTTCAAGGCGGCAAACGCTCGGCCCCGATGTCCTAGTTCAGCCTTCTGGCTATGGGGCATCTCCGCAAAGGTGAACTTGGCTTCGGGCACGAAGAACACAGGGTCGTAGCCGAAGCCGCCCTCACCGCGAGGGGCCTCGAGGATCGTGCCGGGGCAGATCCCTTCCACTTCCAACACCACCTCTCCCTCTGGACTGGCCAGGGCAAGGGCAGCCGTGAATTGAGCGCTGCGAGCTGAAGGTGTTGTCGCTCCTGCGTCGGCTAACTCCTGCAGCAGCCGTTGGATCCGAGCTGTGTCGGTGTCGGCGTAGCGCGCTGAATGCACCCCGGGGGCGCCGCCGAGGGCATCCACGCTGAGGCCGGAGTCGTCAGCCAGGGCCCAGCAGCCAGTGGCGCGAGCCACGGCTTCCGCTTTGAGCCGGGCGTTCTCGGCAAAGGTGCTGCCGGTTTCCTCCACCTCCAGGCCCTCAGGCTGCGGCTGGGCTTCGAGGCCGAGATCAGCCAGGAGTCGCCCGAATTCGCGCACTTTGCCGGCGTTGCCGCTGGCGATCACCAGGGTGGTCATCAGATCCCCTCCGCCAGTTCGCGGGCCCAGCTGAGTACTTCGGCCACGCGGGCATCGCTGGGGGCTTCGCAGTAGAGGCGCAGTAAGGGCTCGGTGCCGGAGAAGCGCAGCATCAGCCAATGGCTGGGGCCTAAGCGCAGCTTCACGCCATCGGTGGTGATCACCTCCTGCACGGCCGCACCGGCCACCTCGGTAGGTGGTGTAGCGACGAGGAACTGCTCCAGCCGTTGGCGGGTGGCCATGTCGCGCAGGCGTAGATCGAGGCGGTCGTAGGCCGCGGCACCGCCGCAGCGCTGCTGCAGCTCGCTCACCCGCTCGCCCAGGGGTTTGCCGCCTTCCACCAGAGCCTCGATCAGCAACAGCGCCGCGTAGAGCGCATCGCGTTCGGGCAGGTGGCCGCCGAAGCCCACACCGCCTGATTCCTCGCCGCCCACCAGCACCTCGCTGGCCAGCATCTCGGCGGCGATGTATTTGAAGCCCACCGCCTTTTCGATCACCGGACGGCCGAGGTCCTCGGCCACCAGCTGCATCAGATCGGAGCCGCTCACCGTTTTGATCACGCTGCCCGGCAGACCCTTGGCGCGGGCCAGGTGGTCGATGAACAGGGGCATCAGCAGCTGGGTGCTGCAGAAGCGGCCGTGCTCATCCACCGCGGCGATGCGATCGCCATCGCCATCGAACACAATCCCCACCGCTGGCCGCCCGGCCAGGGTGGAGGCACGCACCTCAGCGATCAGCTCCTGCAGGTAAGGAGCCAAGGGTTCGGGGGGATTGCCGCCGAACAGGGGATCGCGGTTGGAGCGGATCTCACGCAGGTGGTCGCTGGTGGCGGCACCCTCCAGCAGGCGGCTGAGGCCACCGGCGGCGGAGCCGTGCATGGGGTCGACGATCACCTGCAGGCCTAGCCGCTCGAGCCCTTCGCTGAGGGCAGCGGTGTTCACCTTCGCCTTCAGGCCCGCTAGGTAGGTGCCCATGGCGTCGAAGCGCAGCGTGTCGCCGGGGATCGGCACGGTGATGCCACCGGCTTCGAGGCGACGCTCCACCCGCTGCGTGAAGTCCCCCTCCACGGAGCCGCCGAAGGGGCCTTTGATCTTCAGCCCCAGCCATTCGGGCGGGTTGTGGCTGGCGGTGATCACCAGAGCCCCCAGGGCCTGACGCTCCACCACCGCCCAGCTGGCGGCGGGGGTGGGGATCGGAGCCTCCGCCAGCACGGGCACCAACTCAGCCCCGCGCACTGCGCTGCAGATGGCTTCAGCCAGTTCCGGTGCGAGGAACCGGCGGTCATAGCCGATCACGATCTCGCGGCTGTTCAGGCCCTCCGGCGCTGAAAACTCCAGCTCGCGCGCGGCGGCTGCTGCCACCGGCAGGAGTCGCTCCACGGTGATGTCCACCCCGAGGATGCCGCGCCAGCCATCGGTGCCGAAGGCGATCGGGCTGGCCTGCAGGGGCAGGGGCTCAGAAGCAGACATCGGGGCAGGAGCACAGGGCGTTACCGGTGGTGCTAGCAGCCGGCCTGCCCCCCTGCGGGCATCCAGGTGCCGGCAGGCCAGACGGCCACCTAGCGTGAGCCCCGTGGTCACTGAGATCCCGCTCAACGACCGGCTGCTGCGCAGCTGGCTGCGCTGCAAGCGCCGCGCCTGGCTGGATCAGTTCGGCGACCCGGATCAACGCCTCTGGACGGCCCATCGCGAGCTGCAGCTTGATGAGCAGCGCCGCAGTTTTTCAACGCTTTTCCCGCAGAAGCCTCAGCGCGGGGAAGCGGCGGCAGCCGCGGGAGCACCGGCTGTGGTGGGGCTGCGGTTGCGTGGCCAGGCGGGGGGATTGGCAGTCGAGGCGCACCCTCCCCTGCTGCAGCGGGTGAAGGGCCGGAGCCGTTGGGGTGAGCACGCCTACCGGCCCGTGATCTTTCGCCAAGGGCGCCGCACCACGCGCGAGCACCGTGTGGTGTTGGCGCTCTGGGGCCGGCTGTTGGAAGGGGAGCAGCAGGCGCCTGTTGCCAACGGGTTGGTGCTCAGTGGAGCGGGTCGGGGCTTGGAGAAGGAAACGCTTGCCCTCAGCGGCAGCCTGCCCCGCCAGCTCGAGGAAGCCCTGGACCGTTTGGCCGGCGATCTAGCCCGCACCGAGCCACCGCCGCTGGTGGCAGATCGCAAGAAATGCGTGCTCTGCAGTTGGCGTGGTGCCTGTGATCAGGTGGCGGCCGCCGAGGGGCATCTCAGCGAGGTGAGCGGTATCGGCGCCAAGCGGCGCGAGATGTTGATCGACCTCGGGGTGGACCGGCTGGAGCGCCTGGCGGCGGCTGAGCCACAGCAGCTGGCCGAGGCACTGCTGGTGCACGGCGAGCAGCACGCCGAGATGGCTGAGCAGCTGGTCACCCAGGCGCGGGTGCAACGCGATGGGGTGCCGCTGCGGCGGGATCCGGGTGCAGCCCTACCGGAGTTGGCCGAGGCGCCGGGGGTGCTGATCTACGACATCGAATCCGACCCCGACGCCCGCGACGATTTCCTGCATGGCTTTGTGCCGCTGCCTCGGGATCCGGGCGGCGGCTGGCCCACGGCTGAAGCGGCCACGGCGGCGCCGTATCACCCGCTGCTGGCACTCCAGGAGCACGGTGAAGCGCGGCTCTGGCAGCGGTTGCAGCGCTTGATGGCTGCCTATCCCGACTGGCCCGTGCTCCATTACGGCGAAACCGAGCTGCTCGCTTTGGTGCGTCTGGCCCAGCGCCAGGGGGTCAAGGAGCGCCAGATCGCAGAGCTGCGCAGCCGACTGATCGATGTGCACCTGCGGCTGCGCCGCCACTGGTGGATGCCCACCAACAGTTATGGCCTCAAGGCCACCGCCAGCTGGCTGGGCTTCCGCTGGCGGCAGCAGGGGGTGGATGGGGCGCGGGCCTTGCTGTGGTGGCGGCGCTGGCGGCTTGGTGGTGATGGCCCCGATGGCCGCGGCTCCCGCCAAAACCTGCGCCGGATCTTCCGCTACAACCACGACGATGCTTTGGCCACTTGGGCGGTGGCCCAGTGGCTGCTGGAGCAGGACGAGGCGGCGCAGCCCTGAGCAGCTTCAGCCCAGGCCGCCCGCACCCACCGGCGGCGCCATGAACCCCGCTGGAACGCTGATCTCCAGCGGCATCTCGCCAGCAAGAAGCTGCGGCTCCTCCAGGGCGCCGCGCCGCACCAGGGCCAGTCCCTCCAGGCCATCGGGCCCGGCCAAGGCCGATGTGATCACGCCAGCCCGCTCGCCAGCCTCTGTGGTGAGGCTGGTGCCAGGGGCACAGGCGGAGACTGCCGCAGAGCCGGCATCGCTGCAGCGCCAATGGCGCAGCTGCTGTTTCACGCCGTCGTAGGTGGCGAGCTTGGCCAGGGTTTCTTGGCCTACATAGCAGCCCTTGTTGAGGCTCACCCAGGGGGCGAGCCCCAGCTCGAAGGGGTTGGTGGTGTCGTTGAGTTCGCTCGGGGCGGCGGGGAATCCCTGGCGCAGCCGTTGCTGTTCCGTGGCCTCGGCGCTGAGCTCCGGCAGGGCTTCTAGCCAGGCTGGCAAAGCCTCACCGGGTTGCTGCAGCCAGGCCGGTTGCTCGGCGCCCGCGCCTAGATCCACGCCAGGGTTCAGCAGCTGCGGGCCAGGCTCACTGGCTGCATCGCCGATCCAGCGCACCAGCGTGGCGGGCTCGAATGCACCCAGCTTCACCCGGTCTGCGGGGAACAACACCCGATCCAGGGCCTGATGCACCGCCGCGCCATCGCCGTCCAGCACCAGCAGATCGGCGCCCGTGTCGTCGAGGCGCACCAGCGCCAGGGCGCGCATGCGGCCGGTGGGGCTGATGAGGCAGGTGGGCAGGCAGGCGCCGCTGGGGGCTAGCTCGATCGCCTGGCTGCTCTGGCCATGCAGGAAGCGCCGGGCATCGGCCCCCTCCAAGCGGATGCAGCTGATCGGGGTGCTCCAGCGGGCTGGGCTGGCGGTGCTCATGAGCGGCTGGCTGCCGATACGGCGGCCACCTCTTCAAGGAGGAACAGGCTTTGCAGCTCCAGGCCTGCAGCGGTCATCGCCTCGAGGCCGCCTTCCTGGCGGTCCACGATCGTGACCACCCGCTTCACTGTGTAACCCGCTTCCCGCAGCTGGTTCACGGCTTTGAGTGATGAGCCGCCGGTGGTCACCACGTCTTCCAACACGGTGATGCAGCTGCCGGGTTCGGGCAGGGGGCCTTCCAGCCAGGCGCCGGTGCCATGGCCTTTGGCCTCCTTGCGCACGATCAGCGCATCGAGGGCGCGGCCGCTCAGGGCTGCTGCCACCGCCACGCCGCTCACCAGGGGATCGGCGCCGAGGGTGAGGCCGGCCACGGCCACGGCATCCGGCTCCACCAGCTCCAACATCTGGGCTGAGAGCAGCGCTAGCCCTTCGCCGCTCAGGCTCACGGGCTTGCAGTTCACGTAGTGATTGCTGGTGCGGCCCGAGGCCAGGGTGAAGGTGCCGTGCCGGTAAGCCCGCTCCGCCAGGAGCCGCAACAGCAGCTGGCGTTGCTCAGTGCTGGCCTGGGGAAGGGGTGGCAGCTGGGTCATGCCTCTGGCGTCAGGCGGTTGAGCTGTCTAGTTTGCGCCCAGCCTGTGTCGCGGGAGATCAATGGGTCGGGGTGGCGGTGTCGCGCTGGCGGTGGTGCCGGCGCTGTTGGCGGGTGCATGGCTGCAGCCTGCGGCGGCCGGGCCAGTGGTGTGCACCACCACCCTTGAAGCGCCTCTGGCGGGATCCGGCTCTGCCGGCATGAATGCCTCCGGGCCGGTGGAGGTGACCCGCTGCGGCCCAGTGGTCACTACCCCGCAACTGGTGGAGCGCCGCTTCTACAGCTACACCTCCCCCTATGCCCGCGGGATCGACATCACCCACCAGATCACCGACATCCTCGGGATCGCCATGGGCGGCGGAGACGGCACCAAGGTGATGGGCTTCGGCTTCCCCGATCAAACGATCGTGTGGGACGGCTCTGCTTTGGAGAACACGTATCAGGTGCTGCTGGAGCAGCAGAGCAACCCGATGCCCTGGCGCACCGCGGATGTGAACAACGGCTTCTGCCAGGGCCTGCCCCAAGGCAGCTGCAATGCCCAGGCTGCTCCTCCGCCCAGCTGGCCGCAACCCGGCTCGCGGGTGATCCGGGGCCTGTGGTAAACCAGCCCAGCGGTTCGCCGCGTGGGGGTCTAGCAATCTGGTGAATGCAGCGGACTCATAATCCGCCTTAGGCGAGTTCGATCCTCGCGACCCCCATTTCTTGAGGCACGGAAAAGCCCCTTAGTGTTACCGGGAATTGTGCTTCAGGCATTCGGCCTGGATGGGTGATGGCAACAGATCTCGCGATCAATGTGCTCCGTGCGTCCAAGGGGCCTGTGGTGCGAGCCGGTGATTTGTTGGGAGTGCTCTATTCCGGGACGTTGGTGAATGGTGAGGGCACCCCGTTTGATGCGAATTACGACTTCGCCGATTTCGCACCGGTGCCGTCGAGGTCGCTGTTCACCTTCATCTTGGGCAGCGGTCAGGTGATCCAGGGCTGGGATCAGGCTCTCGCCGGCCGTCGATTAGGCGAGGTGCTCGACCTCACGATCCCAGCCGACCTGGCCTATGGAAATGCAGGCGCACCGCCTTCGATACCACCTGATGCCCCGCTTCGCTTTCGGGTGGAGCTAGTGGGTGCGATTCCAGATGGTGCGTCCAAGGCGATCTACCCGAGCTACCAAGAGCTTGGGGTTAGCAAAAAAATCGCTGCTCAGGCTGAGAAGCTCGCGATGAAGATGGATGCCCGCAAGATCGGTGCCGGTACCGATGACTCCCTCGCCGGTGGTGAGACGAAAGATCTGCTGATTGGCTTGAGCGGGAATGATGTGCTCGAAGGCGGAGCCCAGGCTGATGTGCTGATTGGTGGGCCAGGTGCCAATCGATATGTGTATTCGGCGTTCACTGATTCCCTTCCGAAGCGCGGCAAACAGGATCAGATCCTTGGTTTTCAGCGCTCGAGCGACAAAGTTGATCTCTCGGCTTTGAGTGATGCCGTTGTCTATATCGGTAAGAAGCCCTTCAGTCGTGAGGCCGGTGAGGTTCGCTTTGCTGCTGGATCCCTCCAGCTGGACGCTGATGGCAATGGTCGCGCTGATCTGGAGATTCTGTTGCCAGGGGTCAACCGATTCAGCGCCAGCAGCTTGTTGTTCTGAGCAGTGCTTGGCTTGAATCACGCTGGCTTCCTGCACGCCACACCCATCTGAACCCGATGCGATTTCTGGCACCGGCGGCCCTGCTGCTCCTGCTGGCCTTCTTCGCTGCCTCGGAATTTGCCCTGATCCGGCTGCGGCCCACCCGGGTGCAATTGCTCGAGGCCGATGGCGAACGTGGGGCGACGGCTGTTGCTCGGCTCCAGCGGCGGTTGCGGCGAGCGTTGGTCACCACGCAACTGGGGATGACCCTGGCCCTGGTGGCCCTGGGTTGGACGGGTCGGGGCCTGGCGGAGCGTTGGGCCACCGGACCCGCCGGTGCCTGGCTGGGGCAGGCCTGGCTCGATGGGGTGCTGTTCCTGGCTCTGGTGGTGCTGGCCACCCTGCTGGGTGGCCTGGTGCCCAAGGCATGGGTGCTGCATCGCCCCGAAGCCAGCGCCCTGCGCCTGGCGCCGGTGCTCGAGGCGGTGATGCGCAGCTTGGGTCCACTGCTGGTGGTGCTCGAGCGCTTGGGCAATGGTCTGCTGCGGCTCCTGGGCTTGCCACGCAATTGGGATGAGCTGGTGCCGGCCCTCTCGGCCGGTGAGCTGGAAACGCTGATCGAATCCAACAGCGTGATCGGCCTGATGCCTGATGAGCGCGACATGCTCGAAGGCCTGTTTTCCCTGCGCGATACCCAGGTGCGGGAGGTGATGGTGCCCCGCTCCGGCATGGTCACCCTGCCGCTCGAGGTGCGCTTTGCGGAACTGATGGAGGCGGTGCACAGCACCCACCACGCCCGCTTCCCCGTGATCGGCAGCTCCCTCGACGATGTGCGCGGTCTGCTCGACCTGCGTCGCCTGGCCGAACCGATCGCCAAAGGACTGCTGCGCAGCGATTCACCCTTAGCGCCCTATGTCACTCCCGTAACGAAGGTGCAGGAGACCACCCCGCTGGCCGAATTGCTGCCCGTGATCCGCAGCGGCGAACCGCTGCTGGTGGTGGTGGATGAGCACGGCGGCACCGAAGGCCTGGTGACCATCTCCGATCTCACCAGCGAGATCGTGGGCGATGAGGAAGATCCCGAAAATCCGGAAGACGATCTCCAGCAGCTCCAGGAGCACAGCTGGCTGGTGGCCGGTGATCTGGAGATCTATGAGCTCAACCGCGAACTGGGCCTGCAGCTGCCCGAATCCGATGAGCACCACACCTTGGCCGGGTTCCTGCTGGAGCGTCTGCAGCACATCCCCGCTCCGGGCGAGAGCCTGCGCTGGAAGGGCCATCAGTTTTTAATCATGGCGATGGATGGCCCGCGTATCGAGCGGGTGGAGATCACCCGCCGGGCTGTGGAGCTGGAACTTGAGGAAAGCTGATCGGCGGCGGCCCGTGGCGGAGCCCGTTGATCGTCGATAATCGCTGCGTCAGATCGCCAGCGCCATGAAGCCGGTTCGCGTTGGAGTGATCGGAATCGGAAACATGGGCTGGCACCACGCCCGGGTGCTCAGCCTGCTCCGCGATGCCGAGCTGGTGGGTGTGGCCGACCCTGATCCGGATCGCGGCCGGCTGGCCGTTGAGCAGTTCGGCTGCCGCTGGTTCGCCAGCTACGAGGAGATGCTGAGCGAGGTGGAGGCGGTGTGCATCGCCGTGCCCACCCTGCTCCACCACCGCGTGGGCATGGCCTGTTTCAACGCGGGCGTGCACGTGCTGATCGAGAAGCCGATCGCCGCCACCCAGGAGGAGGCCACTGAACTGAGCGCTGCGGCTGATCGGGCCGGCCGGCTGCTGCAGGTGGGCCACATCGAGCGCTTCAACCCCGCCTTCCGCGAGCTCGTGAAGGTGGTGGCGAATGAGGACGTGGTGGTGCTGGAGGCCCGACGCCACAGCCCCAACCCGGACCGCGCCAACGATGTGTCAGTGGTGCTGGATCTGATGATCCACGACATCGACCTAGTGCTCGAAGTGGCCGGTTCCAAGGTGGTGCGCCTCGCCGCCGCCGGTGGCCGCAGCGCCGAAGGCCCGATCGATTACGTGAACGCCACCCTGGGCTTTGCCAATGGCGTGGTGGCGAGCCTCACGGCCAGCAAGATGGCCCACCGCAAGATCCGCAGCCTGTCGGCCCACTGCCGTAGCGCCCTGGTGGAGACCGACTTCCTCAACCGCACCCTTCAGATCCACCGCCGCACTCAGCTGTCGTTCACGGCTGATCACGGTGAGCTGCTCTATCGCAACGACGGCTTTATCGAAGAGGTGAGCACCTCTCCGGTGGATCCGCTGGTGGCGGAGCTGGAGCACTTCCTTCAGTGCGTGCGCGGCCTGGAGCAGCCTGCGGTGGATGGCCCCCAGGCCTCCCGCGCCCTGCTGCTGGCCGACCTGATCGAGCAGTGCGTGGAGCAGCCCACGCTCTGCATGACCCTGGCGGATCCGATCTAGGCCGGCTGCAGTTCCGCCAGTTCCTTCAGGGCCAGCAGTTGCCAGCGGCGGCACTGGGCGGGTGATGAGCGGTAGAAGCTGTCCCAGGCTTCTGCCTTGTGGGTCGGGTAGTCCTCAGGAGCTTGCTCAGGGTGCTGTTGCTGCCAGCCCACCCGCACGGCGTGGCCGACCACCACATCCAGAGCCAGATCGTCGTCGAAGCGCACCTGGGGGTTGGCATCCACGAAGGCAATCAGGGTGACCAACGTTTCGATGCAGAGGCGGCGGTATTCCGGTGCTTCGATCTTGCTGAGCAGGTGTTCCACGTGGGTGGCGAAGTTGCGCTCGCCCGGCGTCTTCTCCTTGAGCAAGGCGCTTTCGAGCCGGTTGCGGCGCTCCAGCTTGTCGCCAATCACGAGGCCGCGGCAGTGGTGCAGCAGTTCCCAGATGCCGGGGTGGAAGTTGCGCGGCACGATCTGCAGCGCGCCCATGCGTTCGCGGTGTTGGAGCCAGCAGCCGCTCTTGGGGAGCTCCTCCAGTGGATCGGGCGCTTCCCAGCGCACCCGGCCGCTCACATGCAGCTGCTCCTTGCGCTGCAGGGCTGCCTTGGCGTGTTCCACATCGCGCAACACCTGTTGCAGGCGGCGGCGGATCGCGTGGGGTGGCTCATCACAGAGGGCCTCGAAGGCTTCGATCGGTGTGAGGTCGCGCTCGCCCGCCAGTTCACTGGTGAGCAACAGCAGCAGTTGGCCAAGCTGCAGGGTGAGGCTGCCGCTGAGCAGGGCCGGTTTCCGCCGGGCCACGCCATCGAGGGCGAGCAGCAGCTCCTGCTGCAACATCCACTCGCGGCCGTCTTCGCCGCTGTAGCGCTGAATCATCGCCGCGATCGCCAGGCTGCCCGTGGGCTGGCTGAGCAAGGACTCGCTGGTGTAGTTGCGGCCTACCACCACCTGCTTCTGGCGCACCAGCAGGTCGGTGAGGGCATCTTCCAGTTGCGGGTGCACCAGACCCAGGGAGCCGGCGCAGCGGCGCACCACGTTCCAATTGGCATCGGCCAGGGCTCGCCGGTAGATCTCCTCCAGCAGCGTCTGCGGTGTGGCACTGCCGCCGGGGCCGCTGAGCTCGGCCTCCAAGCCGAGGCGATGCACCAGCTGCTCGAGCAATTCCGCCTGCTCCGTGAGCGAGTGGCTCTGCCAGAGCCGCTCGGTGAGCGCCTCTACCGCCGACTCCTCCAGTTCCTGTTCCTCCGCAGCGGTGAGCGGTTGCTGCTCCGTGCTGGCTTGCAGCAGAGCGGGCGCGCTTGGCGCTGGACGCGAGCCCTGCGGTGTGGCGTGCTCCGGCAGCTCGGCCCAGCTGGCCTGCTCCATCAGCTCCCGGAGCGGTGCCAGCTGCACCGCCACGCCGTGCATCAGGCCACTGCGCAGCTGCTCGCCGAGGCGCAGGAAGGAATCGGGGTTCCGCTGGAAGGGGCCTTCCTCCACGGGGATGAGCAGCAGCGGTGCACCCACGCCACGCCAATGGCGCTGCAGCTGGCTGATCTCGCTCTCCACCGCATCCACCAGCAGCTCGGGATCGTCGGAGAGGTAATAGGTGCTCTCTTCCAACACCGCCGGCAGAAAGGCCAGCGCTTGGCCGCCCTGGCGATACAGCCGGGCCGTCACCATCGTTTCCATCCGCAGTGGTGGGTGGCCGCTCAGGCCCAGCCGCGCGTTGGCGCCCACGGCCGCCATCCGCTCACCCAGTTCGGCGGAACTGGCGATCGCCACCTCACCCGGGCGGGTCACCGCCAGACCAGCCTGCTCGAGGGCAGCAGCAATGTGCTCGCGTGCCGGCACGAAGCTCACCAGCACCTGATCAGCCCCCAGGCTGCAGCCCAGGCGCCGGCCGCTCGGGTCGAGATCCTCGGGCTGCAGCAGCCCCAGCAACATCAGATCGCCCAACCAGGTGAGGCTCTGGGTCCAGAGCAGCGGCACGTTTTCGTTGGGCACGCGCGCCTGGCTGCCGGGCTGAAGTCGCTCGGCTTCCACCGCTGCTTTGGGCACCACATAGAGCTCCGGCAGGAGCTCCACCCCATCCACATCCACAGCCACTTGGTGCAGCCGCTCACGCCACTGCCAGGCCTCCGTCCAGCGCTCCTCGCAGCAGGCGGTGATCAGCTCATAGGCCAGGAACAGCGGCCACTCGCATTCGATGTGCTCGAACTGGGCCAGCTCCTCGCGCTCGTAGTGGAGCCGGTTGTGGTCTTCCACCACGGTCTGGTGACCGTCGCGGCGGAAGCGCTTGTAGCCGTAGGGCCCGCCCAGCTCGTTGCGGATCTTGCGGCGGGTGCGCTCCACCAGCTCGGGATCCTCCACGGCCCAGGCGGGGTAGCCGATCACCGAGAGGCAGGCCGCATCCACCTCTTTGCTGGCGGATTCCCGCGGCAGCAGGCCGGTGAGGGCGCGGCGCAATCGCACGATCGCGTCGTGGGGGATGTGCAGGCTGCACTGACCGTTGCCATGGGGCCCATAGAGATCGAGCCCTTCGAGGGCTTCCAGCGCCGCCTTCACCAAGCCGATCGAGCTGGCGTTGCGTTCGGGCAGGCCGTGATTGCCCTTGTCGCCCCGCTCCCAGATGCCGTAGTCGCGCACGCGGTAGGCGCGGGCCACGTAATACACCAGGTTTTGGATGAAATCGCGCTCGTGGCTGGTCTGCACCACCACCAGTCCCGAGCGGGTCAGCTGGGCGAGTTGCAGCAGAAAGAGGGCCGTGGCATCGAGCTGCAGATGGCCCCAGCCGTCATCCGGCACCACCGGTTCGCCGCTGCCGGTGTCGTATTTGGCGTGCAGCGCATCGAGCGGCTGCAGGCTGTGCTTGAAGCGCTCCACCTTCGGGGCCTGGCGCAGCATCGCGTTGAGCAGGCCGCGCATCAGCTGCAGCACGCGCTGCTCCAGCTCGAACACCCGGGTGCTTGCGCCGCTCAGGCGGCGGTGAGCCAGCGCCAGGCCCCACACGCACTGGATCGAATATACGCAATCGCGCACCCAGGCATCGCCGTAATTGCCATGCACGGTGTGGGCGGTGCTGGCGGGCAACAGGCCGGTGATCGGGTGCTGGCGCTGGAGCACCACGCGGTTGATCTGGGTATCGAGCTCCTGCAGGCGCTGCCAGGCTTCAGCCGCACTGAGCTGCAGTGGGGCTGCGGGGCTGGCCGTGGGTGCGCTGCTGAGCATCGTGGGCGCGGCGAAACCGGGCTGCAGCCATAGATTCTCTCGTGTGGCCTCTGCGCTCGATGGCATCAATGGCGACGGATGCGTCCCGCACTGGCTTTACGGGCCCTGCTGATCCGCCGTCCTGGACGGTCACATCAGTGCTGGGCGTGCAGGTGGCGGTGAGCAGCAATGTGTTTGCGGCGGCACTGGAGCTCAAGCAGCGCGGCGGCGGCCAGATCGTGACGCTCAACGCCGAAATGACCATGGCCGCCCGGGCCAATCCGGAGCTCGGCGCTGCCATCGCCCAGGCCGATCTGGTGATCCCCGATGGGGCGGGTGTGGTGTGGGCTCTCGGGCGCCAGGGCTACCGCGTGCGCCGTAGCCCCGGCATTGAGCTGGCTCGCCAGCTGTTGGTGTACGCCGCAGCCCACCATTGGCGGGTGGCGCTGGTGGGGGCCAGCCCCGAGGTGATGGAGCGGTTGGTGGAGCGGTTGCAGGCCGAGATCCCGCAGCTCGATCTGGCCTTCGCCATCCATGGCTATCAAGACCCGGAGCAGTGGCCGGGCATTGAGCAGCAGCTGCAGCAAGCCCGGCCGGATCTGGTGTTGGCAGCCCTGGGGGTGCCCCGCCAGGAAACCTGGATCCAGCGGCTTCACGCGGGCCAGCCAGGGCTGTGGATGGGCGTGGGCGGAAGCTTTGATGTGTGGTCTGGCGCCAAGGAGCGTGCGCCGAAGTGGATGGGCCGGCTGCAGATCGAGTGGCTCTATCGCCTCATTCAGGAGCCCAGCCGCTGGCGGCGCATGTTGGCCCTGCCTGCGTTTGCTTGGGCGGTGCTGCGGCGCGGCTGATTCAGGGCCGTTGCTCAGACCTAGTCAGCAAAAAGCGGTGGGAGCCTGGCCCCCACCGCCGCCTCTTGAATTGCCGAGATCTGTTCTCAGCGGTTCAGAATCAAGTTGCTGGCTTCAGCGGAAGCCCACCGAGGCCTGCCACACGAAGGCCAGCAGCAGGAAGAACAGGGGAATGATCGGCAGGATGTCCACCAGTGGCGCGAAGGCCTGATAGGCCTCGGGCAGCTGGGCCAGGGTCTGCAGGGCGTAGGCGGCCATCCCGGAATGTTCGTTGGCTAGAGGCGGACGCTACCACGTGTGTGCGGCTGGGGAGTCGGGTTCCCAGGGAGCGAAATCCTCTGAAAAACAACCGTCGCGAATCGCTTGGGCCATGGCGCTGCTGAAGCGCACCAGCTGGGTGATGTTGTGCAGGCTCAGCAGGATCTTGCCCAGCAGTTCATCGGTCTTGATCAGGTGGTGCAGGTAGGCGCGGCTGTGCGTTGTGCAGGCCGGGCACGAGCAGCTCGGATCGAGGGGGGTGTGGTCGTGGCGGAAGCGGGCGTTTTTGAGGTTCCAGCGTTCGCCGCCTACCAGCGCGGCGCCATGGCGGCCCAATCGGGTGGGCAGCACGCAATCGAACACATCGAAGCCATTGGCCACGGCGATCGCCATCTCCGGCAAGGTGCCCACCCCCATGAGGTAGTGGGGTTTGTCGTCTGGGAGGAGCGGCCCAACCTGGCGCACGATCCGGTGCATCTCCTCGGCTGGCTCACCCACGCTCACGCCGCCCACGGCGATGCCCGGCAGCCCCATCGAGCTCACCACCCGCGCTGACTCTTCGCGCAGATGCGGGAAGCAGCCTCCCTGCACGATGCCGAACAGGGCCTGATCGCTTTTGGTGTGGCTGCTGATGCAGCGCTCCAGCCAGGCATGGGTGCGGCGGCAGGCGGAGGCCACCTCGCTTTCGGTGGCGGGATAGGGCGGGCACTGATCGAAGGCCATCGCCACATCGGCGCCCAGGGTCATCTGGATCGCCATCGAGCGCTCGGGGGTGAGGTCGATGCGGGCGCCGTCGCGGGGTGAGCGGAACACCACGCCCCGATCGTTGATCGTGTTGATGTCGCCCAGGCTGAACACCTGGAAGCCGCCTGAGTCGGTGAGCATCGGGCCGCCCCAGGCCATGAAGCGGTGCAGGCCGCCGCCGTCGGCCACGATCTGCTCGCCGGGCTGCAGGTGCAGGTGGAAGGTGTTGGAGAGCACCATCTCGGCGCCGGTGGCCTTGAGCTGGGCGGGTGTCACGCCCTTCACCGTGGCCAGGGTTCCCACCGGCATGAACCGTGGTGTGTTCACCACCCCATGGGGGGTGTGAAAGCAGCCGCAGCGGGCGCGGGTGTTCGGGCAGTGGGCCGTGATCTCGAACGCGAACACCAGCGAGGCAGCAGGATTGGCTGATCCCATCGTTGCTGGCCGTGGCCAAGGCCCCGTTTCGCGCCGCCTGGCTGGGGGATCTGGCCGGGGCTTGGATCTTCTACAGCGTGCTGCCGCTGCCGCCGGGGATCACGCCGCGCTTTGAGCGCATCGCCCGCTTCGCCCCCTGGATCGCCCTGGCGATCGGCGGGTTGGCGGCGGGGCTCTGGCAGCTGCTCAGCCCCGCCGGCTTGATCGCGCAAGTGGCGTTGGTGCTGGCCCTGGGCAGTTGGCTGAGCGGCGGGCTGCATCTCGATGGGGTGATGGACACCGCGGATGGCCTGGCGGCTGGTCCGCAGCGCCGGCTCGAGGCGATGGACGACAGCCGGGTGGGGGCCAGTGGCGTGCAAGCCCTGCTGCAGCTGTTGTTGGTGCGCATTGCTGGGTTGGCCCTGCTGGCGGCAGCGGCCCCCTGGGCCTTGCTGTGGGCGGAAGTGTGGGGGCGGATCGCGCCGCTCGTGGCGATGCAGGCGTTCCCCTATCTGCGTGAGCCCTCCAAGGGAACCGCTGCCTTCCATCGCGCCCATTGGCGCGGCTGGTGGCTGGAGCTGTTGCCGTCGGCGTTGGTGCTCGGGGCGCTCACGGCCCTGGCTCATCCACCGTTTGGCTGGTTGGGTTGGCTGGGGTTGATCCCCGCGCTGTTGGTGCCGCTGGAGCTGGGGCGGCGCCTCGGCGGCCACAGCGGCGATAGCTATGGCGCTTGTGTGGAGTGGACCGTGAGCTGGAGCCTGTTGCTGATGGGCCTGATCAGCTGGCGTTTGGCAGCGGCAGCCTGAGCACGAATGCGTTGCCCGCCTCGGGCAGTTCGGGGTCGAGCCGGCTGGCTGGCACCACCAGCTCCAAGTTGCCCCCAAGCTCGCGAGCCAAGTCGCGAGCCAGGGCCAGGCCCAGGCCGCTGCCGGGTAACGCGGCTCCGTTGCTGCCTCGTACCCCTTTGGCAAAGATCTGTTCACGCTCCTCGCTGGGAATCAGCGGGCCGCTGTCCCAAATGCTCAGTTCCAGCTGCTCACCTGCCTGGCAGTGCAAGCCGATCGCGCCCCCGCTGCGGCTGTAGCGGAAGGCGTTCTCGAGCAGGTTGGCCACGATTTCGCCCAAGGCACTGGCATCGCCGTGCCAGCTAGGCAGATCGTTAGGAGCATTCCAACTGCGCCCCTGCAGGTTGGCGGTGGCGGCGGCGCGTTCCAGCAACGGCCGCAGGATCTGCTCAAGACTTTCTGATTCCCCTTGGCTGAGGCCAGCTGGCAGCAGCAGCGGCGGGTTGCTGCGCTCGCTGCTGATCAGGGCCGGTGCCTCGGTGAGGTGGTCGATGGCTTCCACATAGCGACTGATTTGGCGTTGCTCCCCCAGCAGGCTGTCCACCAGTGGGAGGTTGCGGGCATCTCCATCGAGCCGGCGGCGCAGCAATTGGCCAAAGGTTCGGAGCGCGGCCAATGGGTTGCGCAGCTGATGCAAGAGCAGCCGCAGTTGGTCATCCCGATCGCTCAGTTCACGCCCGAGCCGCTGCTGCTCCAGATCCAGACGCAGTGCTTCGGTGAGACAGCGGGCTGTGGCCTCCAATCGCTCACTCAGGCTGTTGGGCCAGGGCCAGCGATCGGCATCCACGCGTAGGGCACCCAGCAGCATCGTGTCGTCGCGCAGCGCTAGCCAGCGGCGGCCGGTCTCCGCCGGCACAGTGCGGTCTTGGCCAGTGCGCTCGCTCAGGGCCAGGGACTGGGGCCAATGGCCGATCGCCACCAAGGAGGGTTGGCCACCCGGCTCGGGCACGGCCACATACACCACCAGGGCCAGCAGATCGGGCCGATCCGTGAATTGGGCCAGCTGCTGCTCGAGCAGCGCCAGAAACCGCTTGGAGACCTGCATCTGAGCGGGAACTGGGATGGGATCGGGGCCGCTCAGGGGACGGGCCCAGCAGAAATTTTGCCGACCGTGTTCGAAATCTGGGAAAAAGTCTTAAGATTCTCGGTATCGACCAATACCTCGCAGCCCGGGCGCGGGCGGCGCGGCGATCGGCCTTCCCGGTCTTGTTGCATCTCTGTGCAAACAAGGCTACAGCAGTGGATGTTGCGTCCTCTGCTGATGGGAGCGGTGCCGTCGTGCCGCCCACCCGGCTTGCAGGTGTATGGGCGTTGCCGAGGCCTCCGGCTCATCGCTGCCGGCCCTCATCGTCCGTCTCCATTCACCCTGCCCTCACGGGCTTAGCTCCATGTCCAAGAAGCGCAAGCGCATCAGTCGTCGTCGCCTGGCCGGTCAGCGGGTTCTGGCTCACGTGGCCACCCACAACCTGGAAACCGGCGAGTACAAGCCTGTGACCGCCGCACGTCGCTACATCGCTGAGAGCAGCATCGTGCCTCCCGCGATCCTGAACGTGCGTCGTAACGAGCACACCACCGATCGTTTTTTCTGGGGCGAGAAGGGCCTGTTCAGCGCTCAGTACGCCGAAGAGAACCACTTCCTCTTCCCCTCCCTGCGCGAGATCGTCGACCGCATCGGCGAAGACACCCTGTTCGCCGGTCTGGAAGCCATGGCTGCCGACGACTGGGAAGAGATGGAGGAGTACGAATACGCCTTCGTTTGATCGGTGTTGTTCACCGCTTTAGCGATCGTGCGTTTGCGCTTCAGCCGGTCCTGAGGGACCGGCTTTTTTCATGGCTGCGGTTGATCCCTGCCGCGGATCACGGTTGAACGCTCAGCTGCTGGCGAACGAAGGCGCCGATCGGCGGTAAGACCGCTGCATCGATGGTGTGGCCGCCTGCAAACGCCAGGAGCTCTGCGCTGTTCCCGGCTGCCTGCAGACGTTCCAGCACCGCTTCGCTGGCGGCAAATGGCACCACGGGGTCTTCGCGGCCATGGCTCAGCAGTGCCGGCGCCACGCCGGCTCCGGGCGCCCATCCCTCATGGGGATAGCCGCTGCAGGCCACGATCCCCGCCAGCGGCAGGCTGCTGCCCACATCCAAGGCCATGGCGCCGCCCTGGGAAAACCCGAGCAGCACCGTGCGCGTCAGAGGCACACTGTTCGCCAGGTCTTCTAGCCGAAGCCGCAGCGCCTCCCGGGCGGCCGGCAGCTGGCTCCAATCGATCGGCTGCAGGCCGTACCACTGGCGGCCGCTGCCGTAGGGATGCGGTTCCGGGGCCCGCAGCGCCACCACGCTCACCTCGGGTCCCACCAGCAGCGAACCCAGATCGAGCAGGTCGTCGGCATCGGCACCCCAGCCGTGCAACAGCACCAGGCGCTGTTGGGCATCGCTGGGGCCGAGCTGCAGGGCATCGGAGCTGGAGCCAGTCATGGGAGGGGTGCGCAGCTGCTGCGTAGGTTGGACCTTCTGCCTCCACTCAACAGCCATGGCGCCCACGGCCCTGCTCAGCGTGTCGAATAAGGACGGCCTGGTGCCCCTGGCTGAAGGACTGCTGGCCGCCGGCTACCAGCTGATTTCCAGTGGCGGCACGGCCGCGGCGCTGGCGGCGGCAGGTCTGCCCGTCACCAAAGTGGCCGAGCACACCGGCGCTCCTGAAATCCTCGGCGGCCGGGTGAAAACGCTGCACCCCCGCATCCACGGCGGCATCCTGGCCAAGCGCTCCGAACCCTCACACCAGGCCGATCTGGAGGCCCAGGGCATCGCCACGATTGATGTGGTGGTGGTGAACCTTTATCCCTTCCGCGAAACCATCGCCCGCCCGGATGTGAGCTGGGATCTGGCGATCGAAAACATCGACATCGGTGGCCCGGCCATGGTGCGTGCCGCCGCCAAAAACCACGCCGATGTGGCGGTGCTCACCAGCCCCAGCCAATACCCCGCTTTCCTGGAGGCCCTGGCCGCCGGAGCGCTCAGCGAGGCCCTGCGCCGCCGGCTCGCCCTCGAGGCCTACAGCCACACCGCCGACTACGACACCGCCATCAGCGCCTGGCTTGCCAGCCAGCTCAGCCAGGAGGAAGCCACGGCTGAGCAGCTCACGCTCAATCTGCCCGCTCGCCAGAGCCTGCGCTACGGGGAAAACCCCCACCAGAACGCCACCTGGTACGCCCAGCCCGGCGCTGGCCTCGGCGCCGGCGAGCAGCTGCAGGGCAAGGAGCTCAGCTACAACAACATCCTCGATCTCGAAGCCGCGCTCGCCACGGTGCGGGAGTTTGGCTACGGCGGCCAGCCCGCGGGCGGCAACCCCTTCCAGCCGGCAGCGGTGGTGGTGAAGCACACCAATCCCTGCGGTGTGGCCACCGGCAGCGGCAGCGCCAACGCTCTGGAGCGGGCCCTCGACGCCGATCGCGTGTCGGCCTTCGGCGGCATCGTGGCCATCAACGGCCCGGTGGATGCGGCGACCGCCGGCCATCTCACCAGTCTGTTCCTCGAGTGCGTGGTGGCACCGGTGTTTGAGCCAGCCGCCCGCGAGCTGCTGGCGGCCAAGGCCAACCTGCGCTTGCTGGAGCTCGATCCCGCGGCGATCGCGCGCGCTAGCCGTCAGCAGTTGCGCAGCGTGCTGGGTGGCGTGCTCGTGCAGGAGCTCGATGACCAGCCGGTGGATGAAAGCGTGTGGCAGGTGGTGAGCCAGCGCCAGCCCACTGCTCAGGAGCTGGAGGATCTGCGCTTTGCCTGGCGTTTGGTGCGCCATGTGCGCTCCAACGCGATCACTGTGGCCAAAGATGGCCAGAGCCTCGGGATCGGTGCCGGCCAGATGAACCGCGTGGGCTCAGCCCGCATCGCGCTGGACACGGCTGCCGCGAAGGCCAAAGGTGCGGTGCTCGCCAGCGATGGGTTCTTCCCCTTCGATGACACCGTGCGTCTGGCGGCCGAGCACGGCATCACCGCCGTGATTCAGCCCGGCGGCAGCGTGCGCGACGCCGATTCGATCGCCGCCTGCGATGAGCTGGGCCTGGCGATGGTGACCACGGGCCGCCGCCATTTCCTGCACTGAATTAGTTTCGCCCCAACTCGCTGATCCGGCCCCCGTCCATGCCCGAGAGCCTCGCGTTCAATCTCAACTTTCTGCATCCCCTGGCGATGTGGGCGCTGTTGGCCCTGAGCGGCTACGCGATGTTTCTGGGCATCAAGGCCAAGAAAACCCGCACCGCTGACGCCGAAACCCGCAAGACCCTGATCAAAGGGCAATTCGCCAAGCGCCATTACCTCTATGGCAGTGCCGTGCTGGCGGTGATGGTGCTCGGCACCTTCGGTGGCATGGCCGTCACCTACCTCAACAACGGCAAGCTGTTCGTGGGGCCCCACCTGCTGGTGGGCATCGCCATGACCACCGGGCTTGCGCTGGCTGCAGCCCTTTCGCCGCTGATGCAGCAGGGCAACCTGATCGCCCGCAAGATTCATGTGGGTCTGAACATGGGCGTGTTCACCCTGTTCCTCTGGCAGGCCGTGACCGGCATGCAGATCGTGACCAAGATCTGGGAGAACCGCCCCGCCTGAAGTGGCGGAGGTTCAGAACTGGGCCCGCCGCCGCGGCGGGCACTCCAGGTTGTGGGTGGCGTGGAAGTCTTCCTGCACTTTCCAGGTGAGTTTGCGGGAGATCTGGCGCACGATCTGACGCAGCAGATGATCGCCGCTGCTCTGCACAAGAGACTCCGGCAGCAGGCCGATCACCGACGGCAGCTTGATCCACACGCTCAGGTCCAGCTCCCAGCGCACTTCGGTGAGCGGTGCGTCGGCTGATTGCTCTTCCAGCCGCAGAGCCGCGTTGAATTCCACGTCGTAGAGGTCGCGCAGGCCCGGTTGGAACTGCTCGGCTGGCACGGTGCAGATCCGATACACCCCGGCGCTTTGGGGCAGGAGCTCCAAACCAATGGTGGGCTCCACCTCGAAGCCGAAGTTGCCGAAGCGGCCGAGGGTGAGCACGTAGCCGTTACTCCCCAGGGCGTTCACCTGCATCGGCGCGGCGCAGCGGCGGAACCAGCCCTCGTGGCGATCGAGATAAGCCCCCACCAGCTGGGCCGGAGCCCGCATCTCCATGAGGTCGGCGAACTGGCTGCTGTAACAGCGCACCCGGCTGTCGTCGCTGTGACGCAGCGATGACTGCAGCACCTCGCTGGTTTCAGGCAGGGGGTTGGTCACCGATGAGATCAACGCGGTCGGTTCTCCCCGGGCCTGAACCTGTGAATGTTGAATCAATGTAAAGCCCGGCTGCGGCCCGGTTTGCAGTCGCTGTGACAGCCCGATCAGGCGTCGGCCAGATCGATCAGGCGGCTGATCACGTCTTCCACCACCCGATCCGGTGTGGAGGCGCCGGAGGTGATGCCCACCCGCAGGGTGCCCTCAGGCAGGAAGGGCTCCACCACCTCCAGATCGCCCCCCAGGGGCTTGTGCTCAATCCGATTGCCCGGGCCGATCCGCTCGGGCGTATCGATGTGGAAGGAGCGGATGCCGCGGCTCACGGCAATTTCCTGCAGGTGGGTGGTGTTGGAAGAGTTGTATCCACCGATCACCACCATCAGATCGAGGGGCTCGTCCACCAGGGCGAACATCGCGTCCTGACGCTCCTGGGTGGCATCGCAGATCGTGTTGAACGCCACGAAATGGTCGTTGAGCTCCACCGGGCCGAAGCGCTGCAGCATCGTGCGCTCGAACATCCGGCCGATTTCCTCGGTTTCGCTTTTGAGCATCGTGGTCTGGTTGGCCACGCCCACGCGGCTGAGGTCGCGGTCGGGATCAAAGCCAGGGGAGCAGGCCTTGGCGAAGCGAGCCATGAAGCTGTCGCGGTCGCCCTTGCCGAGGATGTAGTCGCACACCAGCTGTGCTTCCGCCAGATCCAGCACCACCAGATAGGTGCCCGCAAAGGAGCTGGTGGCCAGCGTTTCCTCGTGCTTCACCTTGCCGTGAATGATCGAGGTGATCGCGTGTTTCTTGTGCTTCTCCACGGTGTTCCACACCTTGGAGACCCACGGACAGGTGGTGTCCACGATGTGGCAGCCGCGCTCGTTGAGCAGCTGCATCTCCTGCACCGTGGCGCCGAAGGCCGGCAGGATCACCACATCGCCGCTGGCCACGTTGGAGAAGTCCTTCACGCCGCCATCCACGGGGATGAACAGCACATTCATCTCCCGCAGGTGATCGTTCACTGAGGGGTTGTGGATGATCTCGTTGGTGATCCAGATCCGCTCGGTGGGGTAGTGGCGGCGGGTTTCGTAGGCCATCGCCACCGCGCGCTCCACACCCCAGCAAAAGCCAAAGGCTTCGGCCAGCTTCACGCTGAGGCGGCCGTGCTGCAGCTGGTAGCCGTTCTCCCGCAGGCTCGCGATCAGATTGCTCTGGTAGGCCTGCTCCAGGCTGCCCGCCACTTCCTCGCCCAGGCCGAAGCCGCGGCGGTTGTAGCGATCCGAATGGTGCAGGGATCGCTTGAACGCGCGGGTATCCACGGCAGCGGGCACGGGGGTAACCAACTCTATGGGGCCTGGCCTCAGCTCTGGCGCTGCACCGGCACCACCCCCAGCCAGCGCACGGCTTCGCGATCGAAGCCGTAGCGGCAGGGCAGCACCTCCACGCCGGCATCGAGGGCCTGGCGGAAGAGCTCGCCGTAGCGCGGGTCAGCGCTGTCGCCCGGGGCGAAGCGGCTAACATCGGCGCGGCTCAGGCAGGGCACCAGCACGGCGCGGGCCTCAGGCAGCGCGCCCATCAGTTCTTCGAGGTGCTTCTGGCCCCGTTCGGTCACGGTGTCAGGGAAGAGGGCCAGATCGCCATCGGTCCAGGTGGTGTTTTTCACCTCCACATAGATCGGGCGTGGATCGGCCGCACCCTCCGCCGGGGTGAGCAGCAAATCAATGCGGCTGCGGCGGTTGGCGCCATAGGCCACTTCGGCGCGGATGCCTGCGATCGGCCCCAGCCAGGGCTCCAGGCAGCCGGCTTCGATCGTGGCGCGCACCAAGCGGTTGGGCAGCGCCGTGTTGATGCCCACCCATACCGCTTCGCCATCGGCGCCCGGCACCTGGGCTTGCTCCCAGGTCCAGGCCAGCTTGCGGGTGGGTGAGGGGGCATGGCGCAGCCGCACGCGCCCGCCCACGTGCAGCACCCCGGTCATCGGCCCTGTGTTGGCGCAGTGGGCGGTCACCACCTCGCCGTTATCAAGCTCCACATCGGCGAGGAAGCGCTTGTAGCGCTTCAGCAGCACGCCCTCCTGCAGAGGTTCCAGCGTCAACACGGGCTGGGCTTCAGGGGCTGCTGCAATCGCCATCACGACAAGGCTTCTTCTGCAGGCAAGAATCGCCCGAGTTGGGCCCAAAGCCGCACCGGATGAGCGAATCGCCGAGCCCATCGCCCAGCCCAGCCCCACCAGCAGCCCGCTCCCTGCGGCGGATTGCCCTGATCGTGGCGGTGGCCACCGCCCTAAGCAAGCTGGCGGGTCTGGTGCGGCAACAGGCGATTGCGGCGGCCTTCGGGGTGGGTGCCGCCTACGACGCCTACAACTACGCCTATGTGCTGCCGGGCTTTCTGCTGATCCTGCTGGGCGGGATCAACGGCCCCTTCCACAGCGCCATGGTGAGCGCCCTCTCGCGCCGGCCGCGGGAGGAAGGGGCCCATGTGCTCGCCGCGATCAACACGCTGGTGGGGGCTGCTCTGATCGGGGTGACGCTGCTGTTGTTCGTGGCCGCCGACCCGCTGATCGATCTGGTGGGCCCGGGCCTCGATGCCGAGCGCCATGCCATCGCGGTGCTGGAGCTGCGCTGGATGGCGCCGATGGCGCTCTTCGCCGGCCTGATCGGCCTGGGTTTCGGCGCCCTCAATGCGGCGGATGAGTTCTGGCTGCCCTCGGTGAGCCCGCTGCTCTCGAGTGTGGCGGTGATCGCCGGCCTGGGGATCCTCTGGTTGCACCTGGGCTCTTCCATCGCCTTGCCGGAATACGCCTTCTTGGGGGGCGCCGTGCTGGCGGGCACCACGCTGCTGGGGGCGGTGTTCCAGTGGCTGATTCAGCTGCCGGCCCTGGCCCGCCAGGGGCTGCACAAATTCCAGCTGGTGTGGGATTGGAAGCACCCCGGCGTGCAGGAGGTGCTGCGGGTGATGGGGCCCGCCACCCTCTCCTCGGGCATGTTGCAGATCAATGTGTTCACTGATCTGTTTTTCGCCTCCGGCATCGTGGGGGCGGCTGCGGGCCTGGGCTACGCCAACCTGCTGGTGCAGACGCCCCTGGGCCTGCTCTCCAATGCCCTGCTCGTGCCGCTGTTGCCGGTGTTTGCGCGGCTCACGGCGCCAGGGGATCGCCCTGAGCTGATCAGCCGCATCCGCCAGGGCTTGATGCTCTCCAATGCCTCGATGCTGCCGCTGGGGGCGTTGATGGTGGCCCTGGCGGGCCCGATCGTGGCGCTGGTCTATGAGCGCGGTGCCTTCAACGCCAGCGCCGCCGCGCTGGTGGGTGGGTTGCTGATGGCCTACGGCGTGGGGATGCCGGCCTACCTGGGCCGCGATGTGCTGGTGCGGGTCTTCTATGCCCTTGGCGATGGCACCACCCCCTTCCGCTTTTCGATGGCGGGCATCGGTCTCAATGCCCTCTTCGACTGGGTGCTGGTGGGTGGCCCCACCCCCTGGGGGTTGCAACTGCCGGCGCTGAATTTCGGCGCTCCCGGGCTGGTATTGGCCACCGTGGGCGTGAATCTGATCACCTGCCTGGGGTTGTTGCTGGCGTTGCAACGCCGCTTGGGTGGCTTGCCCCTTGCGGCCTGGGCGCGCGACAGCCTGCTGCTGCTGCTGGCGGCGTTGCTGGCTGGCGGTCTGAGCTTTGGCTTGTCGGTGGTGATCGCCTGGCCCACCGACCTGATCGGCTTGGTCTTGCAGTGCGGTCTCTGCGCGGCGGCCGGGTTGTTGCTCTACGGGCTGATTGCCAGCTGGGCCGGTGTGCCGGAGGCGACGCAGATCAGCCGTCAGCTGGCAGGTCAACTCACGCGCCGACTGCCATTGAAGCGTTGAAGGATTGAGTGGAGCGCTGGATCAGCGGTCGCAGCGCTTCAGAGCTCCACCACGCGCTCTTCGCGCACGTGGATCGGCACTTCCAGGTGGCTGCGGCCCACCATCGCCGGGCCATGCACGGAGTAGATGCGGGCTTCGATGCCGAAGTCTCGGAAGGCGGTTTCCATCTCCTGCATCAGCGCCTTCTCCACCTGCGCCTCGGCGTCCACCACCTTGCCGATCAGGCGGCTGCCCAGCGGGCCGATGCGCTGGCGAACAACCTCTCGGGCGTTGGTGACCTCGATGACCAGCACAGGGCCGCAGCGGGATGCGCAACCCTAACCGTGATTCGCGAGTAGATCCTCGAGATCCTGCAGCTGGCCGGCCGGGACAAGCCGCGCCAGCGGCAGCTTGCTGCTGCCGCCACCGATGGGCACCTGCACCGCCTCGAGGGCCTGCCGTGCACACACGCCGGCGCCTTGATCCAGGCGTGCCGCACATTCGATGGCCAGGGCTTCAGCCACGCCGGCATCACCCAGGTAGAGGTGCCATCCGCCGATCTGGATGTAGAGCCGATCGGCGATTTCCAATTGCAGATCGCGGATCTCGCTGGCGGAAAGGGTCATCGCGGCCTGGTGCGGGGTGCCCTCAGGATGGCGTCTGCGGCCGCCTGGCGACCACGCTGATCAACTGCACCACCAGCAGCAGCGCCCAGGCTTCCGTGAGCCAGGCCAGATGGTTGAACGGGTGGCGCATGTTCTGCACGAACCAGAGGCCGCTGTTGAGCGCCGCAAACACCATCGCGTGCAGCACCAGATTCACGATCCGGTTGAAGTGCCGGTAGGTGGGGTCTTCGGGGTTGGCGGGTCCGTACCAGCGGATCGGCATCAGGGTTCGGGGAGGGGGTCTGTTGACGGGTGGGCCCTCGGTATGGGCACAATGTCAGGGCAGGCGAAGGCGCTTGTAGCTCAGCGGATTAGAGCATCTGACTACGGATCAGAGGGTCGGGAGTTCGAATCTCTCCAGGCGCGCCTTTCATCACCACACCGCTCCTTTGGGGGCGGTTTTTTATTGCCGATTCAGCGACGCGCCTTGCGCGGGCGGCTTTGGGCGCTGAGTGCTGCGGTTTCTTACGATCGAAGCCACTCAAACCCCCTGATCTGCCATGGCGGAGTCCACCGGAGCAGCCGTCAACCAGTCGCTGACGGCCGGTGATCCCGCGATCGCAGCGCTGATCGGTCAGGAGCTGAACCGACAGCAGACCCACCTCGAGCTGATTGCCTCCGAGAACTTCGCCTCCCGGGCCGTGATGGAGGCTCAGGGCTCGGTGCTCACCAACAAGTACGCCGAAGGCCTGCCCTCCAAGCGCTACTACGGCGGCTGCGAGCACGTGGATGCCATCGAGGAGCTGGCGATCGAGCGCGCCAAGGAGCTGTTCGGTGCCGCCTGGGCCAACGTGCAGCCCCACAGCGGTGCCCAGGCCAACTTCGCCGTGTTCCTGGCGCTGCTGCAGCCCGGCGACACGATCATGGGCATGGACCTCAGCCATGGCGGTCACCTCACCCACGGTTCGCCCGTGAACGTGAGTGGCAAGTGGTTCAAGGTTGTGCAGTACGGCGTCGACCCCGAGACGCAGCAGCTCAACTTCGACACCATCCGCCAGCTGGCGCTGGAGCACAAGCCGAAGCTGATCGTGTGCGGCTACTCCGCCTATCCCCGCACCATCAACTTCGAGGCCTTCCGCGCCATCGCCGATCAGGTGGGTGCCTACCTGCTGGCCGATATGGCCCACATCGCCGGTCTGGTGGCTGCTGGCGTGCACCCCAACCCGGTGCCCGTCTGCGATGTGGTGACCACCACCACTCACAAAACCCTGCGCGGCCCCCGCGGTGGTCTGATCCTCTGCCGCGATGCTGAATTCGCCAAGCAGTTCGACAAGGCGGTGTTCCCTGGCAGCCAGGGCGGCCCCCTGGAGCATGTGATCGCCGCCAAGGCCGTGGCTTTCGGCGAAGCCCTGCAGCCCAGCTTCAAGGCCTACGCCCAACAGTTGGTGGCCAATGCCCAGGCCCTGGCCGCCCGCATCCAGGAACGTGGCATCGCTGTGGTGAGTGGCGGCACCGACAACCACATCGTGCTGCTCGATCTGCGCGGCATCGGCATGACCGGCAAGGTGGCCGATCTGCTGGTGAGCGATGTGCACATCACCGCTAACAAGAACACGGTTCCCTTCGATCCCCAGTCACCCTTCGTCACCAGCGGTCTGCGTTTGGGCACCGCCGCCTGCACCACCCGCGGCTTCGATGAAGCGGCCTTCCGCGAGGTGGCCGATGTGATCGCCGATCGCCTGCTGAATCCCGAAGACGCCGCCATTGAGCAGCGTTGCCGCGAGCGCGTGGCGGCCCTGTGTGAGCGTTTCCCGCTCTATGCCGAAGCACGCGAGCTGCAGCCCGCCTGAACGGCGCTTAAGCTCCGCTCGGAAGGCCCTGTTCAGGCCCCACATCCGACCGCGCACCGCCCTCGATGATCTCCAGCCGGCCGGATCTCGCCGCTGTTCTGGCGTTCGGCATGGCGGCGGTGTGCACCGCCCTGCTGGTGCCCATCGTGCGCCGCGCCGGATTGCGCTGGGGCCTGATTGATCAGCCCGATTCCCGCAAGCAGCACACCACGCCAATGGTGCGCCTGGGGGGCGTGGGCATCGTCGGCGGCTTTGTGATCGCCCTGGCCCTGATCTGGTGGATGGGTGGCTTTGTGGAGCTGCCGGCTCAGCGCGACAGCCAGATATGGACCACCCTCGCCGGGGCCCTCTGCTTTTTTGTGATCGGCCTGGCCGATGACCTCTTTGCGTTGCCGCCATTGCCCCGGCTCGGCGGGCAGGTGGTGGTGGCAATGGTGGTGTGGAGCCAAGGAGTGCAGATCGGTGCCATCGATCTGCCGCTTCACCTGTTCGGCGGGCCGCCCGGTGCCATCCCCCTGCCTGATGGCTTGAGCCTGCTGGCGACGGTGATCTGGCTGGTGGGCATCACCAATGCGATCAACTGGCTGGATGGCCTCGATGGCCTGGCCGCTGGCGTGAGCGGCATCGCCGCAGTGGGTTTGCTCTCGGTGAGCTACAGCCTGAATCAGCCTGCCCCGGGGCTTCTGGCGGCAGCCCTGGCCGGTAGCTGCCTCGGTTTTCTGCGCCACAACTTCAACCCCGCCCGCATCTTCATGGGCGATGGCGGCTCCTACTTCCTGGGCTTTGCCCTGGCGGCGATCAGCATCGTGGGCCCGGCTAAGGGGCTCACCACGGTGAGCTTGCTGCTGCCGCTGTTGATCTTGTCGCTGCCGCTGGCGGATATGTCGGCCGTGATCATGGGGCGCCTCAGCCAGGGCCATTCCCCCTTCTATCCCGATCGTCGCCACCTGCACCACCGGTTGCTGCGGGCCGGCTTCAGCCATCGCCGCACCGTGGTGCTGATCTATGCCTTCACCCAGTGGCTGGCGGCGTTGGCCTTGGTGCTGGCCAACGCGGAGCTGCGCTTTCTTTGGCTGGGCCTGGCCACGGCGGTGCTGATCGTGGTGGTGACCGCGGCTCGCCGCAGCCTCAACCGCGAACAACTCGCCGGCGATGACGGCTGAGATTCTCTGTATCGGCACCGAGCTGCTGCTGGGCAACATCACCAACGGCAACGCCCGCTGGATCGCTGAGCAGCTCGCCGCGCTGGGCATTCCCCACCACCGCCAGCTGGTGGTGGGCGATAACCGCGAGCGCCTGATCAGCGAGTTGCAGGCCGCGGCTGGGCGTTGCCGCGTGCTGATCACCACCGGTGGCCTGGGCCCCACGCCCGACGACCTCACCACCGAGGCGATCGCTGCTGCCTTCGGGGCGCCCTTGGTGGAGCATCCCCAGGTGTGGGCCGAGATCCAGGCCCGCCTCGCGGCCCGCGGCCGCCCTTGCGCCGCCAGCAATCGCCGTCAGGCCTATCTGCCCGAGGGGGCTGAACTGCTCCCCAACCCCACCGGCACTGCGCCAGGGATGATCTGGAGCCCGCGGCCCGGCTTCACGATCCTCACCTTCCCCGGGGTGCCCAGCGAGATGCGGGCGATGTGGCAGGCCACGGCCGCTCCCTGGCTCCAGGCGGCGGGCCTGGCGGAGGGGGTGTTTGCCAGCCGCATGCTGCGCTTCTGGGGTGTGGGCGAGTCGAACCTGGCCGAACAGATGGCAGACCTTTTGGAGGGCTCCAATCCCACCGTTGCCCCTTACGCCGGTGCCGGTGAGGTGAAGCTGCGGATCACGGCGCGGGCTCATTCCACGGCTGAGGCTGAGGCCTTGCTGGCGCCGGTGGCGGCGGAGATCCGCGCCCGCGCTGGCAACGCCTGCTTCGGGGCCGATCACGACAGCCTTGCTTCGGTGGTGTTGGAGCTGCTGCGCCAGCGCGGCCAGACCCTGGCGGTGGCCGAGAGTTGTACAGGAGGTGGCCTGGGGGCTGCCCTGGCTGCGGTGCCGGGCGCTTCCGATGTGTGGGTCGGTGGTGTGATCGCCTACGCCAACAGCGTGAAGCAAGGGCTCTTGGGGGTGCCGGCTGAGCTGCTGCAAGCTCACGGTGCCGTGAGCGATCCGGTGGCCCAGGCCATGGCGGAAGGAGCGCGTCGCGCCACCGGGGCCGATTGGGCGTTGGCGATCACGGGCGTGGCCGGGCCCGGTGGCGGCAGCGATGCAAAACCCGTCGGCTTGGTGCACCTGGCCGTGGCTGGCCCGGATGGTTGTAGCAGTGAGGGTTTGCGCTTTGGCGCGAGCCGGGGGAGGGCGTGGATCCAAACGCTGGCGGCTGGGGAAGCCCTCAACCGGCTGCGGCTGCGGATGCTCGAGGGCTGAGCGGAGCGGTATCGCTCTCCGCCCTAGGCTCGCGGGCTGCGTTGGTGGATGCGCCGTGAGCTCCGGCACCCTTTACGACAAGGTCTGGGATCTGCATCAGGTGGCCCAGCTGCCCGGTGGTTCCACTCAGCTGTTCATCGGCCTGCACCTGATCCATGAGGTGACAAGCCCGCAGGCCTTTGCTGGCTTGAAGGACCTGGGCCTGAGCGTGCGTCACCCCGAGCGCACGGTGGCCACGGTGGATCACATCGTGCCCACCACCTCCCAGGCACGGCCCTTCGCCGACCCGCTGGCCGAGGAGATGCTCGCCACGCTTGAGGCCAACTGCGCTGAGCACGGCATCACCCTGCATGGCCTCGGCAGTGGCCGTCAGGGCATCGTGCACGTGATCGCCCCTGAGTTGGGCCTCACCCAGCCGGGCATGACCGTCGCCTGCGGCGACTCCCACACCTCCACCCACGGTGCCTTTGGTGCGATCGCATTCGGCATCGGCACCAGCCAGGTGCGCGACGTGCTCGCCAGCCAGAGCCTGGCCATGGGCAAGCTCAAGGTGCGCCGCATCTGGGTGGATGGGCAGCTGCAGCAGGGTGTCTATGCCAAGGATCTGGTGCTGCATGTGATCCGCAGCCTCGGCGTGAAGGGCGGTGTGGGCTATGCCTACGAATTCGCTGGCCCGGCGATCGATGCGCTCTCGATGGAGGAGCGCATGACCCTCTGCAACATGGCGATCGAGGGCGGCGCCCGCTGCGGTTACGTGAACCCCGACCAGGTGACTTTCGATTACCTGAAGGGCCGGCCCTTTGCCCCAAGCGGTGCGGCCTGGGATCAGGCCGTGGCCTGGTGGAGCAGCCTCGCCAGCGGCCCCGATGCCGTCTTCGACGATGAGGTGCGCTTTGACGCCGCCTCGATTGCCCCCACCATCACCTGGGGCATCACCCCCGGGCAGGGCATCGGCGTGGATGAAGCTGTGCCCACCCTCGAGCAAACCGAGCCTGACGAGCGTCCTCTCGCTGAGGAGGCTTACCGCTACATGGATCTGCAGCCCGGTACCCCCATCGCCGGTACACCGGTTGATGTGTGCTTCATCGGCAGCTGCACCAACGGCCGCCTCAGCGATTTGCAGGCGGCGGCGGCGGTGGCCAAGGGCCGCAAGGTGGCACCCGGAATCAAGGCCTTTGTGGTGCCTGGCAGTGAGCAGGTGGCTGCCGCGGCGGAAGCCGAGGGGCTCGACAAGGTGTTCCTTGAGGCCGGCTTTGAGTGGCGCGAGCCCGGCTGCTCGATGTGCCTGGCGATGAACCCCGATCGGCTCGAGGGCCGGCAGATCAGCGCCAGCTCCAGCAACCGCAACTTCAAGGGCCGTCAGGGCTCCGCCAGCGGCCGCACCCTGCTGATGAGCCCGGCCATGGTGGCCGCCGCCGCCATCAACGGCCGCGTGAGCGACGTTCGCACCCTCCTCAACGCCTGATCCGATGACCAGCTCCACGCCATTCCCCGCCGGCCCGATCAGCAGCGTCAGCGGCACCACCGTGGTGGTGCGCGGCGATGACATCGACACCGATCGGATCATTCCGGCGCGCTTCCTCAAGTGCGTCACCTTTGACGCCCTTGGCCCCGCCGCCTTCGCCGACGATCGTGCTGAGTTGGCTGGTGGCGCCGCGGGCCCGCACCCCTTCGATCGCCCGGAGCTTCAGGGCGCTTCGATCCTGCTGGTGAACCGCAACTTCGGCTGCGGCTCGAGCCGGGAGCACGCCCCCCAGGCGCTGATGCGTTGGGGCATTCGCGCCGTGGTGGGCGAGAGCTTCGCCGAGATCTTCTACGGCAACTGCCTGGCCTTGGGTATTCCTTGCCTGGCAGCCGATCACGACACAATGCTGGCGATTCAGGCCGCTGCTGAAGCCGATCCCGCTGCCGCTTTCGAGGTGGATGTGGCCGATGCGCGGCTGAGCCGCGGCAGCCAAAGCTGGCAACTGGAGTTGGCCGCCGGCCCGCGCCAGATGTTGGCAACCGGCCAGTGGGATGCCACCGGTCAGCTGCTGGCCAACGCCGAAGCGCTCGATGCGACGGTTGCGCGCCTGCCTTACCTGAGCGGATTCAGCGCCGCCTGAGCTTGGCCCTGGCCGCCCGCGTGGCGGCCAGTCGCGTAAGTGTCTATCAAGGAGAGAGCAGTCTGTGGCCGATGCGACTCCTTGCTTCACTCCAGCCGGTGATTGCGGCCTTGTTGCTGGCGCCAGCTGCCGTAGCTGCGGCCCAGCCACTCGTGGTTGAGCCCTATCGGGCTCCAGCGGCAAAGGTCTCGCCGCCTTGGCCGCAGTGCCGCGGTTGTGATCTGCGCGGAGCCGATCTGAGTGGGCTGCTGCTCAACGGGATCGACCTGCGCGATGCCGATCTGCGTGGTGCGGATCTGCGCGGCAGCAATCTGGAGGGAGCCGATCTCAGTGGCGCCGATCTGCGTGGCGCAATGCTTCAGGACAGTTGGCTGAGCAACGCCGATCTCAGTGACGTGGATCTGCGCCAGGCGAATCTGCGCGATGCCGTGTTGATTCAGGCCCTCACCCCGGGGCTGCAACTGGAGGGTGCGGTGTTGATCGGGGCCGACTTCACCGGCAGTGATCTGATGATTGGCGGCGATGAGGCGGGGCCAGATTCCTTGCCGCCGTTGCCGGGGCGTTAGGCCTAGAAACCTCGGCGTTGAATCGCCTGGTCTTGGGCTAGGCCCGGTGGGGTGTAGGGCACAAAGGGCACACCGGTGCCGCGGAAGTTGAAGTCGTTGAGCTTCACCCGCACCCCGCCGATGCCTTGATAGGGGCTGTAGTACACGGCCAATTCGTAGGCACGCCGCTGCCAGCGCAGCTCCACATAGGAATCCACCACATCACCGAAGAATTCGGAATTGGGATCGCTGTTCACCCCGATGCCACCACTCAGGATCAGGGGCCCGACTAATTGCTGGGTCAGCCCGAGGCCGATGGTGCTCAGGTCCACGATGCGGTCGAAGCTGAAGGGGCTGACGCCCTGACGCAGGGTGCCGCCGCCGGTCACGGTGACCTGGGTGTAGTCGAAGAAGTTCTTTTGCAGGTGGCCCAGGGTGAGGGTGGGTCCGCCGCTGATGCTGAAGGCCTGCTGACTGGTGCCATCGCCGTAGTAGGCGAGGTTCATGTTCAGGTTGGTGTTGATGGCCAGGCCAGGCACGATCGGCGTGGGGCTGAAGCGGGTGGCCAGCTCCGTACCGGGATTGCGTGGTTTGCCGCTCCAGAGGGGCAGGCGGCTGTTGATGGAGCCGTAAACGTTGGCCCGCCACAGCTCCGCCAGATTCACGGTCTTGAACTCAGTGCCCTGGAAGTTGCCGAAGCCAGCGCGCCAGAACAGCTTGTTGGTGATCTTGCCCAGGTTGGGCAGATCGCGCGTTTGCTCCAGTGAAGCCCCTAGGGCCGAGTAAACGTCTTGCTCGCCAAGGGAGCCGTTCCAGACCCGATAGCGATAGGCGGCAAAGCCACGGGCGGTGGTGCGTCCGATCCATGGCAATCGGAAGGAGCGGCTGATATCCCCCCAGCTGCGGGTGCCATTGGCGAAGTTGCTCGGATCAAACGTGGAGAAATCACCCACCACGTCGATGTTGAGCCCGAGCACGCGCGTGTCGAAACGCGCTAGCAGGCCGAAGAGATCCCCAATGCGAGTGGGCTGACTCTTCGGTGAGCTGCCGATCGGCTTGCCCGGCAACACATAGCTGCTGGTGGTGCCATCGAGGGCGCGGCGCACCATGAACTGCGGTTGCAGGTTGAGGGTGCCGCGCTTGCCTACCTCCAGCGGCTTGAGGTTGTAGCCGAGGTAGAAGCCATCGCGGTCTTCTGAATCCACCGCCATCACCCAGCGGTTTTCCACCTCGCGGTCTTTCTCGAAGCGCTGGTTGCGTTGCAGCGGAATGGGTAGGCGATCTTCCAGGATCAGTTGATTGCTCTTGGCCTGAAGCACTAAATCGCCATTGGGCTCCTGGCGTGCCACCACACCGCTGGCATCCACCCACGACTGGGCCGGTGTGTAGGGGTCGTTGGTGAAGGCGGCTCGATCGGCTTGCCAGCCGTTCGGCGTCACGGTGAGCCGGTTGGCCTGGATGCGCCAGCGGCTGATCATGCCGCTCACGAATTTGCGGTTTTCCTTGGTGGTGAGGGGATTGAGCTGCCAGGGCCGCACGCTTCCGTACGTCACCTCGCGGCCGCTGATGTTGACGTCGTCGCCAGCGTTGCCCGCTTGCCGCCGCACCGTGAGGCTCTGCTGGAACTGCAGGTTGCTCACCCGTTGATCCACCGCGGCTGCAATGGCTTTGCGACGCAGTGCCTCCTGCTGACCAGGGCTGAGCGCGTTGGAGTTGCTCGCAGCATCGGGTACCTCAGCAGGTGTTCCTGTGGCTTGTTCGGCTGAACCGAGTGCCACCTGATTGAGCTGCTCGCTGAGTGGTTTGGGTTGCGGTTGCCCGCCGCCCGGGCAGCCATCCGGTGGCTCCATCGCCACGCTGAACCGCGGCGGTGGGCTGCTGCCGAAGCGGTAGCGCATGCCCACCAGGTAGGCATTGCTGCCTTCACTCACGCCGCTGTAGGTGCCGTAGGCGCCGGAGCGGTGGTGGATGCGGCCCACAATCGACCATTCCGGCTTGATCAGCGCTTCCACCTCGAAGCCGAGGTAGTTGAGGAAGGTGGTGTAGTTCTCGCGGAACGTCTTCTCGTAGTTGCTGACGTTGGTGTTGAGGCTGACGCCTTCAAAGAAGGCCAGGCTCAGCCACGGCTGCAGCCAGGCGCGCACACCGAAGCTCCAGGTGAATTCGCCGAAGGTTTGGGCGGGGGTGTTGGCGTAGGGAACGTCTTGGTTGAATTCACCGCCCTGCTGCTCATAGGCGTGGTGCAGCAGAGCGTTGGAATCGAATTCCAAGGCCAGGGGGCCGGCGCGCAGCAGCCGCTTGTTCAGGCCCACCCCCCAGAGGTATTCCGGCCGCATCCGGCCATTGAACAGAAAGGTGTCGCCGAAGTTGGCGTCGATCATCTGGCCGCCCCACACGGTCGCCGCCCAGGGGTAAGGGCGCCAGTTGGGCACGGGCGGCAGCGGCGGCGGGCAGGCCATCGTCTGCGCCTGAGGCGAGAGGGCCACCGGTGGCATCTCCCAGTCGTCGGCCGGTAGGCGCTCCGGGGTTCCGGCGGGGACGCCGATCGCTTCGCTACCGCCGCTCAGAGGTGAGGTCTCCAGGGCCTCACCCACCGTGGCGTCGGCGTCCGGGAGCTCGGCGACCCCGAAGCTCACATCACCGTTGAAGGGCGCCACGGGTGTCGCCCAATAGCTGAGCGGCAGGAGCGGGGCGCTAGGCGGCTGGCTGGGGTTGAGGTCGAGGGCGGCGCTATCGAGATCGAGGACGCCGTACACCTCATCGATCTCGCCGCTGTTCTCGATCAGGCTGTAGCGGAGCTTGCTGGCCTGGAGATATTGGTTGCCGCGTTGAAAGCGAACCCGGCCGCTGGCGAAAATGGTGCGGGTGGCGCTTTCGTATTCCAGGCGATCCGCCAGCAGGCGGCCTCCCGCCAGGATCACTTTCACATTGCCCGTGGCCACAAATCGGTTGGCCAGCAGGTCAAACCCCTGATCGTCGGCGCTCAGCTCGATCTCGATCGGTGGCCGCTGAGCCGGTGTGGCCTCAATCAGTCCAGATGGGCCCCCCTCCGAGGCCGGAGCAGCAGGGCTGGGTGCAGTCGTGGGCTGTTCCGCTGCAACAGCGTGACCGCCCATCGCGATCGATGCCGATCCCAGCACCGCAATCAAACGGCGGACGCGTTGCGGGACAGGCACCGAAGGGAATTAAGAGGGCGTGATCCTGACACGCCTGGGGCGGGAACGCCGATCAGGCTTCGGGCAGAGGATCACTCCTCCAGGTCTTTGCGGCTGGGGGTGCGGCTGGGATCGCTGGCCAGGAAGCCGAACACGAAGATCCCGATGAAAAAGAAGACGACGGAGTAAACCGAGATCTTGAGGGCGAGCATTGGTTCTGTCCGGCGGTGACAGGGAGTGACGGGCGCCAGGTGGGCCCTGAATGACCCTGCGGCAGCGGCATCATCCTATGGGTCGTGATCGCGTAGACCGATGCCGGAGGGGCCAGAGCGCGCTGTTCGCTCCTGGATTGAAACGTTTCAGGGGCAATCGCGGCTGGATCTCAGGCCCCTCTGGCGCCGCTGCACCCCTGCTGGCGCTGGCGATCTGGCCTTGCTGGATCCCTGGGGAGCGCGTCATCGCCCCGATTGGCATGCCCGCGGCCTGCTGATCTGGCCCCGCGGTGGCCGGTGGCTGGAGCTGCAGCTGGAGCTGGTGTGTCCCGTGGCCTGGCAGCAACGGCAGCAGGGGGATCGCCTGGCGCGTCTGGTGCTGCGTTGGTGGGCCGATGCGGTGGACCTGCGGGTGAACGGGGAGAGGGTGCATCAGGGGGATCTCTTCGATACCGCCTGCCGCTGGCCCCTCCCCGCTGCCTGGTGGAACGGCGAGCCCCTGCAGCTACAGCTGCGCCTGCGCTCCCCCCTCCACGACGACGGTGCGCTGATCACCAGTGCCGTGGAGCAGGAGCCCTTGGATTCAGCCGATCCCAGTGGGGTGCTGGCAGGGCCGCGGCTGGCCCTGGCGGCGCAGCGTCTGCCGGCTGAGGCCCAGCCGGCTTTGCTGAAACAGCTGGATGCGCTTGATCCAGCTGATCCCACCAGCGCAGCGGTGCTGGAGCCTTGGCTGAGGCAGCAGGAGCAGTTGCAGCCGCCTGGCCCTGTGCAGGTGTTGGGCCACGCCCATCTGGATCTGGCCTGGCTGTGGCCGGTGGCCGACACCTGGCAGGCCGCTGTGCGCACCTTTGAATCAGCGCTCTCCTTGATGGAGTGCTTCCCGGAGCTCCACTTCGCCCACTCCACCCCGGCGCTCTACGCCTGGATTGAGCAGCACCGCCCGGCTCTGTTTGCGCGGCTGCGGGCGGCGATGCAAGCCGGGCGCTTCGAGCCGATCAATGGCCCCTGGGTGGAGAGCGATTGCGTGCTGATCGGCACCGCTTCCCTGCAGCAGCAGTTTGCCCTTGGCCAGGCCTACAGCCGCTCCCGTTTCCCCGAGTTGACACACAACCTCTGTTGGCTGCCCGACAGCTTTGGCTTCAGTGCAGGACTGCCCGCCGTGGCCCGCAGTACCGGAGTGGAGTGGTTCTGCACCCACAAGCTCGCCTGGAACAGCGGCCAACCGTTCCCCCACCGCCTGTTCCGCTGGCGCAGCCGCTGCGGCAGTGAACTGCTGGCCCTGGCTACGGCTCCGATCGGCACCGACGGTGACCCCCTAGCGATTGAGGCCTACAGCCGCGCTTGGCAAGGCGCCACGGGCGTGGATCAGGCCCTCTGGCTCCCGGGTGTGGGCGATCACGGCGGCGGTCCCACTGCAGAGATGCTCGAGCAGTTGCAGCTGTGGCAGAACCAACCGTTGGCCTGCCCGCAGACCCATGGCAGCCTGCGCCAGTACCTGGCTGGGCTCGAGCCGTTGGCGGCGCAGCTGCCGGTGTGGCGCGATGAGCTCTATCTCGAGTTGCACCGCGGTTGTGCCACGAGCCGGCCCGATCAGAAGCGCCATAACCGCAGCCTGGAGCGGCTGTTGCGGGAGGCGGATCTGGCCCAGGCCCTTCAACACGTATTGGCTCCGGGCGCACCCCCGCCAGCCCCGGCTGACTGGAAGCCGTTGCTGTTCCAGCAGTTTCACGACATCCTCCCGGGCACCTCGATCCCGGAGGTGTTTGAGCAGGCCGAACCCCAGTGGCGTGCTGCGCGCCGCCAGGCCCGCCGCTGTCGTGATGCGGCCTGGCAGGCCCTGTTGCCGCCGCACCGCAACGGCTGGTGGTTGGTGCAAGGGCAGTTGCAAAGCGCGGGGCCATGCACCCTGCGGCTGCCGGCGGGCTCCTGGCGACAGCTCCCTAGCCAGGCAGCGCTCCCCCAGCAGTCAGCACCCGGTGGTGGCACTTGGGTGCAGATCAACCTGCCCGCCGGTGTGGCGGCGGTGCCGCTGCAACGCGCTGCGCTGGAGGCGCACTCCGAGGTGGTTGCGCTCCAGCATCCGGTTGTGTTGCAGGCCGTGGATCAAACCCTGCAGCTCAGCAATGGCCTTGTGCGGGCGGCGTTCGGCCCGACCGGGCTCGAGCAGCTGTGGGGGGCGGACGGCGTGGCCCAGTTGGCGGAGCCAGCGGCTTGGTGCCGCTGGCGTGATCACGGAGAGTTCTGGGATGCCTGGGATCTTGCGGTCGACTACCGCCAGCACCCCTTGCCGCTGCAGTGGCAGAGCGGCCCTGATGTGGCGGAGCAGGGGCCGCTCTGTACACGGCTGGTGTGGCGTGGCCGCTGCGGCAGCAGCCGCCTGCGGCTGGACGTGCAACTGCGGGCGGCATCGCCATGGTTGGAGCTCACGCTGCAGGTGGATTGGTGCCAGCGCCATGAGCTGCTGCGGCTGGAGTTGCCCCTGGCGCAAGCCGCCTGCCGCTACGCCGCCGATACCTCGGGCGGCGTGATCGAGCGCCCGGCTGCGCCGGTGAATGGCCGTGAGCAGGCGCGCTGGGAGGTGCCTGCCATCAGTTGGCTGGCCTCCCAGCGCGCGGCAGGTGGCGGTTTGGCGGTGCTGCTGGATGGGCCCCAGGGGGTGTCGGCGGATACGGATCGCCTTGGGGTGTCGTTGCTGCGGGCGCCCACGTGGCCGGATCCCTCCGCCGATCAGGGGCGGCAACGGTTGCGTTTGGCCCTGATGCCCTGTGCCCAGGGCTGGCGCCAGCAAGCGGTGCCCCTGGCGGCGCAACGGTTCCGCGAGCCGCTCTGGATTCGCCCCGCAGCTGGTGCTGGTGCTCCCGAGGGTTGGCCGGCCCTGGATCTGGGTTCAACGGCGCTGCAGCTGGTACAGCTGCAGCCGCACGCTCAGCCCGGCACAGCCCGGCTCACCGTGCAAAACCTCAGCCCGCAGCGCCAACAGCTGCGCTGGCCTCAAGGGTGGATCGCTCGCCGCGAATCAGGGGAGGCGTCCGTTGATCTCCAAGCGGGGGATCAACTGTTGCCCTGGCAGCTCGGCCACTGGCAGATCTGGTGTGCGGGAGGCGACCCTCAGTCGTCGTGATCGTCGAAGGGATCGGTGAGACCTTTGGACGGCGGGCCAAAGGCTTGGTAAATCCCGAAGCCGGTCAGGCCCAGCAGCACGGCCAACACGGCCAGTGCCACGGACATGGCTGGGGACGACGTTTCCATCACAACTCTCGACAGGCACAGCCGCGGCGGCTGCCGCGGCCCTTACAGTAACGAGACTGACCCTTGCCAGAGAGCAAAGCCCGTCATGGCTCAACGCACCCGCCTGGGAGATCTGCTGCGTCCCCTCAACTCCGAGTACGGCAAGGTTGTTCCCGGTTGGGGCACCACCCCGGTGATGGGTGTGTTCATGGCCCTGTTCCTGGTGTTTCTGCTGGTGATCCTTCAGCTGTACAACAAGTCACTGCTGCTCGACGGCATCACCGTCAACTGGAACGGCGTCGGCTGATCGGATGAACGTCTTCGGAGTCGGACTGCCGGAGTTGGCGGTCATCGCGGCCATCGGTTTACTGGTGTTCGGCCCGAAGCGCTTGCCCGAGTTGGGCAAAACCCTTGGACGCACCCTGAAGGGCTTTCAGAGTGCGTCCAGCGAATTTGAGAAGGAATTCCGCAAAGCGGTCGATACGGTGGATGCCGAAGTCAGCGTCACCAGTTCCTTGCCCGCTAAGAAGCCAGAGGCTGCTGAAGCTGCTCCTGAGCCCTCTTCAGAGGCGTGAGCTGAGCCTCTGAGCGTTCATGGCTGGTTCGAGCAGCACCGCCCCACTGCAGTTGCTGGTAGGGCTCGGCAATCCCGGCGACAAATACGCCGGCACTCGCCACAACGTGGGGTTCATGGCGCTCGAGCGCCTCGCCGCCGAGGCGGGCGGCAGTTTTAAGCAGCAGAACAAGCTGCATGGCTTGCTGGCCGAGGTCGGCGTTGGCGCACAGCGCCTGCGCCTGTTGATGCCCCAGACCTTCATGAACGACAGCGGTCGCTCGATCCGTGCCGCTCTCGATTGGTTTGGCCTGGATCCGGTGCAGATTTTGGTGTTGGTCGACGACATGGATCTGCCGTTGGGCCGCCTGCGCTTGCGCACCAGCGGCGGCGCCGGCGGTCATAACGGCCTGCGCAGCACCATTGCCCATCTCGGCGGGCAGGAGTTCCCTCGGCTGCGCATCGGCATCGGTGCGCCGGCCCTCAATCCCGTCGAGCGCAAGCAGCGCACGGTGGGGCATGTGCTGGGCCGTTTTGACGCCGCTGAGCAGCCGGTGCTCGATCAGGTGCTCGCGGAGGTGCTGGCCGGTGTCGATCTGATTCAGCGGTTGGGATTTGAGCGGGCCGGTAACCGATTGAACGGGTTTGTGGCGCCGGCTGCCGCCAAGCTGGCGGAAGCACCGCTGGGCTGAGGAGCGCCGTTGTGAGTCGCTTACCCACCACCACGGCTCAGCTGCGGGTCCTGCAGCAGAGCTTCAGCCAGCGTCTGCTGGAAGGAGAGGTGAGTGCGGGCGGCTTCCAGTGGACGTTCAGTTGGTTTTTTGATCGCGGCGAGTTGCTGGTGGAGCCATCTCTGGGCCGCGCCCTGATCCACGATGCGCTGTTGCGCTTTCTGCTCAAGGCCGACTACCAGCTTGAGCCGGGTGGGGACTACGCCTTCACCGTGCGGGCCAAGTTTTAGAGCGCGATTCAACGGTTGAGCAGCTCAAGGTCTCGGCTGCGGCTCAGCGCCCGGCCAAGCTGGCGCTCAATCAGCAGTTGGGCCACCACATCGTCCACATCCCGGGGGGGCAGGCGCAGGCCGGGGGGGAGCCATCGCCGCCAGCCGCGGGCTGGCTCCAGCTGCCAGTAGCGCTCCCGAGCAGCGAGGGTGGTGCCCGCCTCAGGGATCAACTGCACCCGCAGCTGATGGGTGCGGAGCCACTGCTGCCAGGGCCGGCTGCCGGTGCCATCTCCCAGCAGCACGGTTGTGCAGCCAGGGCTTTGCGCCCACTCCAACAGCAGTGCTTGGCAGCGCTCGGGCGGTAGAACGCCGGCGGCTTTCACCTGCAGCGTTTCCGTGTCGGCCAGCACCAGGCCGCATTTGCTCAGGCCTGGATCGATGGCGGCGAGATGGTTCACCGCGCGACCGCCCGCAGTTCAACGGCCACCGGATCCACCAGATCGCTGTTGCGCAGCGAGATCGCCTGCAGTTGCACCACCTGGCCGGCGGGTCGGTTGGTGAGCGAAGCCGTGAGTTGATTCACGCTGGCTGCATCGAACTGAAGGCCGCTGGCCAAGCTGCCGGCCCGCTGCACGGTGTTGTAGGCCGCGGCGAGCAGCAGATTGAGGCGGCTACGCACCTGCTCTGGGCTGCGTTCATCGCCTTCCAGCACGGTGGTGGCCAACTGTTCCCCCGCTTTCACCACCTGCTTGTTGCGGCGCACATCGGGGAAGGCCACCACCTGGCGTTCGCCCTTGAGCACATTGGCGGCGGAGATCAGGCTCACGACCCAATCGCCTCGTTTGCTGAGGATGCCCTCGAGCTTGGTGATGTCACTGCGGGGGACCAACAGCATCTGCCGGTTGGGGGGCTGCCCGGGCAGCACCCGCTGGAACACGTTGATGTTGGTTTGGCGTAGCAGCGCTTCGATCACCACCTTGGCCTGATCAGGGCTTTGGATCCGCACCTTGGCGATCTCCAGCGGTTGGCCGCTGCTGATCACCACATCACCGCGCCGCAGGGCGATCAGGTTGGTTTCCAGCTGCTGTAGCTCTTTGGCCGAGGCGCTGATCCGCGTGTTCAGCCGTGCCAGCTCCTCGCGGTTGCGGCGGATATCGGCATCTTTGGTGCCGATTTCGCGGCTGAGCTGATCGCGTTCCTGCTCCAGTTGCCGGCGTTGTTGCAGCAGGGGGGCCAGCTCCTTGCGCAGGGAAGCGGCCTGGGCTTCGACCATGCCGAGCTGGCTGCGGGCTTCCTGGCGGCCCTGCTCGGCGGCATTCAGCTCGCTCTGGCTGCGCTCAAGGGCCTCACGGCCTTCGCGGAGGCGCCGCTCCAATTGGTCGAGCTCAAACAGTCCGGTGCGCAGCCGATCGCTCACCAGCAGCATCAGGCCAAGCGAGATGGCGCTGATCAGGCTGCCGGTGAGCACCGTGATCACCACGGCCGTACGACGCGGCCGCATCCCGAGCAGGCTGAGGCGCGCCTTGCCCACCTTGGAACCAAGCCGATCGCCGAGGGTGGAGAGCACTCCACCCAGCAACAGCAGCGCCAGGATCAACAGCCAGCCCGACACAACCTTGCGCGACGACGCTCAGTATCGGTGGACAGCGCTCAGCTGAATCGCTTAGCCAGGGCAAGCGGATCAAACACCGTGATCTTTTTGCGGTCGATCTGCACGAGGCCCGCGTTGCGTAGATCCCCAAGCAGGCGGGTGATCGTCACCCGGGTGGATCCGATCGCTTCGGCGATCGCCTGGTGGGAGAGGCGCAGATCAATCGTGATCCCTTCGCTGGTGGGCACCCCGAAATCACGGCAAAGCACCAGCAGAAAGCTCACCAGTCGCGACGACATGTCGCGGTGGGTGAGGGTTTCGATCATGGTTTCGGTCTGCAGGATGCGTGAGGAGAGGCCCTGCAGCATCAGCAGCCCCACGCTGGCGTCAAGCTCGATTGCCTTGCGCACCGAGGCGGCCGGGGCCGTGACCATCTCCACGCGGGTGAACGCCACAGCGTGATAGAAGCGATCCGAGCGCTGGCCGGTGAGCAGCGAGAGCACCCCGAACAGGCTGTTTTCCCGCAGCAGGGCCACGGTGATCTCCTCGCCCGACTCGTAAACGCGCGAGAGGCGAACGGCGCCGCGCCGCAGCAGGTACACCTTCTCGGCGGGATCGCCCGGGAAGAAGATGGTTTTGCCGCGCTCCACCGTTTCGGTGGTGCTGCCATTCAGGCCGCGGATCACATCCAACAGCGTGGCGTTGGAGGCAACGGGAGATCCCGCCACCGGGGTGAGCCCTGCGGCGCCGGTGGTCGGGCTTTGGGAGTAGCGGCTGAAGCCTGGTTGGGCGCCGACCATAACGGCGGGGCAATTTGAGGCGGACCCTACGGATCACCCCTGCGGGCTCTTGTAGTGATTGACACTATTTCGGGGCTTGCTCCAGCGCCTGCAGCTGACTATGCCGAAGTAGCTGCAGGCCTTCGTCGGCCAAATCGAGCAGCTGGTTGAGTTGCTGCCGTGAGAAGGGAGCTCCTTCGGCGGTGCCCTGCACCTCCAGCAGTTGCCCCTGGCTGTTCATCACCACGTTGAGGTCCACCTCGGCGCGGCTGTCCTCGCTGTAGTCGAGGTCGAGCAAGGCCTGGCTTCCCACCAGCCCCACCGACACCGCGGCCACTTGCTCCAGCATGGGGGTGCCGTTGAGAACGCCGCGGGCCTCAAGGCGCCGCAGCCCCAGGGCTAGGGCCGCCCAGGCCCCGGTGATCGATGCGCTGCGGGTGCCGGCATCGGCCTGCAGTACATCGCAGTCGATGTGGAGGCTGCGCTCGCCCAGGGCTTCGAGATCAAGGCAGGCCCGCAGGCTGCGGGCGATCAACCGCTGAATTTCCTGGGTGCGGCCTGAGAGCTTCATCAACTCCCGCGGCTGCCGGCTGGGGGTGCTGGCGGGGAGCAGGCGGTAGTCGGCGCTGAGCCAGCCCTTGCCGGATCCTTGGCGCCATTTCGGCACGTCCTCCTCGAGGCAAACGCTGCAGATCACCGCGGTGCGACCGGTGTGCACGGTGACGGAGCTCAGGGCAAAGCCCATCGGATCCCAGTCGAAGCGGGTCGGCCGCAGGTCGCTCGGGCTGCGGCCATCGCTGCGGGACGGGGCTGCGGGCATGGGTTGGGCCTGGATCTGCGTTGGCTCGATGGTACGGGTGTTTGCACTACAGGTAGTGGCTGATGCTTGCCCATCGGTTCGCCACCGCTACATTCAGGATTCAGCGCGGCGGCACAGCGGAGATGACGGCGAGCATTGCAGCCCTTCCCGGCAGTGGCTCCAGCGGCCCCTTTCGGCCTGGCCACCGGGCTGCCGGCGGTGGGCGTGCCGTCAGCTCGGCATCGTCTGTAGCTGGACGCAGCCTGCGGCTGGTGGCACAGCAGGAAGGCTTGCTGCAGGTGCACACCGCTCCCTTCCGCGGCAGTTTCAGCGGAGTGTTCAGTCAGGCCCTGCGCAGTGCCGGCCTCGGCAGCCGCGTGTTGATCAGCCAGTTCCTCAAAGGGGGTGTTGATCAAGGGCTGGAGCGCAGCGTCTGGCTGTGCGGACGGCTGCAGTGGCTGAGACCGGCCGTGGTCAGCTGCCTGGCGGAGCCGGCCGCAGCCGATCAGGCCGGTGCTGCGGATCGCGAGGCTGTGCGCGACGTATGGACCTTCACCCGCGAGCAGATGCTGGCGGGACAGCTGGATCAGCTGGTGCTCGATGAGCTGGGCCTGGCTGTCGAGCTCGGCTTTCTGGAGGACGCTGAGGTGCTGGCCGCCCTCGAGCAGCGCCCCTCCCACCTGGATGTGATCCTGACGGGGCCTTCCATGCCCAGCGCTCTACTGGCGATGGCGGATCAGGTCACGCAGCTGCGCCGAGGTTTCTGATGCTCAAGAACGACCGCTGGATCAACGAGCAGGCTGCGGCCGGCATGCTCGAGCCCTTCCAGCCCAAGCTGGTGCGCCACCTGGATCCGGATAACGGCGCCCAGCCGGTGCTGAGTTTTGGCTGCTCCTCCTATGGCTACGACCTGCGCCTCTCGCCCCAGGAATTTCTGATCTTCAAGCATGTGCCGGGCACGGTGATGAACCCCAAGCGGTTCAATCCGGCCAACCTCGAGCCGGCGCCTTTGCACCGCGACAACGACGGCGACTACTTCATCCTCCCGGCCCATTCCTATGGGCTCGGCGTGGCGCTGGAGAAGATGAAGGTGCCAGCCAACATCACAGTGATCTGTCTCGGCAAGAGCACCTATGCCCGGCTGGGAATCATCGTGAACACCACGCCAGCGGAAGCCAGCTGGGAAGGGCACCTCACCCTCGAGTTCAGCAACTCTTCGGGAGCTGATTGCCGCATCTATGCCAACGAAGGCATCTGCCAGCTGCTCTTCTTCGAAGGCGATCCCTGCGAAACCACCTACCAGGACCGCGCCGGTAAATACCAGCACCAGCCCGAGCGGGTCACCCTCGCCAAGGTTTAAGGCTCACGGTGCGAGCCGAGCCTTATGCAAACGGCTCTTCTCGTACCAGGCGGCGATCTCCGGCGCCCACGCCTGCATGTGCGGCCACATCAGATCGCAGAGCACCCGGATCTCCTCCTGGGCATCGAGCTTTGCCCGCAGATCCATGAAGTGCAGGAACGCCCGCAGCGAGAAGCTCACCACGAAGTGTTGGCGGTAGTCGAAGGGGAGGATGCCGCGGGCGTGCTCCTCGGCGAAGCCGGCCGCAAGCATGTCGCGGTAGCGCTCGGCAGCCAGCCGGCAGAGCTCGAGATCCTTGCTGCGCTCTTCAGCGGTGTAGGCGTATTTCTTGCCCTGGCGATCGCTGTAGTGGCCCTCGGGGCGCAGATAGAACACCTCCTCCAGCTCGAGCTCGCCGTTGGCGGCTCTGCAGATGCGATCTCCCGTGTAACGCATCGATTGCACATCGAAGCTCACCCCGACCCGGTGGGTTCGGGCCTGTTGCATCACCGAATGGGGGAACCAGCCCACATTGAGCACGATCTGAGCGTGCTCGAGCGGTCCGTAATGGCCCCGTTCACCGGACAGCAGGCGCTTCACGCAGATCTCGCCGGCTTTGCTTTCATCGGGCCATTCGGCGCGATCGGCGGCCACGAAGCCCTCGCTGTAGTCCTGGTGCATCGCGGCGTAGATGCACTGCTGCGGGTTGGGGGTGGCGGCGATCAGCTCAACCCGGAAGCGGTTCATGGGGAAGGTGCCGGCGCCCGCCGGACTGCGGTGGCTGCAGGGTAGGCGGGGTTGGCTGGATCAGCCGTGGCTGCGCGGACCAGCCATCGGGGTTGCCGCCAGGGTGGGTTGCAGGCTGCTCTGGCTGGCAAGGCCCGCCAGCTGCGGCAGCGGTGTCGCCGCGATCAGGGCTGTGGTGAGTGCTTCGAGCTCCGGTTTGCTGCGGGCCCCGAGGGCTCGGCCGATCGGTTCGCCGGAGGCATTGAACAGTTCCAGCTGGGGGATGCCGTTCACCTCATAACGATCTACCTCCGGCTGCCAGCGCGGGTTGTCGACATTGAGGAGCACCACGTCGAGTTCGCCATGGTGTTGCTGCTCGATCGTCTCCATCGCGGGTGCCATGGCTTGGCAGGCCTCACACCAGTCGGCATAGAACTCCACCAGGGTGGGGCGTCCGTCCCCCAGCGCTACCGAAAGATCGAGGGATTGGCGCGCCAGCTTCTCCAACGGTGCGGCGGGTTGGAGGCCGCCCCGCAGGGCGAACAGGGCCAGAGCCAAAACGGCGCCCAGGGCGGCCAGCAGCATGCGGGCTCGGCGTCCGAGCAACGGTTGGGCTGTGGAGTCGGGCGTCGGTGCGCTCACGGGGGGAGCCTGATCGGGTTGCCACAATCTGCCAGCTTTCTGAAGCTGGTTAGCCTGAGCGCCAGCGGGTGAGCCTGAGTGAAGCGCCGCATCACCCTGCATTTCCCCCGCGAAGCGGTGCACCAGCCGATTGCCTATCGGTTGGCGGTCGAGTTCGACATTGCCGCGAAGATCCTGCGGGCTCAGATCGCCCCGAATCAGAGCGGCACCATGGTGGTGGAGCTCTCCGGCGATATCGATGATCTCGCTGCGGCTGAGCACTGGCTGGAAAGCCAGGGGCTTGGCCTTAACCGCGCCTCCGGTCAGATCCAGGTGGATCCTGCGCGCTGCGTGGATTGCGGCATTTGCACCAGCGTTTGCCCCAGCGGTGCCCTGAGTAGCCACGCCCCCACTTGGCAGCTCCAGTTCGACGCGCAACGCTGCCTGGTGTGCGAACAATGCATTCCCACCTGCCCGTTTGAGGCGATTGCCCTGGTGCTGGAGCCATCCCCGTGAAAGCTGTGTTTGGTCTGCTGTTGCTGCCTGTGCGGGCACCGATGTTGTTGGTGCTGCTGTTGGTGAGTGGCTACATGGGGTTGCATTGGGCGGAGGTGGCGCCGCTGATGCTCAACCGCGCCGAGACCCCCCTCCAGCTGGAATTGGCGGGGCCGCTGTTCTGGCCCCTGCAATGTCTGCAGGCCCTGGTGGTGGTGCTGTTCTGCGCGATGCCTGATCTGCTGCTGCGGGAGTTGTCGCAGCTGATGGCCGCCAGCAAGGCCCTCACCTTGGTGGTGACGTTGCTGATCGTGATCACCGGTGGCCTGTACCTGCTGCACCTGGCCGTGTTGGCGGAGGTGCTGGTGTTGGCCTCATCGGTGTTGCTGGCGCGCCTGGATCTGAGCCGGCTGCGCGTTGCGCCGGCCCCCTGGATGGGGGCCATCGGCTTGAGCGTGTGGGTGCTGCTGGGCATCAGCCTCGGGGCGCTGGTGCATGAGCGGCTTGTGCCTGCGCTCGTTTAGGGCTCCATGCAGATCGCGGTGGGATCGCTCTGCAGCACCTGATAGCTCCAGCGGTTGCCCAGCACTTTTTTCACGTAGAGGCGGGTTTCGGGATAGGGGATCGCTTCGCTCCAGAGCTCCGGTTCCTGCTCGGGGTCTGGCAGGGCAGGGTTGAGCCAGCTGGCCACAGCACCGGGCCCGGCGTTGTAGCTGGCCACCGCGAGGAACGGCTGTTGCTCCCATTGCTCCAGCAAACGACGCAGGTAGCGGGCTCCGAGCTGGGCGTTCAGCCCTGGCGTCGGCAATTCGGCGGCACTCACCGGCCGGCCCGCCAGTTCGGCGGCCGTTTCGGGCATCAGTTGCAGCAGCCCGACCGCCCCCACCGGTGAGCTCACCCCTGGGCTGAACCTGGATTCCTGCCGCGCCACGCCCCAGAGCAGCTCCAGGTCCACTCCTTCTTGCTGGGCGGCCTGGCCCAGCTCCGCCTGGAACCGCCGCGGGTGCTGTTGCAACGCCCGTTGCCATTGCGCGCGGCAGCCCGGCTGCGGCAGCCGCAGGTTGGCGAAGTCCAGTTGGCCCAGGCCGGTCCAGTCGTCGCCGATGGCGGTGCGCAGGCGCCCTTCCAGCAGCAGTTGCATTGGGCCCTGGGGCCGGCGGCCCCCTTGTTGATGGCGCCAGCTCTCCCAGGCCTCGAGGGCTTGGCCGGTGCGCCACAGCTCATCGAGCCGATGGTTGCCGCTGGCGAGGGGGTGCCAGCTCAGCTCGGCGCTGGGGCCGGGTGGCATGGGTGCGGCGCCGGGCAGCGGTTGCTGGAGCCGCACCCTGGCCCGCCAGCTGTAGTACCCAACCGGTTGGGTGCGCAGCAGCGTCTGCCAGAGCTGTTTGGCCTGTTCGCTCTGGCCCGCTCGCTGGGCGAGATAGCCCTGCCAGAACAGCTGCCGCGCGGCCAGCACCGCCGGCAGCTTCCGGCTGGGGATCGCCTCCAGGATCTGGGTGGCCTCCGTCCACTGCCGCTGCAGCAGGGCCTTACGGGCCAGCTGCCACTGCAGCTCCCAGCTGGTCGGTTCCTGGGGCCAGCGCTGCAGCACCGGCTGCCAGGGGATGCGTTGCTCCAGGGCTAGCCGCGCCTGCACGGCCGGCCCCTGCCTCAGGCTGCTGGGCAGATGCTCTAGGCGCGCGAGCGCAGCAGCGCCGGGTTCTTCGGCCAGCAGCGCTGCCGCGTCTCGAGCCAGGGGGCTGTTGGGTTGCTGCTGGGCGAGTTGCAGCAGCAGAGCCTGACCCCGCTCCTGCTCGGCGCCGCTCCCCCGCAGCAGGCTGCGGCCCAGGCTCAGGGATAGCTCGGGTGAGGGTTGCTGTTGCCCCAGGCAGCGCTCGGCGGCCTCCAGTTGGCCCACCTGCAGCAAGCCGCTGCTCAGCAGCTGGCGCTGCTCGCTGTTGAGGCCTTGCTTTGGGTTCTCGCAGGCCCGCAGAAGTAGGTCTTCAGCCCCCGGCCAGCGGGCACCCCAGCGGGCCAGATGCAGGCTGTCGCCATCTTCCAGTGCTGCTGCCAGGGCCGCGGGGTGGGCGGGAAAGCGGCGAAGCAGCACGGTGCGTTGGCCCAGGGCATACAGCGCATCAGCGCTGGCGGGTTCCTGGGGAAAGCGGCGCAGCAGGCTGTGCCAGAGCGCCTGGGCCTGCTGCGGTTTGCCCTGGGCTTCTGCGTTCTGCGCGCCTTGTTTCAGCGCGACCGCCGCCAGCGGGCCGTTCCCCCAGCCTTGCCCCTGCAGCAGCTGCTGGCGCTCGGCGGGTGTGCGTTTGGGCTGGGCACTGAGCAGCAAGGCGGCATCACGGCGGCGCAGGGGATCAACGCTGCGGAAACGTGCGGCCTGCAGCGAAGCCGTGCTGCTGTTGGGGTTGAGGGGAGGAGCCAGCCGCACCAGGGCCTGCCGAGCTGCGGCCAGGGCGATGCCACTGCCGAGGCAGGTGGCGCCGATCAGCAGGGCGGCGGAGGGGCGCAGCTGGGGCAACGCGGAGCAACAAGTGTTGGCATTCTTGGGGAGATCTCATCCCCAGGCCATGGGCCGGCTGCGTCTGCCATCGCTTCCGCCGAGCCTCACGGTGCTGCCGGGGTGGCGGCAACGGCGGCGGGTGCTGCAGGTGTGGGCCCTGGCGGGTCTGCTGATGCTGCTGCGCCCCCTCTGGCCGCTGCAGCTGTTGCCCGGCTGGTTTGTGGGCGGCGTGCTGCTTTGGGCGGTGGTGGAGTTGCTGCTCTGGGCCTGGTGGCCGCGGCGTTGGCGCTGAGGCCTCCGCCTAGCCTGCAGGCCGCTTCAGGTGTGGTGGTGTGATGGCCGAATCGGCTGCGTTCTCCCTGGCTGCGTTCCCTCTGGGAACGCCTCTACCCCAGGGCACAGCCGCCTTCGGCACCGATGGCATCCGCGGCCGGGTGGGCACGCAGATCACCCCTGCCCTGGCCTTGCAGCTCGGCTATTGGTGCGGGCAGGTGCTGCCGCCGGGAGGGCCGATCCTTCTGGGCAGTGATTCGCGCAGCAGTGGCCCCATGCTGGTGGCAGCGCTCGCGGCCGGACTCACCGCTGCAGGCCGCGATGTGCTCGATCTGGGTCTCTGCCCCACTCCGGCGGTGCCCGGGGCGATCCGTCAGCTGGGCGGCAGCGGCGGGTTGATGGTGAGTGCCAGCCATAACCCCCCGCACGACAACGGCATCAAGGTGTTCGGCGCCTGCGGCGCCAAGCTGGGCAAGGAGCAACAGGCGGCGATCGAAGCGGGCCTGCACGGCGGCAGCGAGGTGAGCAGTGGCTTTCGCGCCACCGGTCGACTGCACCAGCGCCCCGACCTCCTCGAGGCCTACCAGCAGCGGTTGCTGGCGAGCGTGGAGGGTGCGCGCCTGGAGGGCTGCCGCATCGTGCTGGATCTCTGCTGGGGTTCGGCCACCAGCTGCGGTGAAGCACTGTTCCGCGCCCTCGGCGCTGATCTCACCGTGATTCATGGCCAGCCCGATGGCAGCCGCATCAATCAGGGCTGCGGCAGCACCCATCTCGAGCCCCTGCGCACGGTGGTGCTGGAGAAGGGTGCGGCGATGGGGTTCGCATTCGATGGTGATGCCGATCGCATGCTCGCCGTGGATGGCCGCGGCAGGGTGGTGGACGGCGATCAGATCCTCTATCTCTGGGGCCAGGCCCTGATGGCTGATGGCGTTTTGCCCGCGAACCGGATCGTGGCCACGGTGATGAGCAACCTGGGCTTTGAACGGGCGTGGCAGGCCTCAGGCGGGTTGCTGGAGCGCACGGCCGTGGGCGATCAATACGTGCACGCCGCCATGGAGGAGCTGGGGGCGGCCCTCGGCGGGGAGCAATCGGGCCATATCCTCTCGGCGCGCCATGGCATGAGCGGCGATGGCCTGCTCACCGCGCTGCAGGTGGCCAGCTTGATTCAGGCGCGGGGCGGTTCCCTCGCCGACTGGATGGACAGCAGCTTCCAGCCCTATCCCCAGAAGCTGGTGAATGTGACCGTGCCTGATAAGGCTCGCCGCACCGGTTGGCAGAGCTGCGCGCCACTCAGCGAAGCGGTGCAGCAGGCCGAGGCCGCGATGCATGGTTCAGGCCGCGTGCTGGTGCGGGCGAGCGGCACCGAACCGCTGTTGCGGGTGATGGTGGAAGCGGCCGAGCAGGCCGATGTGGATCATTGGAGCCAGCATCTGGCGGCTCTGGCCGATCAGTACCTCAACGCTGCTTGATCGCCGCCGCCGCGAGGCTGAGGGCACCACTGCAGGCATCGCCGGCCGGAGCCTGCAGTGTGGCCTCAGGCAGCCGCTGCCGCAGGGCTGTCTGAAAGGCGAGCTGGAGCTGCTGCAGATGCAGCAAGGCTCCGCCCACACCGCAGACAGCAGGTGCGGGCAGATCCAGCTGCTCGGCCACGCTCTGCACCATCGCCGCCAGGGCCTCGGCAGAGCGTGTGATCACCGCCTGGGCATGGCGCTCGCCGGCCAGGGCCAGCTCATTCAGCACCGGCGCCAGGCGGGCGAAGCCTGCCGCACCAAAGTCTGGGGCGACCACAGCCGCTTTCACCGCCTGGGCTGAGTCAGCGCCAAGGGCTTCCCACAGCGCCGCCCGCAGTGGTGTGTCTGAGACACGTCCATCCGCCATCTGCACACTCAAGGCCAGGCCATCGCGGCCGATATCCATGGCGGAGCCGGCCCCATCCAGCAGCCAGCCCCAGCCCCCGCAGCGCCTGATCTGCCCCTGGCCATCGCTGCCCGCGGCAATGCAGCCCGTGCCGCTGATCACCAGGATGCCGGCCCCTCCGCTGAAGGCGCCGGCCAGGGCTGTGCGCTCGTCGCCCACCACCACGGCCAGTTCAGGAGAGAGCTGCAAGCACTGGGCCGCCAGCGCGGTGCCTTGGTGTTGCACGGCGCTGCCCGCTTCGATGCCGCTGGCGCCGATCCCCGCAGCTGCCAGGGGTGTGTTCGCTTCCAGTTGCGCTGCGGCCAGGGCGGCCGTGAGACTGCCCTGCAGCGCCGCTGCAAACCGGCTATCGCCGCCTGTTGCGGCCAGGTGGGAAACCCCACCCCCCTGGCCTTCGCTGAGCACACGCCAGGCCCCGCTGGTCTCCAGCCGCGCCAGCCGGCAGGTGGTGTGCGTTTGGCCGGCATCGAAGCCGGCGATCAGCCGGGGCGGAGCCTCAGGCATCAGCGCGGGCTGCGGCGCTGCGGCTCACGCTCAGGGTGGCCAGGCAGAACCAGCCGGTGAGCTGCACCTCAGGGCGGAAAAAGATCGTGTCGGTGATGCCTTGCACGCACAGGCCTGCAATCGCGGCCAAGGCGGCCAGGGCCGGTAGGGCCCAGCTGGATTCGCCCTTGAGCTGGGCCCAGCCAGCGCGAATGCTGGCGGCTAGGAGGCCCAGCCCCGCCAGCAGGTTGGGGATGCCGCCCTCCACCAGCAGCTCCAGCGGCACGGAGTAGGCGCTGAGGGCGTTGAACTTGGGCTGTTGGTAGAGCGGATAGATCAGGTTGAAGGCGCTGTTGCCCGGCCCGATACCGAGCCAGGGCCGCTCCTGAATCATCTCGATGGCGGCCAGCCACACGTTGATGCGGAAGTTGTTGGAGCTGTCCTGGCGGCCTGCCACCAGGCTCATCACGCGGATCCGCAACGGTTCGATCTGGGTGACGGCCACCACCAGTGCGGCAGCGGCCGCTGCCACGAGCAGCAGCGGAAACAGGCGGCGCCAGAGGGTGGGCCAGTGGCGGGTCTGCCGCAACACCAGCAGCAGCATCACTGCACCCAAGGCGCCGAGCATGCCCAGCCAGCCGCCGCGGCTGTAGCTCAGGAACAGTGCAGCCGCGCCAACCAGCAGTGAAGCTGCGGCAAATAGCCGCTGCGGCCACGTGCGCCAGCGCAGCAGCGCCACCAGGGCGATGGGCAGGATCGGGATCAGATAGCCCGCCAGCAGGTTGGGATTTTCGAGTGGTCCGTACACGCGGATCGTGCCGTCGGCCACTGAATTCGGATCGGCCCAGCGGGCTAGTTCAGTGGTGTCGCCATAGAGCTGGCGGATCGCCAGCACCGCGCTCACCAATTCCCCCGCCAGCAGGGCGGCCACGATGCGGTTCCACCACTGCGGAGCACAGGCCAGCAGCTCACGCATCAGGGCATACACCCCCAGATAGCTGGTGAGCTTCAGCAGCCCTTTGAAGGCCGCCATTGGCACCGGTGAGAAGCCGGTGGCCAGCACCGCCACCCCCAGCATCACCAGCAGCCAGCCGCTGATGCCGCCGATTCGTCCGGCTGGAGTACACAGCGCCCAGAGCAGCCAGAGCAGTCCGGCCGAAAGGATCAACAGGCTCAGCCCGCCACGGGTGACGAGCGGCAGCCCGGCCATCAGTGCACAGAGCACGAGCCCGGCCAGCAGGCTGAAGCGTGAGCTGATCGGACCTGAGGCCGAACTGGCCAGCAGGCCTTGCCAGCGCAGCAGCCAGGGGGTGGACGGCACCGGGGCCAGGCTCATGCCGTGGGGACTGCGGAGTCGAGCGGATTATCGGTGGCTTCTAGCCATTGCTCCAGCACTGCCAGCTCCGGCAGCGGTGCTTCGTTGCGTTCATAGAGCACGCGATACACCGGCAGCCCTTGGTTGAGCACATAGGTTTCCCGCTCAGTGGGCACCGGCAGGGGGTTGCTCGCGCGCCAGGGTTTGGCGTCGATCGCGGGGCGGCTGAAGCACCCGCAGGCTTCGGTGAGCGCCACCATCGGATCGATCACGGCGGGCACATCGCTCTGGATGAAGAAGCGTTTGCCCGGGGCCAGGGCCGCGGCGATCGCCAGCAGCAGCGCTGGCTGCAGCACCCGCCGTTTGTGGTGCTTTTTCTTGAACCAAGGATCCGGAAACTGGATCGACACCAGATCAAGCTGGCCGGCTGGCAGCACCGCCAGCCACGCCTGCAGGCTCACATTGGCGTTGCAGAACAAGTAGTGCAGGTTGCCCAGAGCCAGGGCCTGGCGGTCGGCTTCGGCGGCCTGCACCAGCGGCCGGCGGATCTCCACGCCGAGGTGATTCAGCGCGGGTTGCTGTTGGGCCAGGGCGAGCAGGAAGCGGCCGCGGGCACAGCCGATATCCAGGTGGATCGGCTGGCTGGGATCGCTGAACAGCGCTGCCGGCGCGGGCAGTTCCAGCGGCAGCTGGAAGAAACGGCTGAGGGGATTGACGTGCTGGCGCACCATGCGGCTCAGGAGGCAGGGCGATCGGCGGGTTGTTGGTTGGGCACGAGGAAGCCCCAGCTCGCGGTGTAGCCGTGCAGGTGGGTAGCGCCCGCCACCGGCCCGATTTCGCCATTGCAGAAGGCGCCGGCCACCGGAACTCGTTCAAATTGTTCGCGGCAGGCGCTCACATCGCCATCGGGCTGGCCATACAGCCCCTCGCCCCGCCCCAGGCAGGCAAACAGCAAGGCCGCCAGTGGTTCGGGCTGCCGCCGGCGCTGGCTGCTGAGCAGTTGCCGTTGTTCCTGGCGGGAGGCGTTGGCATCGCGCAGCTGGAATTGCACCCGCTGCCCCACGCGCAAGCGTTCGCCCACGGCCACCGAGCCGGTGCGGGGATCCACGCCGATCAGGTTGCGCACCAGAAAGGCCGCATCGTCTGGGGTATCGCTGCTGCTGAGCTGAAAGCTGCTCTTCGCCACCCCCAGAAACAGCGAGTGGCGCACCAGTTCGCGTTCCTCTGGATTGAGGTCTTCGAGGATCGCCTGCAGGCAGGCCACGGGAGTGCCCCGGTGGTCGCCATCACTGAGCCGTTGCACCACATTGCGCTCGGCTTTCTCCACCTCAAACACCGGACCAATCGGCCGGCAGCCCTGGGCCACCACGGGTTCGAGCCGCCAGGCACCACCGATCAGACAGCCCACGGCGCCCTCCACCACCTGGTCGTTCAGCAGCAGAGAGCCGTGGCTGGCGCTGTGCTGGCCGGCGATGCCGCCCACCTTGGCCGCCTGGGGATAGGCGTAGTCCAGGCCACTGATCAGATCGTTGATCGCCGGGCAGCCGGGGTCGATGAAGAGCAGCATCGAATGGGCGGCATCGGGCTGGGCGCCCACCCAATCAACCCATTGCTGGCTGGGACCATCAAGATCCGGCAGGCCACCGGCTTCCAGGTGGAACAGCTGCAGCTCCGCCCCCGGTAGTTCAAACAGGCTCACGCTGATGCCGGGTTGATGCTCCAGCTCGTGGGGCTGGCCCTGGGCATCAGTGCCCACCACGCCACCGCCGGCGCAGCCGATCCAATGGCGGCTGGGGATGGCGGTGCGCAGCAGTGGCAACAGCCGCTGCAAATCGGTGGCGTAGGCGGTGGAGCAGAACACCAGCGCCAGATCCGCCTCGCCGCGTTGACCTGCGGCCCGGAGTTGTTGGCTCAGGTCGGCCACCGCCGCTTCCAAGGCAGGCTGATTGCTGAGGGCGGTGCAGCAGCGGGCCTGCCGGCGTGTGCGGCGCCGCAACAGCGGGCCGATCCTGGACTGCAGCGAATGGGGGAGGCGAAACGTCCGAGCCATGGCTGGACCCTACTGCTGCTGGCTGCAGCGTCAGGCCCGGGATAATGACGGCTTGCCGCCCCCCTCTGCGTGCCAGACCTGCTGCTCTATCGCACTCTTGTCTGGCTGGACTATCGCCTGGCTGCGGTGTTTGCCGTGGGGCTGCCGCTGGTGCTGCTCCTGTGGGCTGCCTGGAAGCGGGAGCAGGCCCTGGTGCGTTTGATGGGCATCTATTGGAAGGTGGCCAGCCTGCTGTTGATCACGGTGCTGCTGCTCACCGACAACAAGCCCCTTGGTTATCTCCTGGCGTTCCTGGCCCAGGGCCTGGTGGTGCTGAGCGTGTGGTTCTGGGTGGATCTCAATGAAGAGCTGGCGGATCTGCCCCCCTGGCGGCCGTTGCCCTTTGCGGTGCGTGCCTGGCGCTGGGGCCTAAGCGTGTTTGGGGTGCTGGGGGCTCTGCTCAGTGCACGCGCCCTGGACTGCGTGCGCGGCGGCGTCACCCGCCCGGTGTGTCGGGTGTGGCTGGAGGCGCCTGATGATCTGCACGGCGGCGCTGCCAGCTTCTTCAATTTCGTGTTCGGCGGCAGCTGGACCGGCACCATCGCGGCCTTTGTGGGCTACGTGGCTTTGGTGGCCTACGCGGTGGGTGCGTTGCAGTGGTTGCTGGTGCGGCTGCCGAAGCAGGGGCGGGTGGCCGGTGGTTTCTGAGCTGCTCGACCGCCTGGAGGAGATCAGCCGCAGCCGGCCTGATCGGGTGCTGCGCCTCACCGGTGACCTCCCGGGCGACAGCGGGATGGAGCCCTTTGAGCTGCTGATCTTCCGGGGCTTCTCGAGCAGCGTCAGCCATCCCACCGGCTTCGATCCCGATCAACCGGCTTTGCCCGAATCGGCACGGCTCGAGGCCGCCGAGCTGTTGCAGGGGCCGCTCAATCCCGCTGCAGAGCAGCGACTGGCGGGCCCGATGGAGCCTCAGTTGTTGCTGGATCCCGCGCGCTGGGGCTGATCCTCAGCGCTGCACGCACAAGCGCCGCCAGTTGCCCAGGAGTGCTGTGAGAGCGGCGCCGTAGGGGCTCAGTTGCTCCGCTGCCGCCAGCTCGAAATCGGCAAAGTCGAAGCCGGGGGCGACGGTGCAGCTCACCAGGCTCCAGTCGCTGCCATTGGCCGGTTCAGCCGCAAACCAGTGGCCGGCGGGCAACACATGTTGCGGGATCTCGCCGCGGGACAGATCGAGCCCGAGGCGTGTGGTGCGGGCTCGGCCACTGGGGCTGATGTCGTGCACCAGCAGCGCGCCGCCGCCATGGGTATGCCAGAGCTCATCGGAGCGGATCCGATGCCAGTGGGAGCATTCCCCGGCCCTGAGCAGAAACAGGATCGCTGTGCTGGCAGGCCTGGGCCCCCATGGGGTGTCCACGAGCAGGCTGGCCCGGTAGGTCTCGCGGTAGTGGCCCCCCTCGGGATGGGGTTGGGGTGCGAGCCCCAGCTGATCGATCAGCTCAGCACGGTCACGCATCGGCCGCAGAGGCTGGGGTGGGCGCTGTGTTGGCCGATATCGGTTTCGTAGTGCCAGCAGCGCTCGCACTTCTCACCGGCGGCCTTGGCGATGCGCACCTGCAGGCCGCCTTCGCTGGCTTCGGCCAGCACCTCTGCTGGGGCTGATCCGCCTTGCTGCAGTGCCGACACCAGCAGCCAGTCGGCCAGGTTGTCGACCGTGGGGTGGGCGGAGCTCTTCAACCATTGCAGGGCCTGGGCTGTGGCCTCGGCACCTTCGCCCAGTTCCAGTTGCACCTGGGCTTCCAGGGAGGCGCCGAGCTGGCCGCCGCTGCGGCAGCTTTCCAGCTGGCGATTCACCAGGGCGCGCAGCTCCAGGATTCGCCCCATCGGTGCTTCCAGCTCAGAGCGTCGCCACTCAGCAGGTGCCGTGGGCCAGCCCCGCTCAAACACCGAGCGCTCGGCTACGGAGTAGGGCAGGTTCTGCCAGATGTCTTCCGCCATGTGGCAGAGCACCGGGGCGATCAGGCCGGCGAGGCGTTCCACCACAAGGGCCAGCACCGTCTGGCAGCTGCGGCGGCGGAAGTCAGCCGCACCGCTCACATACAAACGATCCTTGGCGATGTCGAGGTAGACGTTCGAGAGATCCACCACGCAGAAGTTCTGCAGTGCCTGGAAGAAGCGGTAGAACTCGAAGCGCTCGAAGTCTCCCGACACGCTGTCGATCAGGGCGGCGGTGCGCTGCAGCATCCATTGATCCAGCAGTGGCAGCTCCGCGTAGGGCACGGCATCGGTGGCCGGGTTGAAATCGTGCAGGTTGCCCAGCAGGTAGCGCGCCGTGTTGCGCACCTTGCGGTAGACGTCCGCCAGCTGCTTCACGATGCCGGGGCCCAGGGGCACATCGGCGGAGTAGTCGACGGAGCTCACCCACAGGCGCAGCACATCGGCGCCGTAGGCCGGCTCCTGTTTTTCGTTCTTGCCGCCCTCTACCAACACCGCGGGATCCACCACGTTGCCGAGGGATTTGCTCATCTTGCGGCCCTTCTCATCGAGGGTGAAGCCGTGGGTGAGCACCCGCTTGTAGGGGGCATGGCCGTTCACGGCCACGGAGGTGAGCAGGCTGCTCTGGAACCAGCCGCGGTGCTGATCGCTGCCCTCGAGATACAGATCGGCTGGGTAGTGGAGCTCGGGCGCACGGCTCTCACCGCCCGCGATGCCGCCCAACACGCCGGCCCAGGAGGAGCCGGAGTCAAACCACACGTCCATGGTGTCGGTGCCCTTGCGCCATTGCGCCGCGTCGGCGGCATAGGGCTCGGGCAGCAGGCCGGCTTCATCGCGCTCCCACCACACGTCGGCGCCGTGCTCGGCGATCAGGGCTTGGATGTGATCGAGGGTGGCCTGGTTGAGCAGCACCTCACCGGTTTCACGGTGATAGAAGACCGGGATCGGCACACCCCAGGTGCGCTGGCGGCTGATGCACCAGTCGCCCCGCTCGCTCACCATCGCCTCGATGCGGTTGCGGCCGCTGGCGGGGAGCCAGTCCACCTGGGCGATGGCCTCCAGGGCCGCGGCGCGGAAGCCCTCCACGGAGGCAAACCACTGTTCAGTGGCGCGGAAGATGGTGGGTTTCTTGGTGCGCCAGTCGTAGGGGTAGCGGTGCTCGTAGCGCTCCTGCTTGAGCAGTAGGCCCGTGCCCTCTAGGGCTTCGAGGATGGTGGGGTTGGCGTCCTTCAGCACGTTGGTGCCGGCGAAGGGGCCGGCTTCGGCGGTGAGGTTGCCGGCCTCATCCACCGGGCAGAGCACGGGCAGGCCGTATTTCTTGCCGGTGTTGAAGTCGTCCACGCCGTGGCCGGGGGCGGTGTGCACCAGGCCGGTGCCGGCTTCGGTGGTGATGTAGTCCCCGCCGATCACCACCTGGCTCGTGCGCTCCAGCAGTGGATGGCGGTAGACGATCCCCTCGAGCGCCGCGCCCTTCACGCTCAGCAGCGGCGTGAGCGCGAGGCCCAGGCTGGTTTCCAGGCTTTCGCGCAGCTCAGCGGCCACCACCAGATGGCTCACGGCAGGAGCGGCGTTGTCGCCCTGGGGTGCCACGGCGCAGATGGCGTAGTCGAGGCGTTCATTCACCGACACCGCCAGGTTGGCGGGCAGGGTCCAGGGGGTGGTGGTCCAAATGGCCACGGCCAGGCCGCCGGTGGCGGTGGCGGCATCGGCGCTGAGGCCAGCGGCGTTCAGTTGCTCGGCCAGGGCCGCCGGCAGCTCCACAGCCGGGAAGGCGGCATACACGCTCGGGGAGGTGTGGCCGTCGGGGTATTCGAGTTCGGCTTCGGCCAGGGCGGTGCGGGAGCTGGGGCTCCAATGCACGGGCTTGAGGCCCCGGTAGATGTGCCCGGCCAGCACCATCGCCCCGAACACGCCGATCTGGGCGGCTTCGTAGCTCTTCTGGAGGGTGAGGTAGGGCTGATCCCAGTCGGCCCAGATGCCCCAGCGGCGGAAGCCGGCCTTCTGCCCTTCCACCTGCTCCAGGGCATAGGCGTGGGCCTTCTGGCGCAGGCTCACCGGGGTGAGCTCGGCCCGCTCGCTGCTCTTGAGGCCTTGGAGCACCTTCAGCTCGATCGGCAGGCCGTGGCAGTCCCAGCCAGGGATGAAGCGGGCCCGCTTGCCCTGCAGCAGGGCCGTTTTATTGATGATGTCCTTGAGGATCTTGTTGAGGGCGTGCCCCACATGCAGGGCCCCGTTGGCATAGGGGGGGCCGTCGTGCAGGGTGAAGCTCTCGCCGGGGTTCTGCTGGCTCAGGCGCTCATAAAGCTGCAGTTCCGCCCAGAACGCCTGGATCTCCGGTTCCCGCACCTTCGCGTTCGCCCGCATCGAGAAGGGCGTCTGCAGCAGGTTGAGGGTGTCTTTGTAGGAAGTCGCGGGCGCAGAGCTGGCGGTCACGGCGCCTGGAGCAGCAAGGGCCGATTATCCCGCTTGGCTGACGGCGGCTTGGAGCAGCTGATCGATTTCGGCGAAGGAGCTCACCACGGGCGCGGGTTCGGGCTGGGCGGGCTGTGCAGCAGCAGCGGAGGTTGAGGCGTCTTCAGCGCGCACCCAGCGCTTGCCACTGCTGCCCTTGCTGCCGCCGCCGCGCTTGAGCGCGGCGAGCACGGTGCCCGACGCGGCGCTCACGGCGGCGATGCCCTTGGCCACGCTCACCACGAGTTCGCTCAGGCTGGTTTGCCAGCGTTCAACAGAGAGCAGACGTTGCTGTTCTTCGGGGGTGAGCGCACGCCAGCGCAGCTGCAGCACCTCAACGCCCAACCGGCCGATCAACAGCCCACCGCAAAGCACCGCGAGCATCGGGGAGCCGGTGAGGCGATCGGCGCTGGTGACCAACGTCAGCCCCAGCAGCAGCACCACCGCACCCCACATGGCGTCACGGGGTCGTGACATTTCAGTGGCCAGCAGCGGCAGCAACAGCACGGCCAGGCCCACCACCAGGGCAAGCGTTCCGCTAAGGCTGGCAACCATGACTGCGACGAGATTGACCGCATTCTCGGTGCATCCGTACAGTCGCGCCATGCCCACCTGGCGGAATTGGTAGACGCGCTGGGTTTAGGTTCCAGTGGCTTCGGCTGTGGGGGTTCAAGTCCCCCGGTGGGCATCGGGGGCAAGGCCCCAACTTCCTAAGGTGGCCTGAACGTTGGCCGGTGCAGCCAGGGAATGACGCAAGCTCTGGTTCAGTCACCGGAGATGGACGGCGCCTCGCGGGAGCTGCGGGCATCGGTGAGTGCCGTGCCGCGGGAGTACCTCGATCCACCGGCGGCCTGGAATCCCACGGTGGGGCTGTTCCTGGGCGGTTACGTGCTGGCCGCCATCACGATCGCCGGCTGGTTTGTGTGGGAGTGGCCGCTGCTGCCGCTGCTGGCGACCGGTTTTCTGGCCCTGCACCTCGAGGGCACAGTGATTCACGACGCGTGCCATAACGCGGCCCATCCGAATCGCTTCTGGAATGCCTTCATGGGGCATGGGGCCGCACTGTTGCTGGGCTTCAGCTTCCCGGTGTTCACGCGTGTGCATCTGCAGCACCATGCGCATGTGAACGATCCGAAGAACGATCCAGATCACATCGTGAGCACCTTCGGCCCGTTGTGGTTGATTGCACCGCGCTTCTTCTATCACGAATATTTCTTCTTTCAGCGCCGCCTCTGGCGCCGTTATGAGCTGCTGGAGTGGGGTCTGGGCCGCGGTGTGTTTTTCGCCATCGTGCTTGCCGGCATCAAGTATGGCTTCATTGATTTCATCTTCAATTGTTGGTTCGCGCCGGCCTTGATGGTGGGTGTGACCCTTGGTCTGTTCTTTGATTACCTGCCCCACCGCCCATTCCTATCGCGGAACCGCTGGCACAACGCCCGCATCTATCCCGGCAGGCTGATGAACTGGCTGATCATGGGCCAGAACTATCACTTGGTGCATCACCTCTGGCCTTCGATTCCCTGGTTTGAATACAAACCGGCCTACGAAGCCACCAAGCCGATTCTCGATGCCAAGGGCTCGCCCCAACGCCTTGGTTTGTTTGAAAGTAAGGGTGATTTCACCAATTTCATCTACGACATCCTGCTGGGCGTGCGCAGCCACAAGCGCCGGCGCAGCAAGTTGCGGCCGATCGCCGGCTTGCTGCCGAGCTTCAAGGCGCGCCGCCATGTGGTGGCGCTTCTGCATCGCACGGCTGTCTCGCCGAAGCGCTGATCAGTCCGCCAGGATCTTCGGCACGCGGAAGAAGTCGCCCTCCCGTTGGGGGGCTTCTTCGAGCAGTTGCTCGCGCACTTCGGTGGGCACCACCACGTCGTCGCGGGTCACGTTCACCACTTCCACGGCGCGGGTGGTGGGAGGAACCCCCTCGGTGTCCACCGCCTGCAGGTGATCGACGTAGTCGAGGATCCGCTCCAGCTGGGTGGTGTAAGTGGCGACCTTCTCCTCGGGCAGGTCGAGGCGGGCCAGCTTGGCCACCTTGCGGACGTCGTCGGCGCTGATGTTGCTCATGGTCAGAACCTAGCTGGAGGGCTCCTCCAGGAAGCGTTGCAGATCGGCGGTGAGGGCCGTAGCCGCCACATCCAGGAAGCGCGATCCGTGTTCGGCCGTGGCCAGCGATGGATCGGAGCCCATGCGCCCATCGGGGTGCCGGCGGCGGAAGTCGTCCGGCCCGTGGATTGGGCCCGCGGGTGCGGCCTCTGGCAGCGGGCGTTGCTTGCTTTGCAGGCTCGGCTCCAGGGCGAGGGTGATGGCGATCTCACTGGGCGTGGCGTGGTGGCCTTCCTTGTCGCCATAGAGCTCGCGGGCCAGCCCCATCGCCTCGGGTGCCATGAACCAGTTGGCCAGCTTGCAGCGCAAGGCAGCGGCGTTGGGCAGCCCCCGGCTCACGGCGGTGCCGTAGGCCTGGGCAAAGGCCGCTTTGGTGGTGGCGATGTTGCCGCCATGCCCATTGATCACGTAGATGCGCTCGAAGCCGTGGCGGGCCAGGGAGAGCACCAGGTCGTGCATCACCGCCAGCAGCGTGGATGGCTGCAGGCTCATGGTGCCTGCGAATCCCAGGTGGTGTTCGGCCATGCCGAAGGCCTGGGCGGGTGTGACGAGCACACCGCTGCGGCGGCCCACTTCCAGGGCCACGGCTTCGGCGGTGAGGGCGTCGGTGCCAATGGCGCCGGTGGGACCGTGCTGTTCGGTGGAGCCGAGCGGCACGATCACGCCCTTGCAGCGCTGCAAATAGGTCTCCACCTCCGGCCAGCTGCGTAGCTGCAGCCGGATCTCTTCAGTTGGGGTGGCAACCACGACGGCGGAGCAACTCAGATCGGCTCAGTATCCCTAGGATCGAGTTCAGGTGGTTCCTGAGGGCACCCCATGCTGCAGCGCAAGCTTTACCGCTTCCAATGTGAGCAACGGCCGATCTGGGTGTTTCTGCGCGACCAGCAACGCTGGATCGAAGAAGCCCTGGTGGTGGAGCTGGAAGGTGATCTGGTCACCCTCCGCTACGACGCCGAAGACGACGATGAGCTCCACAGCTGGGAGGAGTGCGTGCGCCTCGATTCCATCGGCGCGGTGAGCACCCGCCTGGCCTACTTCAGCCGTTCAGCTCAGCCCGACGACATTGAGGTGACGGGCGACTGCCCTGAATCGGAGCAGCTGCCCAGTCAGGGTTAAGGCATTCCCGAAGGGTTTTAGTGGGCCGTTCCGTTGCCGTCGTACTGGTCGGTGTCGTAGTAGCCGCCTTTGGTGCCAAAGAAGAGGGTGGCCAGTACAAACAGGCCGCTACCGCCAATCAGCACGGTGGCAAGGGTGAAGCCGCTGGAATCCATTGCACTCAGATGATCTTGCGCTGAGTCTGTCTGAGCCGGAGGGCTGTGACAGGAGTCAGTGAGCTAACTGTGATGTGCCTCCATCCACCCCCGCGGCGACTCAACCACATCCGCGAGCTCTCCCCCGCAGCTTCTTCTGCCGCCTCGCTGAGCTGGTGGCGCCTGAACTGATTGGCTGCCTGCTGGTGAAGCGCAAAGCACATGGCGACTTGCTGTGGGGCGTGATTGTGGAAACGGAGGCGTATTCCCAGGAGGAGCCTGCTTGCCACGGTTATCGCCGCCGCACCCCCAGCAACGAAACGCTCTTTGGTGAGCCAGGGCGCTTTTACGTCTATGTGAGCTATGGCATCCACCACTGCGTGAAGCGAGCCCGTCTCTCAAAGACCCCAGGCTGGGCTTGAGATTTCAGCGGCTGCCCCAGGTCTCCCAGCCAACTCCCAAGCCACCGCCCCAAAAAACTCCCAGATTTTTTCTCTCAGAGACCCCCACGGCTACGAAGGGCTACAAGCCGAGTTGACTGGCTTGGCTTGGTCAGTGGTGCAGCCGTAGCCCTGGTGTCAGCACCTGCACAGCACCTTGCTCAAGCCGCCCTCGCTTCGCAACAACAACGGCAGCCTGCAGGTGCGGGTGCGGATTGATGGAAAGGATGCCTTCATCAATCGCCTGGGTCGCTGGAGTGACCCTGTAGCGGTGGCACGAGCACAAGCCATCAGTGCCCAGATATGGAGCGACTACCAGCAGGGCACCTTTGACCGCTCCCTGATGGCGTATCAGCCCCTCATCAACGGCAAGGAGGTGGGGCTGCTGGAAGCCGTGAAGGCACGGGCAGAGGAGAAGCGCCAGGCTGCCGCTATCCACGCCTACAGGGTGCTGAAGCGCTATGGGAAGCCCATCCGCAACAGGAGTGACGCAGAGGCGTTTCTGGCGTGGTTACGGGAAGAGGGGCTGAGCGACTGCACCATCGCTGGTTTGATGACCCACTATCGCCAGTGCTCAGGCGGCAACCGCCACCTGTTTTCCCACAAGCTGAAGTGGCAGCGGCGGTCAGTGCAGAGCGATGTGCTGAGCGTGGAAGAAATCCAGGTGGTGCTGAGTGACCTGGAGACCAACGAGCCTTGGTATTACCCCCTGTTTTTGCTCTGGCTCAGCACCGGTGACTGCCAGGAAAGATGACGCCTCTGCTGCTGTTCAAGCAGTCATCGTCAACGTAGCCGGTGTGGATTCAATTTCTGTAGATGGTGGGTTGATCCAAACCACTTCTGGCTGACGCCAACATCGGATTGCTCGTGACCAGCGCCGTGGATTGAGCTGGCGGGCTTTTTCGTACACGACAGCGCGATGCCGACAGATCTCCACGGCCTGTCCGCCGTGACGTTGCTGAGGCGTCACGAACTTGATGCCGCTGTGGCGGTGCCGATGGTTGTACCAGTCCACAAACGACGCCACCCACTGGCAGGCCTCGTCCTTGCTGGCAAATGGCCGTCTCGGGTAATCAGGCCGGTACTTCGCAGTGCGGAACAGCGATTCGGAGTAGGGGTTGTCGTTGCTGACGCGCGGACGCGAGAACGACCTGAGCACGCCCAGCTCCTCCAGCCTGCTTTCCAGCGTGGCTGCACGCATGGCATTGCCGTTGTCGGCGTGGAGGATCAACGGCTGCTTGCGTCCCCGACTGATTCGCTCGCGCAGGCACGCCCTGATCACCAGATCGGCTGCAATGACTGGGTCTTCTCGCTCAGCGACATCCCACGCCACGACCTTGCGGCTCCAGACGTCGATCACCAGATAGAGGTACAGCCACACACCTCGCACGGTGGTGGGCAGGTAGGTGATGTCCCAGCTCCAAACCTCGTTTGGACCAGCAGCCCTGAGCCGTGGCACTGGGCGCGGTTCCTGTGGTGGCCGAGCTCGGCCCCGCCGGTGAACCTGACCGTGAGCATGGAGAACTCGGTAAAAGCTGCGCTCTGAGCCGATATACAACCCGCGATCCGCCAGCACCGGCACGATCTGCCCAGGCGGCAGCGCCGCAAATTCCGGCTCATTGCACGTGAGCAGGATCCGTTGGCGTTCCTCCTCACTGAGGCGGTGAGTCACATGCCGGAAGCTGCCCTTGCGACGATCGACACCATCACCGTCTCCAGCAAACTGACGGCGCCAGCGCTGCAACGTCGACAGGCCCACGCCCAGAAGCAGAGCCAGCTCACGAGCTCGGGCACCGTTGATGATGCCCTCGTCGAGGATCTCCAGGGCCTTCCGGCGATCGTCAGGCGACGTCAATCGTCCCCGTCCTCTCCCCAGAAGGCCTGAATCTTTTTTGAGGCGATCAGCAGCGCAGCCGCCTCCGCCAGAGCTTTCTCCTTGCGGCGCAGCTCCTGTTTGAGCCGCTTGATCTCCTTTTGATCCTGCGCGCGGAGCCGTTCCAGCTCCTTCTGCTCTTTCAAGGTGAGCACTGGTTTCTCGTTGGCATCCTGGGATGCCTGACGCCACCGCTCCACCTGCTCCGGATAGAGACCCCGCTCTCGGCAGTAGGCACTGAGCTCGGTGGCGTTGAGCCCAGCAGTCTCGAGCACCACCGTGAATTTGTCTGTGGCACTCCAGCCCTCAGGATCCTTCTCGGATGCCGGCACCACCTCTCCCTGCAACCGCCAGGCCTTCCTCCAGTTGTAGAGGGTGACCACGTGAATGCCCAGCTCTGCTGAGATCTGGGCCACGCTCTGCCGCATGGGCGGACTCATCCGCTTTCTCGCGTCAGCTTTGACGGCCTCGCTGTAGCGACGCATAGATCTGCTCCATCAAGCCCCCTGCTTGAAAAATGGTCGGGATGGAGAGGCGTCAACTTTGCTGGCAGAGGGGGCACTGGGCTGCGAAATGCCGAAATCAGGGGGCTGACCTGGGATTGCATCCGCTTGGAGCAGGGAGAGGTGCTGGTGATGAAGAGCCTGCGGCGTGATGGGTATTCCAGTGGGAGGGTTGAGTGGGCACCCACCAAGACGGGCAAGGAGCGAGTGGTGCCGCTGATGCCCCAGGTGCTGGAGACCTTGAAAGAGCACCAGCAGCAGATGGATCAGCTGAGCATCTACGACCCGTATGGGCTGGTATTCGTCACGCCCACCAGCCACAGCAACGTCTATGACCACTTGTTGGGTCGTGTTTGGCATCGCAGCCTGCAGCGGTGTGGATTGAAGCCGAGGAGGCTGTATGCCCAGCGTCATAGTTTTCTGTCTCATGCTCTTGCGATGGGCAATTCGCCAGCTGATTTGGCAGCGGCGGCAGGTCACTCCACCAAGATGCTCCTGGATACCTATGCCAAACCAACAGGCAGATTGAAGATGCCGACTTGGTAATCACCACAACTCACCAGTGCGGTAACGACGTTGCTGCTCACGCTGCTTCATCAGATGGTTCAGGCGCGACTGGTGACCTGCCTGCTGCTGCGGTGAGCGCATCGGCGGCAACTTGGTGACCCTGGGGGCATGAGGCGTTGAGGGCGGTGCTGAAGGCATTACAGGGCGCTGAACTTGTTGGTGAAATCGCTCAGGTCGAAACTCAGGTGGATTGCCCAGAACCCCTCGCTTCTTCAGCAGGGTCTCCAGTGATGGGCAGTTGGTCTGGAAACCAGTGGTTCCATGCTTCTCTCGCAGGCGCACGTATTCAAAGTGCACCAGCGGGAACTGTGCTTCCAGAAACTTCTCAAACGATTGATGCTCACCACACTTGTGGCACTTGAAGTTCCAAGCGTTGCCAACGGGATACAGGTAACCCTTGGCGTCAGATGGCGCGAGAGTCTTCCCTTTGCTGTTCTTGCCGCTGTATTGACAATAAGGGCACTGGAAGCGAAGAGCATTCGCTTTGCGTTCAAAAAGAGGTAATGCAGTTGAGATGTAGTCAATAAAGGTCTCTTCGATGGCTTTGGTCATTTGTCATATTGCTTGTCTAGATGTCGATATTATATCACAGATTTTCTCATGTGTAAATCTTGAAAAGCATAAATAACCTTGTAGAGGTTTGATCAAGATGGTGACTCGATAAAATCCAGATAAACACAGGATGCTTGACAAACTATAAAGAAGCCTGTATAATGAACTTTGTAGTGGTTTCATCAAATGATCTTGAGTTGATTCATTGATGATTCCCAATGACCACTCGAAAGAACCCCAAAAGACTCAAGACAAAATCAAACAGATTCTATTCGCAACTTGATTCAAGACACACGCAAAAGAAACTCAACTGAAACTTGATTCAAGATTCATCAGCAATCAATAAGATCTCTTGATTTAATCCTCAAGTATTTATCCTTGATTCATTCAAGAGAAATCCTGGTGGAGTCATGAGTCAAGATTTAAATCTATTATTAAATAACATCCAGAAGTTCATCTTAAATGATGACCACAAGAAAATAGATGATCCTCGCCAAGGATGAATCATGAATAAATAGATTCAGGTTCTATTCTAAATGTATAGATGAAGTCTATTCCAAGAGTAAAGCAAATCAGTTTCAAAGAAAAAGAGCATCCATTTCTCCTCCAGCAAATGGAGGATCTGATGGATCTATACAAAATGGATATCAGTGGTCTCTACAAGACCCTGCTGCGAGAAAAGCATCAAGAGGTCTTCGGGTCTCCATCCAGCAGGTGCATCAGATGACCACCATCAGGATTCATCTGCATCCTGTCGAGGCAGAGATGCTCAAGGAGGTTCAGAAGGGCAACAGGCGCTTCCGTGATCTGGAGACCCTCCTGCTGGGTCTGATTCGTGAGGAATACGCCAAAACGCCTGCTGGTCGCAACAAGGGGGCGTCATGACTCACCGTGAACTGATGGTGGAGGAGTTCCTCAAGAAGCAGGCAGCGGCAAAGCGGGTGCTGGTGGCAATCAAGAAGGCGCGGAAGCGCGAGACCCTGCCCAGTGCCCTCCAGATCGCTGATGCCCCTCTGGCGATCGAGGAAGAACACTCCTTCTACATCTTCCGCACTGACACCAATGCTGTGCTCGCCAGG